>CADECG010000094.1 GCA_902825795.1 uncultured Bacteroidota bacterium
CGAGAACATTCTGGCCGCCCACTTCAACCAGATACACGCCGTTCCCAAGAGCCTCAGTGCTGATCATTGTGTTCTGCGCGGTCATCGGCACGCGCAAGACTTCCTGTCCAAGGGCGTTCAGGATGCGCACTTGCATGCCAGCGCGCCATTCAGCGCCCATGGTTACGATCACCTGCGTGCTCGCTGGATTCGGGGCGATGGAGAACAACGCGCCCGGCGCTGCGGTGCTAACACTTTGAGTGAAATCGTTCAGGTAGAAGCTGACGCCACCGCGGTAATTGCCAACGACGCCATCCAAGTCGCCGTCCGCGTTGAAGTCGTACAACGCAACCGCCGAGCGTTTGCCCGTGCGGATCGACTGAAAGGTGCTGTCGATGAGCGTGAAAGTGCCCGTGAGGTTGCCGTCGATGTTGCCATAGTGGTGCAGCCAGCCGCTCTCACTACCGATCACCAATTCGCGCTCGCCCAAGTTGTTCAGGAAAATGAACGGGGTTGAATAACCCGTTACGTTCCACCATTCAGCCACGTCGAGCCCGCCGAGCGAGTCATTCTCCAACGTCCACTCCGCAACGGCCGCGGTACCCGTGTTATGGTAATAGCCAAGGTTGCCGTTCCGCTCACCCACCGTGAGGTCAAGGAGCCCGTCGCCATCCATATCGAACAGTACCGGTGATGCGAATTGACCGACATCGATGGTGATGTTGCCAGCATCGGTGATATTGGGACTGAGCAACTGGAAGTCGGCCACTGGCCCCGTGCTGATGTTCTGGAAGCGGTGCATTCTTCCTTGCAGGTCGCCGATGATCAGGTCCTTGTCCCCATCACCGTCCAGATCGCCGAAGGCAGGGTACATGGCCATGCCGATGCCGCTGCTGCTCAAGTTCTCATAATCGCGGTTCACCAACATGAACTCCGGCTGCGTTGTGGAGCCGGTATTCTCGAAGAGCGCCAGCTTGCACGGATAGTTACCCCCGGCCGCGAAGTACCCGAAGTTGGCCACGATGAGGTCCATCAACCCGTCGCTGTTGTGGTCGAAGAGAACGGGATACGCTCCTTCACCGAGGTCGATCATGTCCTGCTGGAAAATGTTGTTCTGCTGAAAATCGAACACCGGTGCGGCGTCGGTACCCGTGTTCAAATAGTACCAGAAACTGGTGAAGTTCTCGCTCAACGATCCCGCGTTCGGACTGGCTAACAAGTCGCGTTTGCCGTCGTTGTTCACATCCACATAGAATGAGCCTGCGAATATTTGTGAGTCGTATGGCACGTCGTACACCGGGAACAACGTGTCCTGCGAAGCCATGTGGTTCGCATTGGGTGTGCCATCGTTCCACAGGCCAACGATGTACGGATAACTGATGTCGCCGAGAAGAAGGTCCATCGCCTCGTTCGCATCAAGGTCGAGGATACAGATCGTGCTGCCAGCGTGCGCCCGGCCATCCAAGAGGCGCTCCAGCGGGGTCGTGTTGTACAGATCGAGTGTCAGATTCTGAATATCGTTCCCGAATTCAGGGTTGGGGACATTGTTGGTGCAGCTATCGTCCAGATGGATGGCGTTCGTGTTGAAGTTCTCGCTGAAGTACCCGAAACAGCGGTTTGCCACAGTGTACACTAAGCTGTCGCAGGTGCCATAGAGTTCCATGCTAAGGTTCTTGTGGTACTCCACGAATGCCCCGAAAATGGAGAAGGTGAGAATGTCCAGGTCACCGTCGCCGTCGATATCCGCCATATCCGGCAGGTCCACTGAGGTAATGTAGAGATTCGCGTCAGTGGGTACGTAGTTGCTGCGCACGAGCGTATCCACCAGCACAAAGGCTGGGTTCCCCGGAGTGCTTACGTTCTTGAACACTCTGGCCCCGCCCAATGAGTACGTGAAGATGTCGGCCTTGCCATCGCAATTGTAGTCGCGGGCCAGTGCCCAATCATGCAGCTCGTTGAAGGGGTAAACGTTGTCGAAATCCTGCGTGTGGGTGTAGTCCACCGTGTTTGGAGTGCCGCCGTTCAGGAGCGTTACCACCTTATCGCCACTGCGGTCGAATATGAAAAGGTCATCGTCGCCGTCCTGATCGATGTCCATGGGGCTCACTTGGCAGAAGTTCAATCCGCCACCCCACGCCATGTCGAAGGCGGTTCCGTTCTCGGTTACCGGAATACTCCCGTTGGGCACCAAGTCGAATTGCGCGCAGAGCGCACCTGGGACCGAAAGCGAGATCAGAAGGGCAAGAATGTTTTTCATGGTACAGCGTGGACGCTAACTGCAACGTGATCGTTGCTTTGTTGATGGCGGCCAAAGCTATGTCCGGTGGATGTCCCGCAGGCCGTATTCGACATGTGCAGAAGCCGTATGGGCCATGCCTTCGGCCGCATGGGCACGTTTCTATATTTGCCGCCCCATTTTACGAACCCCTATCGGTCATGCAGAACAGAGGAGCGCTTTGGATATTTACCATCCTATTGGCGCTGGCGTGCTTGTGGCAACTGAGTTTCTCTTGGTTCACAGGCCGCGTTGAGGACAATGCGAAGGTCGAGACGGCACCTGGCACTTATCTGTGGGATTCGGCCGTAGCTGTTAAAGGAGCCGCTAGTGCCATCGATACGGCGAAGCTTTTGCTGGAGCTGGAGAACCGCTACATCCGTGATCATGCGAACGATGTGGTCTATCCCGTCATGGGCTTCACCTATGCCCAGTGCAAGGAGAAAGAGATGAACCTCGGTCTTGACCTCCGTGGCGGTATGGCCGTTACGCTGGAGGTGAGCATTCCTGAACTGGTGGTCGCCTTGAGCGATGAAAGCGATGATCCGGCGTTCAATGCGGCAATTGCCGCAGCTCGCAAAGCGCAGTTGTCGAGCACCAAGGACTTTATTAGCCTCTTTGATGAGGAATACAAGAAGGCTGACCCCAACGGTCGTCTCTCCGCCATCTTCAGCACCGGCGAGAATGAGGGTATGTTCGGTCAGGACGATGACAATGCGGAGATCATTGCGTCCCTGAAAGTCCAAGCCAAGGCCGCATTGGACAACACGGAGAGGATCCTGCGTACCCGTATCGACAAATTCGGGGTTAGCCAGCCGAGCATCCAGAAGCAGCAGTTCTCGGGTCGTATCCAGATCGAATTGCCCGGTGTGAAGGACAAAGAGCGTGTGCGCAAAGTGTTGCAGAGCACTGCTAACCTCGAGTTCTGGGAGATGTACCTCAACACCCCGGAGACCTTTGAGTTCCTGAAAACCGCGAACAGCAGTTTGAGCGCAGCCCTCTACCCCGATCTCGCGGACACCTTGGCAACCGATACAACGGTAGCCGACACCGCCGTTGCGGATGCAATAGCAGTTGTTCCTCCCGATACCTCGGCCACTGCCGTTGTGGATAGCAACGCGGCCGACACGAACGGAGTCGCCGATCAATTGGCGGATGCCGACACAGCTGCGGATGACGGTGTTGCCGGGGAGCCCACCGAGGAGGAGCGCCGGAAGTATCGAATGGAGAATCCGCTGATGAGCGTGTTGAACCCGTACATTGATGGCGAGCGACGTTTTGTGCCAGGAGCTGTAATTGGTGTTTCATTATTGGCCGACACGCCAGCGGTGAACACATACCTGCAAACACCGGCCGTGCAGAGGAGCCTGCCGTCGAACATGCGTTTGGCGTGGGCCGCAAAGTCACGGAACGTGAACGGCGTGACCTTGTTGGATATGTACGCTCTGCGTTTGACAAGCGATGGAAAACCCCGTGTGGACGGGAAGGTCATTGTGAATGCTTATCAAGACTTTGATAATACCGGTGGTGTTATCGTGAGCATGTCGATGAACAGCGAAGGGGCTGAGAACTGGCGCCGTATGACGGCCGACAACATCCAGAAACCGGTGGCTGTGGTGTTGGACAACTTGGTTTACAGCGCCCCGAACGTCAACGAGGAGATCGGTGGCGGCAGCAGCCGTATCACCATGGGAGGTGGTAACGACATCCAGGCGAACATTACGGAAGCCACGGACTTGGCCACCATCCTGAAAGCCGGCGCTTTGCCCGCACCAGCGCGGATCATCGATGAAACGGTCGTGGGTGCTTCGATCGGTGAAGACAACGTGCAGGGTGGACTGTGGAGCTTCGCCATCGCGATCATCGTGGTGCTCATCGTGATGATCCTCTACTACGCTCGGGCTGGTTGGATCGCCGATATCGCTTTGCTGTGCAACGTCTTCTTCCTCCTTGGTACCATGGCCAGTGTTGGCGCTACGCTTACGTTGCCCGGTATTGCGGGTATCGTGCTCACGATCGGTATGGCCGTGGATGCGAACGTGCTGATCAACGAACGGATCCGGGAAGAACTGAAGGCGGGCAAGATGCTCAAGAGCGCGGTGGACCTGGGGTACAAGGGAGCCCTCAGCGCCATCATCGATTCGAACGTTACCACGTTCGTAACCGGCCTTATCCTTTTCTGGTTCGGAAGTGGTCCGATCAAGGGTTTCGCAACGACGCTGATGATCGGTATCGCAACGTCGTTGTTCTCGGCCATTTTCATCAGCCGTATGGTGATCTCGTGGCGCTTGGACCGCAACAAGGACATCAGCTTCTGGACCAACTGGAGCAAGAACCTCTTCTCCAATACGAACATCGATTTCATGGGCAAGCGGAAGATGTTCTACATCATCAGCTTGGTCCTCATTGCCGTCAGCGTGGGATCCATGGCCACCAAGAGCTTTAACTGGGGTGTTGATTTTACAGGCGGACGCACATATGTGGCCGAATTCAATGAGGCTGTGGACGTGGACCAGGTACGGAACGTCATGGAGGACGCTGTAAAGACCGAGGCGGGCCGCCAATACACCATGAACGTTAAAACGTACGGCGGCGATAAGCGATTGAAGATCACCACGAACTACTTGATCGAGGATCCCATTCTGGGTTCCGATTCCATTGTTCAGGCGCGTATAGCAGATGGCCTTGCCAAGGTGGGTCCCTTCCATTTCGCTGACGAAACACGCAAGGTGGATCCCACCATCAGTGATGATATCGTGAAGGGCGCGATCACCTCGGTGCTGATCTCCTTGGTGTTCATGTTCATATACATCGCCATACGGTTCAAGAATTGGCAGTATGGCGCTGGTGCATTGCTATCGCTGATGCACGATACGATCATTGTACTCGGCCTCTACTCGCTCCTGTGGGGTGTTGTGGGTTTCTCCTTGGAGATCGACGAGGCATTCATTGCGGTAATTCTTACGGTCATCGGTTATTCCATTAACGATACCGTGGTCGTGTTCGACCGTATCCGGGAGTACCTGACTGATCACAAGCGGGAAGGTGTTGTGCAGGTCTTCAATAAGGCCATGAACCTCACGCTCAGCCGCACCTTGATGACCGGCCTCAACGTGATGATCGTATTGCTCATCATCTTCTTCATGGGCAGCGCCGCTATCAAAGGCTTCGTGTTCGGTCTCTTCGTAGGTATCGTAGTGGGGACGTACTCATCCATCTTCGTTGCTAGCGCTGTTGCCGTGGACTTCCTCAAGCGGAAAGAGGAGAAACAGGTGGCCTTGGCTGCTTGATCCAAAGCCGATAATTCACGCAAAGCCCCGTGGTCCATCCACGGGGTTTTTGCTTTCAATAGCTGTCGCTGTTATGCACCTTTGACCCGCCACATTGTTCCTTTGGACTTTCTCGGCGATCCATACACGACGATCGACAATGACCCTGCTCTTCTTGGATATCAGTGGTGGCGAGATCCTGGTGATCTTGGTGTTGGTGCTCCTCTTCTTCGGGAGCAAGGGTATTCCGGACATCGCTCGAACTCTGGGACGTACGATGCGACAATTGCGGGACGCCAGCAATCAGGTGCAACGCGAGATCCAGAAGGAGACCAGCGTTGTAAAGCGGGGATTCGACCAGCAGAAGGCCCAGTTCCGGATAGAGGAGCCTGACCACCGCAAGCCGCCGGTTCCTATTTCGTCCGCACCTGACCTGCCGAGTGTTAGGCAGCCGGGAGAGGAGCCCGGTCCGGGCGAGCAGAACGGTCCTGGGGCTTGACCTCCACGTTGGAGCATCGAACCTGACCGAAGGGGGTAGGACGGTATTTTCTGGTGTTTTCTACACCCAGCCCCCCATTTTCAAACAGGTGTTTGAAAAGAAATGGACCTGTTTCTTGAGACTACCCCCCTTCAGAAAATACATTCGCGGCCAGAAAACACCATTTTTCATGAGCGCCCCCCACCTGCGAGCCAAGGCCATGTCCGAAGTCATGAGCCGTCGCCCGAGACACTCCGAACCCCCTTCCTTGAAGATCAGCGACTTCTTCGGAAGCAGCGTATTCAATGAGGACGCCATGCGGATGTTCCTCACCGAGGACGCGTACTACGCCGTTCGCCAAGCCATCCATCAGGGGCAACGGATCGAGCGCAAGCTTGCGGACCAGGTTGCAAGCGGAATGAAGGAATGGGCGTCAAGCAAGGGAGCAACCCACTACACGCATTGGTTTCAACCGCTGACCGGTCTCAGTGCGGAGAAGCACGACGCCTTCTTCGAACCGATCGGTGGCGGTCGGAGCATCGAACGATTCGACGGTAGCATGCTCGTGCAGCAAGAGCCCGATGCCAGCAGCTTTCCCAATGGAGGTATCCGCAATACGTTCGAGGCCCGCGGTTACACGGCATGGGACCCGAGCAGTCCCGCCTTCATCATGGGGCGTACCCTGTGTATCCCCACCATTTTCATCAGCTACACCGGGGAAGCCCTTGATTACAAGATGCCCCTTCTTCGGGCCATCCACGCTATTGACAAGGCTGCCACCACGGTGTGTCAGTACTTCGATAAGGACGTGAACAAGGTGATCGCGACGTTAGGGTGGGAGCAGGAGTACTTCCTCATCGACGAGGCACTATACCATGCTCGTCCTGACATCATGATGACGGGACGTGCGCTGTTCGGGCACAGCCCGGCAAAGGGCCAGCAATTGGAGGATCACTATTTCGGGGCGATACCCGAGCGCGCCCAGGCATTCATGCGCGATTTCGAGACCGAGGCGCTTAAACTTGGTATTCCTGTGAAGACCCGCCACAACGAGGTCGCACCGAACCAGTTTGAATGTGCTCCGGTCTTTGAGGAGTTGAACCTTGCGGTGGATCACAATGTGCTGCTCATGGACGTCATGGAGCGCACGGCGCGCAAGCACGACTTCAGGGTCCTGTTGCACGAAAAGCCCTTCGCAGGGGTGAATGGCAGCGGAAAGCACAACAACTGGAGTTTGGCCACCAGCACGGGTAAGAACCTGCTGAAGCCGATGAAGACACCAAAGGAGAACCTTCAGTTTCTCACCTTCTTCATCAATACCATCAAGGCGATCCACAGCCATGCGGACGTGCTTCGGGCCAGTATTGCGAGCGCCAACAACGATCATAGGCTTGGAGCCAATGAGGCGCCGCCAGCGATCATCAGCGTGTTCATCGGCGACCACTTGGGGAAGCTGCTGGATGAACTTGAGCGCGATATCAAAGGCAAGATGACGGCTGAGGCCAAAACGGAACTGAAGCTGAACATCGGCCGGATCCCGCAGATCATGCTGGACAACACCGACCGTAACCGTACGAGTCCGTTCGCTTTTACTGGAAATAAGTTCGAGTTCCGCGCAGTGGGAAGTAGCGCCAATTGTGCTGGGCCGATGACCGTGCTGAACACCATCGTTGCCAAGCAGCTGAGCGATTTCGCGAAGGAGGTTGACGGAATGATCAAAAAGGGTGTGAAGAAGGATGATGCTATCCTACAAGTACTTCGCGATCTGATCGCAAGTAGTAAGAGTATTCGCTTCGAAGGCAATGGCTACGGAGATGAGTGGGTGAAGGAAGCCGAGAAACGAGGCTTGTCGAACATCAAGGACACTCCACGTGCATTGGATGTTTGGAGCCGGAAGGAGACCATGAAGCTCTTCGGCGAAATGGATGTGTTGAGCCCCGTCGAGTTGGAGGCGAGGCATGAGATCGAGCTGCACAGCTACATGTTGAAGATCCAGATCGAGAGCCGCGTATGCGGCGACCTCGCCCAAAACCATATCGTACCTACAGCCATTACCTACCAGAACCGACTTATCGAGAACGTCCGCGGTTTGCGCGAGGTACTGGGTGTGGAGAAGGCCAAAAAGGCGGCCGCCACACAAGTTAGGCTGATTGAAGAAATGAGTGATCACATTGGTCGAATCATGACGTTGACCGAGGAAATGATCGAGGCTCGCAAGAAGGCGAATGCTATTGAGGAGAGCCGTGCGAAGGCCATAGCCTACTGCGATAGGGTAAAGCCCTATCTGGACGAGATCCGCAACCACAGTGACAAGCTCGAGCTGCTTGTTGATGATGAGCTTTGGCCGCTCCCGAAATTGCGCGAAGTGCTTTTTACCCGATAGGGACGATCACGACTCAGAATGGCGAGGCCCGGGGATCCCCGGGCCTCGCCATTTCCGATCCGCGGCCCATGGTACCAGTGATCCGCGGCGGGGCTTATTTGGCATTGGCGAACCTTGATCAGTCTATGCCCCATGGCCGGCATATGGCTACCACGGTCAGATCGAAGCTGCCCGTGTCGATGCGCTAGAAGCATCCATTCCTTGGTTCCCGGTCAATGCGGAACAGGAAGGCTCGGCTTCATGGTACAAAAGCGAGAAGCCCCGCCCCGACACATGTCGGAGCGGGGCTTCAATGCTTGTTCTCTGCTTACTGGATGGTCAAGCGTTGAACGCTCTTGCGATCACCCATGGTGACATCCACCATGTATACACCGCTGGCCATACCCGTACCCAGTTCGAGCACGGTGCTCACCTGCGTGGCACCCTCGGTGCCGATGGTGCGGGCGAATACACGCTTACCGAACACATCGTAGATGTCAACGGTCACAATGTTCTCAGCGCCGGTGAGGCCATTGAGCACAAGGTTCACGTTACCATCATGTACGGGGTTCGGGTACAACTGCACATCGCTGGTGCTGACCACTTCAACATCGCGGCCACCGAAAGCTGGCGGGTTATCAATGGTCACCTGACAGGTTGCACCACAGAATCCGCTCCAGCTACCGTTGACGAAGACCTCAACGGTCACGTCGTAGGTCTCACCGTCAAGCAAGGTGTAGGTTGCCCAGTTCAACACACGCACGTAGCTGGCTTGTGTGATCAGGCGCGCACCAACAACCGGTGTCAATGGGCCGGTCGGACCATCGGGATCCAGCGAGCCAGCGAAGCGGAAGCGGTACTGTAGAGCGCCTAGCACGGGCTGTGCCCAAACCTTGTCGCTGTAACCGAACGACTTGGTAACACCGCAGCTATGCGTCGGTGAACCGATATCATCGATCAACTGGCCGCAGCCGGGTATTGCCGTTGCATCCAAGCCCATTTCGCAACCACTGCCCCAATTTTCGTTCGCATAGCTCAGATCACCGTCCGCATCGCGACGAGCGCGAACGAAGTAGTGCGTGCCAGCTACCAGAGGATTGGTTTGCAATTGGCTGAACTTCACGTAACGCTGCGATACTGCAATGCGACGACGGAAGCCGAAATCGGGATCAGAGAATTCGAACTGATATTTCCCTGTACCTGGTGCTTGTGCAGCGTAAACCTTGTTGTTCAAGGTGTTGTTGAAGATGCCGCAATCCGCAGCCTCGATATCAGCTGGTCCTTTCGGCAGGCAGAATTCGTGGCCCGTGTAAGCTGGGTTGTTCGCGTTGGGAGAATCATCGCCTCCGTTATCGCTGGAACCAGCCAACGTGCCAATGCCTTGGAACACGTCCGTGATCAACAGGTCACCATTGGGCGACCGTACTTGCCAGTTACCGATGCCATACGAGCAGCACATACCATCACCGAACGCATCTTGGATACGCATGGTGAAGCAGTTGCCGAAGGTCAACGGCAGACAAAGCGTTACACTATTGTTCTGGGTTCCGTTTGCGCCAAGATCACTGTACGGTCCGCCAGATGCGATCGGTGCGATCTCAAGAGCATCATAGATCTCCCACGTCGTTTCAGAACCCCAACGGTCCTGCACGATCACGATCTCAACGGCTTCGCCATCGACAGCGAATAGGCTGCTGTTCGTGTCATCGGCGGGGATCTCATCGGCAACTCCGTTCGGCAAGCTCGTCGCAACGTTCAGCGTGTGTGGACCTGAGACGGTGATGCTCGATGTGAGCGTTACCTGCTGCGATTGACCGTAGGTAAGTGCAGGAGCGAACGGCACAACCGTTACCACCGGCGCACCACCGTCCACATCGTAAGTGACGGTAACGCTGGTTAATGGCTGTTGACCATTGTTGGTTACGACCACCTCTGGTGCAACCGTTGTGGTGCAGAGGTTCCCCACCGGGGAAACGATGGTGGTAGGAGCGGCATCATTCTGTGCAGGGAATTCAAGCAGAATGCCGAATGTGCCTTCCGTGCCGATACCGCCTTGGTTATGAACGAGGATCCAATAGTCGGTGTTCGGAGTGAGCAGTGGGAAGGAGGTTGTTCCCTCACCGGCTTGCACGCACGCCACCTCGGTCAGCGCACCACAGCCACCCGAATAAAGGGCATAGCTCAAGGCGGTTGCTGTGAAGGTGATGTCCAGATCCTGATCATACAATGTCAGGTCCATATAGGTGTTGGCGCCAGTGTTGAATGTGTACCATACACCTTGTGCACGACCCGCTGCTGGAACGAAGCTCAGGTCAACATCGCAGCTTGGGTTGGCATCCGCAAAAGCACCGCAGTTGGTACCCGTGGCAAGAACGCCTGAGCCATCACCCAATACCGGGGTAAGCGTCGAAGCGCCACCGCACAGGTCGTTGGCAGGTGCAGGACACGTGGGTGCTCCACAGGTCAGGTTCATGGTGAATACGCCAGTGCTGTTCACGAAACCACCAGGACCGTGCACAACAATGTAGTAGCGGTTGCCTGCCGTAGCTGCCCAGTTCACCTCGCTAGGTGTATTCGTACCAGCGCCGCAGTTGTCGTCGTTGCCCGTGAGGCAAGTCAGTGCACCGCAGACGCCAGGTGAAACACCAGCGTCATAAACCGTGATCATGCTGTTGTAGGCGGTGCCCACACAGGTGCTGGCAGTAAGAACCTCCGAAACCAAGGCATCAACATAATACCAAGCATTCGGGCCCGGGCCAACGTGGTTCGGCAAGCACACGCTTGCACCTTGGTTGTTCGAGTTGCTCACTGTCGTTCCAGTGACCGCACCTCCGCATGTGATCGGTTGTGCATCTGCGCAAGAGTTCGGTGTGCAGGCAATAACAGGTGCGTTAGCCGTGATATTCACGTTGTACGTCGGATCCGGGAAGGTCAGCCCCCAAAGGATCGGGTAGTAATACACACCCGGTGGCAGGCTGTTATAGAAGATGCTCGGATTGCCATCACCGCAGGTAACGAAGTTGAAGGTCTGCGAGTTGACAGGGTTCGTACCACTGCAATCCGTGTACATGTTCAACGCACCGTTCGTGAAGGTCGTGGTCCCGCAATAGTCGATCACCACGTCGGCACATGTGAGCAGTTCGAATGTTGCCCAAACGTATCCTGACACTCCCCCGAAGATGTTAGCAATACCCACATCATCATTGGCGCAGTTGGCTGTGCCAGCATAGTTGATCGTGTTACCGACCGATAGCGGGTTGTTGGAGGGGATCTCGTTGGTGCATTCATCGTTCGCTGGAGCAACACATGGCGTCAGACTCAGGTCCCAATCGTGCCCTGTGGGGTCCCATCGGTCATCCCACTCAATGAAATACTCAGTTCCGGCGTTCGCAAGCCACCCGAAGGAGGAGCCGAACCCGGGGGTCGTGCAAGCGTCGTCATCTCCACCCACAAAGTTCAGCGCCGCACACGTGCCGGTGTGAACCGTAACGCGAGTGTCACTGTTCGTCGTGTTTGGTGGATTGCAGGCACTAACCACGGCCAAACCGTTCGAAGCCGGTGTCCAAGTGAACCACCGAGCATTAACCGCACCGCCAGCGAGCGCGTTTGTCGCGGAACCTCCGCAGTTCATATCGCCATGTGAATTTGTTCCGAGCACTGCCGCTACGGCCCCAACGCAAGAACCGCTGCAGCAATCCGTAAACGTGCCCACAACAACGGAGCAGTTCGGGTCACTGGTGGAGGTCAGTGTGATCGTAACAGGTACGCCAGCGGAGTAAACCGCTGGTATGTTCACGATACCGGTTGCCATGACGCTGGCCACTTCAATACCGTTCACATCGCTCGAGATCTGTAGTTCCGTGCTGCTTCCCAAGCTGGTAACGTCCACCGCGATGGTGAATGTGCCAAGGCCGCAATCGTCCGTGGCCACACCAGTGGCGGCAGGTGGGGTACAGCTTACATATGACAAGTTCCAATCGAACCCGGTGCTGCTCCAGCGGTCGTCCCACTCGATCAAATAGGGCGTTCCGCCGGTTACTGGAACGTTCAGCTCTTGGGAAGCCAAGCCGCAGTCATCATCCGTAGCAGTGATCAACACGAGTGCGCCACAACCGCCAGTCCCATCCCAGATCATGAGCCTGGAATCAACCGCTGAAACGCAGTTATCAATGCTGATCTGACCTGTATTTGGTGGAGTGAAAGTGAACCAGCGGGCGTCCGTTGCCACACCGCCCAAACCGCCCCCGTTCGTAGCCCCAGCACCACAGTCCAAAGCGCCCGTAGTGTTCGTTCCTACAACTGCGGCAGCCGCTCCGGCGCATGTGCCATTGCAGCAGTCCGAGTAGCTGCCCAAGTCAACATCGCACAAGGGATCATCCGCACGGAGGATCACACTCGTAACCGTGCCGATGGGGATACCTGAAATGAGCTGTATACCAGTGGCATTTACGTTCAATACGTCAGTTCCAGGGGTCACGTCGATGTCGATATCAGCCGAGCTACCAAGCGAGGTGATGTCAACCTGAAGGTCGTATGTGCCGCCTCCGCAGTTCTCGATCACCGAGACAGTGCCGGCAGGCGGTGTGCAAGCCGCAAATAGCAACTCCCACGGCACGCTCGCGTTGGACCAACGTGCGTCCCATTCAATGTAATAGGGCGTGCCGCCGACGACGTTCAGGTTCGCCACGGCCGAAGCTAAGCCGCCCGTTTGGCAAGGAAAGAGCAGGTCGTCATCACTTTGTGCAACACATGCCAGTGTTCCGCAACCGAGAGCACCATCAAATATGCTCATGCGTGCATCACCTGCACCACAGGAATATACGCTCATCAATCCGTTGGAAGGCGGCGTGTAGACATACCATTTGCTACCGAAAGGACCACCGCCCCAGCATCCACCGTTGTACCCAGTGTTGCAGTACAGCGTTCCTGTCGCAGGTTGCACGCCAAGGGCGCTGACAACGGCAGCATCCGTACAAGTACCAACGCAGCAATCAACGAAGCTACCTAGAGCCACGTTACAGGTGTTGTCCTGTTCGTGAACCAAGGTGATCGTACGGGTTGCCCCTAAGGCAATTCCAGTGAAGGTCTGGATACCAGTGGCGGCGATGCCGGTGATATCCGTCCCAACGCTGATATCCAATCCAACAGTTGTGGCACTACCCAAACTGGTCACGTTCACCTCCAGATCGTAGGTGCCACCAATGCAGTTTGGGATCAGGGTCACCGTTGCGGCTGGTTGCACGCAGGCAAATGGGGTGAATGTGAAGTCCCACGTAAAGCCTGTGGGTTCCCAGCGGTCATCCCACTGGATGTAGTGGGTACCTGCTGGCAGGTTGATGTTGGTGAGTTGGCTGGCAAAGTTGTTCCCATTCCCGAGGTCACAGAAATCGTCATTGGTGGCCAAGCAAACCAAGCCGCCGCAACCGCCGTTGCCGTTGAAGACGGTCAAACGCGTATCGGCACCCCCTAAACAAGAATTGATATTGTTGAGGATCCCACCAGTTCCCGTCGTGAACGAGTACCAGTCGGCATTGACGGCGGTAGTATTTCCACAACCGAGAATGACGCCGCCACCGGCGCTGGGACCGTCAGCTACCTGCGGGCCAGGCGCAACGGCAAGTGCGGTAGCGCAGTTGTCCCCTTGCCCAACTGAATCCATCGCAAAGAGCAATGGTAGTGCTGCAAGGAGCGTGTTAAAACTTCGGAACGTTCGTCTCATGGGTATGGTTTTGGTTGAACGGGTTTTCAGGTAAGCGGCCGGGAAAGTAGAGAACTGTTAGTCACGAAAACAACCAACTGTTGAAAACTTCATGTTCTGGGTTTCACATTAAGGGCGCGCTTCACTGGCGGATCGAGGGGTTGATTTCGCATCCGCAGCGTTCGCCGGGGTGACCGGCCAGACGCAACAACAAGGGGTCTGAAACCAATGGTAGCTAGTGGCGTTTAAGCTGCCTCGAACATGAAAACCGCTCTCAAAACGGATCTTCTGGTGCTTGGCATCGTGTTGATGTCCCAAGCGCAGGCCCAAGGTGACTCCTT
>CADECG010000095.1 GCA_902825795.1 uncultured Bacteroidota bacterium
TGCAGCCGTATCGTCAACGGCGATCGGCGGTTGGTTCGGGATCACCTCGGCTACTGTGATGATTACCACGACCGTATCGCACAAGCCCGTGCCATCGCAAACGATCGCAGTAAGTGTATCCGTGCCGAAGTACCCGGCGTTGGGTGAATAGGTGAAGCACGTGTCGCCATCGAGCACACCTGTTACCACACCACTGTCCGGTCCGTTGATGATCTCCACCACATCGAGCGTGTCGCCGTCCGCGTCTACCGCGTCCAAACAGATAGTCACGGGAAT
This sequence comes from uncultured Bacteroidota bacterium, assembly GCA_902825795.1. Lineage (GTDB taxonomy): Bacteria > Bacteroidota > Bacteroidia > Flavobacteriales_F > PHOS-HE28 > PHOS-HE28. The sequence continues at coordinate 277 of CADECG010000095.1, forward strand.
GTCCTGCGGCGTAATGACGTTGATCGTATCCGCCGGAGTTCCGCCATCGGTGATCACGGGGGCATCATCCACAGCGAACACGTCGATGAGCACCGTCACTGTATCGCATCCTCCATTGTTGTCACACACCACCACGCTCATGATCTCGCTGCCATTCCAATCCGCGTTCGGGATGTAGGTGAAGCAGGTATCGCCGTTAAGCAAACCCGTGACCTGTCCGTTCAGCGGGCCATTGACCACACTGACCACATCGAGGGTATCGCCATCCGCGTCGATAGCATCGAGGCAGATCACGGTCGGCGTGTCCTCAGGGGTAACGGCGTTCAGCGAGTCGATCGGCAGACCACCATCCGTTATCACAGGCACATCATTCACCGGTGTGACCGTTACGGTCACAGTCACCTCATCGCAATCGTTGAACTGATCGCACACGCTAACCACAACGGTATCAACACCTGACCAGTCGAGTGCGGGCAGGTACGTGAAACAGGTGTCGCCGTCCAGCAGACCGATCACGGCACCATTCGTCGGACCGCTCAATATGGCTGTCACATCCAACGGGTCGCCATCGGGATCCGTTGCGCCGAGACAGATCAAGATCGGCGTGTCCTCCGGAGTGATGACGTTCAGGGTGTCGCTATCCGCTACCGGTGGTTCATTCGGGATCACGTTCACGATCACCACTATCGTGTCCGCGCCTCCAGCGCCATCCTCCACAACAACGGTCATGGTATCCGTGCCTTCGAAAGCCGGGTTCGGCGTGTAGGTGAAGCAGGTATCCCCATCCAAGACGCCACTGACCGAACCACTGTCGGGACCGTTGAAGATGGTCACTACATCCAGCGTATCGCCGTCGGCATCGGTCGCATCAAGGCAGATGATCACGGCTTGATCAACTTCCGAAAAGATGTCCAGTGTATCGATCGGTGACCCACCATTGTCGACGATCACGGGGTCATCGTTCACTGGCGTTACGGAAATGACGACCACTACGGAATCGCAACCGCTGTTGTTGTCGCAGACCACTACCGTCATGGTGTCCGTGCCGCTCCAGTCGGCAGCGGGTGAGTATGTGAAACAGGTGTCTCCCCCGAGCAGGCCGGTTACCTGTCCGTTGCCCGGCCCGTTCAGGATGTCGACGATGTCCAGCGTGTCACCGTCCGCATCGATCGCATCAAGGCAGATCGTGATCGGCGTGTCTTCCGCAGTTGCCGTCGTGATCGTATCGATCGCACTTCCGCCGCTGTCAACGATCACCGGAACATCGTGCACCGGAAGTACATCAATGATCACAACCAATGTGTCGTTGCCACCATTGCCATCGCTTACCACCACCGACACGGTGTCGGGGCCATCATAGTCGGCATCGGGCGCATAGGTGAAACACGGGTTGCCATCGAGGATGTTGAAGATGCTGCCGTTGACAGGGCCATTGAAATAGGTGGTGACATCCACCGGATCACCCTCCGCATCGGATACAGGTATGCACAAGTTGATCGGGGTGTCCTCAGGTGTGCTCACCAGAAGCGTATCCATCTGGCCACCGTTCCCATCCTCTATCACCGGATCATCGTTCACCGGGGTCACGTCGACCACCACCACCACCGTATCACAGCCGCCAAGGCCATCGCATACAACGATGCTCACCGTATCGCTGCCATTGTAGTTCACGTTCGACGTGTACGTGAAACAGGTGTCACCATCAGCGAATCCGCTCACGAAACCATTAAACGGACCGTTGAAGAAATCCGTGACTTGCACCGGGTCGCCGTCGATATCAAGTGCATCGAGGCAGATCGTCACAGGTACTTCCTCCGCAGTGCTTGCCAGCACGGTGTCGGCCGGTAGCCCGATGCCGTCAATGATCACCGGTGGATCGTTCGCCGGGAGAACAGAGATCACAACCACCGCTTGATCGCATGCACCGTCCGGATCGCACACGTTCACGATCAACGTGTCGTTGCCGAAGAAGTCGGGGTCGGGTGTATACAGAACACATGTATCGCCATCGGCAATTCCGGACACCGAACCGCTGAACGGCCCGCTCACCACACCTGTGATGTCGTGCGTATCGCCATCCACGTCGGAGGTCGGTACGCAGATGAGCAGCGCGACATCCTCAGTGCCGACGAACTGCAACGTGTCCCCTGCGATGACCGGGTGATCGTTCACCGGCGTCACCTCGAATACCACAAGTGCGGTGTCGCACGCCCCTGGCAATGGAAAACCATCGTCGCAAACAGTATAGATGACGGTGTCCGTTCCTGTGAAGTCGATGGCGGGTGTATAATCGATGGTGCCGCCAGGCCCTACGGTCGCCACGCCGTTCGCTGGGCCAACGGTGATCGCAACGCTGCTGGCGACAACATCCCCGGGGTTGTCGATCGGCTCGGAATCATTGATCAATACATCAACTACAATGTTCGTTTCCTCCGGCGTGGTCGCCGCATCAGGTTGTGCCAACGGCGGATCGTTCACCGCCGCCACCACCATCGTCACCGTGCCACTGGAGCAAAAGCCGAGGTCGTTGCATACTAGGTAGTTGAAGTCGTCCACACCATTGTAGTGGTTATTGGGCGAGTAGGTGATGGAACCATCGGCATTCACTGTTGCACTGCCGTTCGTGGGCTGGTCGAGCACGACGACCGTGCTAGGCACCAACACTCCGATCGGCACAAGATCATTGACCACTACGACCAGGCTACTGTCCGTATCCTCGTCGATCACGTAATTGTCATCCACGGCTTGCGGATACGTATTGTCCACCAGGATCACGAGCCACGCCGTGTCGCAGCTGACCGGCGCCGCATCGCCCAGATCGCAAACCGTGTACTGCACACTGTCCAGCCCGGAATAGCCGGGACCCGGCTCGTACGTGATCGTACCATTGCTATTCGCCGTGGCCAGTCCGTTGAACGGACCAGCGATGATGACAACACTTTGGGCGTTCACCCCCCCGGCCGGGTCGTTCGGGTCGGAATCGTTGGCGATCACATTGTTGGTCACCGGAAGGTCCACAGCGGTGTTCTCCTGATCATCGAGCACGATGATCGGATCGTTCACCGGCAGTATGAAGAGCAGCACCGAGGCCAGATCGCACAACCCACCGGGATCGCACACTTGGTAGATGAAGCTGACGTTGCCGTTGAAATTGTCCGCTGGGTCGTAGATGATCGTGCCATCGGGATCGACGGTCAGCAAACCGTGCAGCTCAGCATCCAAACCATCGAACAATGTGTATGTGAGTTGGCCAACAGTGTTGTCCGGGTCGAAGTCGTTCACCCCCACATTGCTGGTGATACTGAAGCCATCCTCATCCGTGAAGTACGCTTCGCCGGTGGCGATCGGTCCATCGTTCACGTTCAGCACCTCGACGGTCACCGTGGCATTGTCGCACGCATTCGGCAGTGGTGTACCATCGTCGCACACTTCGTAGGTGAATTGATCCGTGCCGACAAAGTCGAGGTTCGGGTTGTAGCTGACAACACCCCCGATACCGATGCTCACGGTCCCATTCCCCGGCGGGAAAAGAATGGACACGGTCCCCGCGTCAACATTTCCATCGCCGTCGGTGTCGTTCCCGGTCACGGCAATGTCCACCGAGACTTCATCACTGGTGGTGGTATTGTCATCGGTCGCGGACGGCGCATCGTTCACACCTTCTACATCGATCGAAACGGTGGCATCCGCGCAAGCCCCGCTCGGATCGCAAACACGGTAAGCGAACGCGACCTGTCCAACGTGATCCGCATCCGGAACGAATGTGAAACCACCGTTCGGGTTGAAGAAGAGTTGGCCGTTGGCAGCGGCTGTTCCAACGTTCAATAGGCTCCACAGCAATTGGCCGTTCGTGTTGTCGATGTCGACATCGTTGCTGCTCACGTTGTCGCTCAAGCCACCATCCTCCACCATGGTGAAGACATCATTGCCGGCCGTCGGTGCATCGTTCACCGGATCCACTTCGATCGTTGCCGTAGCCGTAGCGCAAGCACCCTCGGGATCGCACACGTCGTAGGTGAATTGAAAACTACCGTTCACATCCCCATTGGGTGCGTAGGTGAACGTTCCATTCGCATTCAAGCTGAGGGTTCCATTGGTCACCGCTGTTCCTCCGCTCGCCAAGGCCCAAGCGAGGTCGTTGTTCGGTGACTCCGCGTCCGTATCGTTCGTGCCCAGTGCACCGTTCAGCGTGGCTTCCTCAAGCATGCTGAAGTTGTCCGGCCCCGCAACCGGCGGGGTGTTGATGCCGAGTACCGCCTCCGTAAGCGGGCTCAACGCGGATACGCCGATAATGAACAGTGAGCCGCCAAGAGCGGCGATGGAACGTTTTGCCATGCTGGGATATCTATCTGTACACCGTTGGAACAGTGTTATGCACGTTGACATTGGCGCTATGCCCGATGTTCGGAGCGCCGGAACGACAGGGCAAAACTGCTTCCATGCTCAGGGACATCGGCCCGCAACCACCTCTAGCTGTCCACATTCTTTTGCACACTTCACAGAAATGAAGAAGCCCCGTCCGCAATACGCGAACGGGGCTTCAAAATGAACAGCTCGACTTATGGCACTTGTTCGGTGCGCGTGTTCGTGGGAACACTGCCTCCCACGTTCACCAATATGGGGTCGCGATCGTTGGCGGTGCCCGTGTATTTCGCGGTCCCGTCGAGGTTCACGTCTTCCTCGTTGTATCCGGCCAATGTACTGGTCGGCACCGTGCCGCCGATGCTCACGAGAATAGGATCCCGATCGTTCAACGTGCCCGCGTATTTGATCACACCATCGCCGTTCACGTCGCCGCTCCACAACACAGCGAACGCCCCCATGATCTTCCGCGCATCGGTACCCCAGGTCACCGTTGCGGGCGAAGCGAAGTCCACCATGGTGCTCGGGGCTTGCAGCAGGAGCGGTGCGAAGGTCATTGCGCCAAGGTGATTGCGGTGACGAACGGCAACATGATAGTTACCAGCCGGTATCCCGGTGAACGTGATCGTTTGTTCGCCAGTGGCCATCATCAAATTGCCACCGCGTTGCACCAACACCGCCTTCGTGGCCACCACCAATGCAGGGTTGACGTTGCTGCGCAATTCAACTTGCGCCCAATCCACCGGCATGGCAAGACCGGTGTAATCCATCACGAAGGGACTTGCCGTTACGCCCATACCGTACGGATCGGTATTCGGCAAGTGGTTGCCTGTGCGCAGATCACCGTTCATGGTTGTGCCATTGAAGGGACCTTCCAGAATGGCACGCGCATTCAGCTGTGCCACTTGGTCATCGTGATCGAATGTTCCATCCGCATCTGCGTCAACACCTGCACGCACTTTGGTGGTTGGCTGAACGAGTGTCCAGCTCAGCGGGCCGCCCGTGCCTTGTGCAGAGGTGACCAACTGCGTATGCGTGACCGTTTGCCCACTGATGTCCGACTGGTAGTTGTCTCCGCTCACGTAATAGAAGCCTCGCAACTCTCCGGCGTACATGCCCTTCACGATCATTCCATACTCCGTTGGTCGTGTTTGCGCCAAGTCTTTCATCACGTTCAACTGAGTGATGCTGCCAATGGTGGCGCCGTTCAGCGTTTGGCGAAGACCAACGCCCGGCAGGGCATCCTGCACAACGTTGGTGGAGAACGGGAACGTGAAACACTGCGAGCAATTCGTTGGCGGAATGCCGCCGGACCATGACAAGAGCTCAGGCTCGTAGTCGCCCAAATAGTTGCCAACCCCCGATCCATTGAACCAAGTTTCCATGACCCCATCCCCCATCATCCCGAAGCCGGAGGTACACTCGGTGGTGTTGTAGAAGAATCCGTTCTTGCGATAGGTGCTGCGCAGGTCGGCCGCCATGTTCTTGTTCAACGCGAAGTTCACGCTGCCACCATTGCCCGCAACAGCGCCATTGCCGGCAAGGTCACCACGACCGGTCTGTGCATTGTGGCAGTGCACACAGTTGACGTTGCTCGCAACGAACAGATTCACTGCGGGTGGAATGGATTGGAAGCTCGTCCCCGTTCCGCGCACTCTGCTTGGGTTCATGCGCGAGGTGGAGGATGTGCTCTCCGGTTTGTACGTGCGGTAAGGATTCGGCACGTACCAGCAGGCCGCAATGAAATCCTGGAATTCCTGCATTTCCCCAGCTGGCTTCGGGGCATCCAAGCCTTGCAAGTGTTGGAACGCTCCATCAAAATCAGCGAAGCTGTGCTTGTCCCCGCGCCAGTGCAGATTGCCTCGACCGCGGCCGATGATGTCGAGGAGGAACTGCGTCACTTTCACTCCTTTCATCGGGTGGAACGCTTTGCCATCCACCGTATCCATATCACCGGCAGGGTTTCCAAGATCCCAACCCAAACGGTCCCAGCGGGCATCCACGTGGCAGCTTCCGCAGGAGATGTGACCAGTGCCCGAACCGATGTGCGTGTTGTACATGTGCTTACGCCCGGCCTTGATCACCATGGGGGTGGGATCGAAGAAGTTGGCCCGCGCTACTTCCATGTTGCTGTTCAGATCCACTGTGCTGATGGTGCCTTCAAATTTGTTCAGCACGTAGGCCATAGTGCCACCGGTGTTCAGCACAATACCCGTGGGACCCTCACCGACCGGGATGGGATCCACGAGGTTGCGCGTTCCGTTGCTGTTGAGCACCAACACGTTGTTGGATCCCATACCCGTGACGTATGCCTTCGAGCCATCGGCCTTAAAGGCGATCCCGCGCGGATCGCCAATGGACTGTTTGCGCAACGCCGGAGCCACCGAAGGCGTGGCGTAGGTGAGGTGCGGGTTCATGTCGGTGATGGTATTCGCGCCACCTACCGAGGTGAACTGGGAGATGTTCACCCGCAGGAACTTTCCGTTCAAATTGGGTTCGAAGCGGACCTCGTTGGTGGCATCGGTGCCCACTACGTTCACTTGGCCCGTAGCCGGGTTCACGGCCATTGCCATCAGGATGTTCCCGAGCCGCGCTTGGTAGCTGAGCGCCAGCGATCCTGCGTCCAGTACCGCAATGTCACGGTCAGGCATATCCCAACCGGCTTGACGAATACCCGCACCGCCGGTAACGATGTTCGTCCAGTTCTGGCCATTGCCGTCCAACCATTGTCCTGCGGCATTCTTGCGCACGATCAAACTGTTCGTCTCCGTGGTCACAGGGTTGTTCGGGTTGAGCGGCGGATCGAAACCTGCGCCGGCATTGGGCACCGGCACTACCCCACCGTAAGGTCCAGCAGGCTTGGTAACGTCGTTAGCGATGGTAGTGCAGCCGCCCTGCGGTGAACAGACACCGGAAGCCATGAACTGGTTCCCGCTGATCACCGTGGTAGCGTTGCCGCTCTCGAAGAAGGCACAGTACACCGTGTTGCCGTCGGTGCTCACCGCCAATGCACGGGGTTGCTCTCCTTTCAGCAACACCTCGGTAGGCGCGGCATTCAGGTTGGAGAGATCGAATACTTGGATGCTCTCCCGTTGCGCGCACGACACGAATGCTTTCGTGGGGACCACGCCCCCGGCGAATACCACATCGGCCGGTTCATCCTCCGTCGTCAGGCTGCGGATCACCACTTTCTGCGTAAGGTCCACGATGCTCACTTCATCCGAGACCTGGTTCACGACCCATGCTTCGTTGTTCGTACGCACGCGCACGGTAACCGGATCGAGGCCGACCGGAATACTGGCGATGTTCAGCAGGCTGTAGTTGGTGATGCTGAATACCTCCAAGGTGTTGTTAGCGGTGTTCACCGCAAGCAGCTTGGTGCCATCCGGGGTCATGTCGATCGGATGCACGTGGGCGCTCTCGAAGTTCACGAACTGCGTGGCCGGCGTGGCCGAACCAACGTTGGGCAATTCGATGGCGTTGAATGCGCTCACCACCACCACCGTGGTAACAAGCGTCAGGAAGATCAACGTTTTACTGCGCGTAATGGATCGTGCCATAGGCTGGAGTGCTCGAACCCGGTGGCCGGATTCTGTTTTTGGGTGCGGGAAGATATAAGAGTAGGCATGCCAAGCGCCAACTGCCGGTTGCGCGCTCAGGACACGTCCAGTAGCCAGCCTACTGCGGGCGGCACTAACCGATCAAGCCCATCTCCTTGCCCACCTTCCTGAAGGCCGCAAGTGCCTTGTCGATGTGCGCCTCGCTATGGCCGGCGCTCAACTGCACGCGGATCCGCGCGGTGTCCTTGGGTACCACCGGGAAGAAGAACCCGATGACATAGATCCCTTCCTCCAGAAGTTTGTCGGCCATCACTTGGCTCACCTTGGCATCGCCCAACATCACCGGCACGATCGCGCTGCGATCGCCGCGGGTCTTGAAGCCGAGGGCTTCGATGCCGGTCTTGAACCGCTTCACGTTCGCCTCCAACTTGTCGCGCAGGGCGGTGCTCTTGCTCAACAGGTCGAGCACCGCGATGGATGCGCCCACGATATTCGGCGCGAGCGAGTTGCTGAAGAGATATGGACGTGATCGCTGCCGCAGCATTTCGATGATCTCCTTACGACCGGTCGTGTAACCGCCCATGGCTCCGCCAAGGGCCTTGCCCAAGGTCCCGGTAATGATGTCGACCCGTCCGGTAACGCCGCACGCCTCCACAGCACCGCGTCCGGTTTTGCCGATGAAGCCCGCCGCATGGCATTCGTCCACCATCACCAACGCATCATACTTGTCGGCCAGATCGCACACCCCTTTCAGATCGGCAACGATCCCATCCATGCTGAACACACCGTCGGTAACGATCAACTTGAAACGATGACCGGCGGCTTGTGCGGCCTTCAACTGCACTTCCAGATCGGCCATGTCGTTGTTGGCGTAGCGGAAGCGGGCGGCTTTGCACAAACGCACGCCATCGATGATGCTCGCGTGGTTCAATGAATCGCTGATCACACAATCGAGTTCGGCGAGCAATGGCTCGAATACACCACCATTGGCATCGAAGCATGCTGCGTAGAGTATCGTGTCGTCGCACCCATGGAAACGCGCCAGCTTCTCCTCCAATTCCTTGTGGATGTTCTGGGTGCCGCAGATGAACCGCACGCTGCTCATGCCATAGCCGTGCGAGTCGAGGGTCTTGTGCGCTGCGGCGATCACATCCGGATGTGATGACAGCCCGAGGTAGTTGTTCGCGCAGAAGTTGAGCACCTGCTTACCGTTCACCGTGATCTCGGCGCCCTGTTCGCTGGTGATGATGCGCTCACGTTTGTAGAGGCCCGCTTCGCGGATGCCGTCGAGTTCCTTTTGAAGATGCTGCTGAAGTGCGCCGTACATGATGCTGATCAATTGGGCCGATCGGTTGTTCAGGGGATCGGCACGGGGTGATGATCGGCGAATATATCCGGCACTGTGCAGGGGTTCTACTTTCGCCGCTCATGTCACTCTTCACCAACGCGAAACACGCGCTCAGTAAGCTGAAGCACCGGGTGTTGAACACACCGAATGCTTGGCGACAGCGCTCGAACTTCTTCCTGATCTATACGCTCGGCAAAGTGGGCAGTAGCACCCTCTACGCCACGCTGAAGAAGAAGCTGCCCGGTGTTCCGGTGCATCATGTGCATTACCTCAGCGAGAAGTTCCTCGGCGACCTGCTGCCGAAAAGCGATGTCTACTTCCGGAAACACATCGGCTTGGGCCGCCACATTCTTGCCGACCTCGACAAGCACAAAGACCGGCGCATCAAGATCATTACGTTGGTGCGCGAGCCTGTGGCGCGCGATGTGAGCGCGCTGTTCCAAACGTGGCGCGGCCGCTTCGGCGATGTGCCGTTCGATTCCAAGAGCAACACCGAGTTGATCACCCATTTGAAGGAACGAAAGTTCCGGCACACGCTTACCTGGTTCGATGAGGAGTTCAAGGAGTGGACGGGGGTCGACATCTACTCTTTGCCGTTCGACCAGCACCGCGGCTTCAGCATCCACAGCACAGAGCGCTTCGATATCCTCGTGGTGAAGCTCGAACAATTGAACGAGTGCTTCGCGGCGGCTATGCACGAGTTCATCGGTCTCGACCTGTCACGCCTCGAGTTGGCGAATATCGGCGAGGAGAAGTTGAGCCGTGAGAAGTACAAGTCGCTGGCGGCCGAGATCCGTTTCACACGTGAAGAACTGGATCACGTGTACGGCTCGCGCTATATGCAGCACTTCTTCAGCGATGACGAGATCGCGGCGGCAAGGGAGCGGTGGTCAGTTCCCGCCTAATTCCCTGATCGTATAGGTCCGGCGGCCAATGCCCATGGCCACTCCGAAACCGACGCTGATCGGGTGGTCGCGCATCACTCCATTTACCTCAACATCCCCGCCCTCGATCTCTGTGCCCTGCATCTCCACATCGAAGTAGTCCTGCCCCGCCCCGATCTTGTAGCCTCCATACATGTACAAGTCGTAATAGGTACGACCGGCACGCAGGTCCATGCCCAGCCGCAAACCCACAGGTACGGTAAGGCGGGTGGTAGACATGCTGGCAGGGGGATCGGACGACAAACTGTATTCCTCCCCCGCGAGTTGGTAGTTGATCAGGATCTTTGGATCACTCATGATCACGTGGTCGATACGCAGCCCAGCCCAACCTCCAACATAGGGCGAGGATCTTCGGCTGTCCGAGAAGCGGTAGGCAGCCCTGGTGTTCACCGCGTACGCGCCTCCGCTTTGTTCGTAGTGGATGCGGGCTCCATGGCTGGGGGCATTGCCGTTGAGCAGAACGACCATGGATGGATCACTGTATGTCCCTCCATAACGCTGGGCACCAAAAGCCAGCACGGGATCCATCAAAGCCTCCACACCCATTGACCAGCGCTTGTCGAGGTCCACGTCGAAGCCGACACCGCTGAACGTGCTCGGTCGGAACCCCCCGTCGAAGATGATCCCAACGGAAGGGCCGCCGCGCCGGGAGTTGTCGAAGGCACGCTCCATAACGATGAAGCGCACTCCCCAAGGCCGCCGATCGAAATCGGCCAGTCCGCGGCCTTCCCTTGCCCGGGCTGTCCGTGCGCGACTAGCGAGCCTTGCCTCAAGGGCGCCGGGGTCGTTGCACCCGCTGAAACAGAATCCAAAGGCCGCAGATAGGCCAATGGTCCATTCGGGTTTGCGGACGCGCTGGTCGGCGATAGCATCCACTTGGTCGGCTCCGATCTCGAACAGCCGTCCGTTTCCGCCGATCTCATACATGACCCGGCCAAAGATCTCAAAGTAACCGCCGGGGAGTTCGTCCCGCACGCCAGCACGCAATCCGATGGGCACCGTTGTGTAGGCTACCCGCTGCGTTTCCGGGAATGCCGAGCTGGTCGACCCTGCATGATCCAAGAAGAGCCGCTCGCTCCGGTAGGTTATCCCAAGCGCCGGCCCTACGTGGAACGACGCCCGTTCATTGCCGCTGAGCAAGTAGGATGCCCGCACCTGAGCGGTCAGGTCCGTGGTGGTTCGGTCATATCGGGCGGCAAATGCTCCGTTGGCATCATGGACGACCACATCGTTCACACGTCCTGACCACAGCAGCACATCGGCCCCAGAGTTCCAGCGGCGACCATGGTCATGGTCCACACCCAGAACGATACGTGGGGATGAGTTCCATCCCCCGTCAGACCGCAGGTTCAACTCCAAGCCCGCCTTCGCGCCCCATTGGGCGATGACCGTTACTACACTCATGAGACCAAGGAGAAGTGCAAGGATCTTCTTCATGTTGTTGGTTTTTGCCGACGACACCGTCATTTGGGTAAATCGAATGTCGCGACAAAAACGTTATGCACGCCTACTAATTGCCCGGAAAATACTCCCCTAGGAATCCGATTCCCATATGCCTCACCTCAGTCGACCATCCCACAACAACACACACAAGACCGTGTATTTCAGATGGAAATGGTGGCATTTCGACGTTGCACCACCCATGCATTCACGGCGCCACCCTGAAGTCGGACATGTAGCTTCTTTGGAGCGAATAGACAGCGTTCCAAGGATGCGGCGCCTTGACCATACAATTTCACAACGCCCCCGGTAGCTTGCCCCGTGAAACCCATGACCCCATGAAGAAAACCCTTACCCTACTTGCCATGAGCCCCGCGCTGGCCATGGCCCAAAGCCTTGTGAGCACCAGCCCGCAACTGCGCACCGTTCTGCTCGAGGATTTCACCGGCATCCATTGCGGCTACTGCCCCGAGGGACACGTGATCGGCGACAATTTGGAAGCCATGCACAAGGACCAGTTCGTGTTCGTGGGCGTGCATGCCGGGGGCTTCGCGGTCCCCAACCAAGGCGAACCCGACTTCCGTACGCCGGAAGGCACCGCCATCGATGCGCACTTCGCGCCCAGTGGCTATCCGAACGGCGTGATCGATCGCCACACTTTCGCCGCAGGCACCTCGTTGGGACGCGGTGCTTGGGATGCTGCGACCACGGAAGCCCTGGGCTTCACCAGTCCGGTGAACGTGGGCGTGGAGAGCAGCTTCGACAGCAACACCCGCGACCTAACGGTGAACGTTGTGCTCTACTACACGGCCAACAGCCCCGGTGGCAGCGACTACATCGGCGTGTTCCTGAAGGAGAGCAACATCATCGGCTGGCAAACGGACTACGGACCGAACGGCAACAACGCCAACTACAACCACACCGATGTGCTGCGCCACTACCTCACCGACGTGTGGGGCGATGAAGTGACCACCACCACGCAAGGCACCACCGTTACCCGTACCTACACGTGGAACGTTCCGATCGACTTCAACATCGCGAACTGCGAAGTGGTGGCCCATGCCGGCGAGTACCAGACCGAAGTGTACCAAGCCCGCGAAGTGCCTGCTGATGGCGGAACCACCCTCATCATCGGCGACATGGCCTTGACCTCAGCGAACGATCACGCCGCAGGGACCAATGGCAGCGGTACGCTCTTCGAGACCGAGTTCACCAATGCGCTCGGTGCGAACGGTGACTTCGTTGTTGAGCTCACCACCATCAATGCTCCTGCGGGCTGGAATGAGTACTTCACCATTCAAGGCACCGACTACTTGGTGCCCGCTACCGTTCCGTTCGCCAATGGCACGGCCGAAGCGATCGCCGTGAACATCACCCCTGATGGTACACCCGGCATCGGCGATTACCTGTTGAGCATCCGCAGTGCGAGCAATTTGCTGGCACCCGCTATCGAGCAGGAGTTCCATGTGATCAGCGGTGTTACCGATCTTATCATCAACAACCCCACGGCCGAGACGTGGGTGACGCGTTATGAAGCCGGTCTCGTTGGTGCCAACCAGCCGAACCGTGCTACGACCACCCGCAACACCTTCATCAATTTCCAATCGGCCAACGCCCTCACGGGGGTGAACAACCTGTACTACAACGTGAGCTGGACGTTCCCGAGCATCACGGATGCAGTGGTGGCGCAACTGGCGACCTTCATGGACGCCGGTGGCAATTTGATGATCTGCGGACAGGACATCGGTTGGGACAACAGCGGCGCTGCGGGCAGCAATGGCACTCCTGTCACGGAGGCGTTCTACCAGGACTACATGTTGGCCACCTATGTCGCCGACGGTAGCACCACCGACAACCAAGCCAACTTCGAAGATGCCGATGGCGTGTTCGGTGGATTGCCCTCCACCACCATCAGCGATGTGTTCGGCGGCAGCAACATGTACCCGGAGCAGATCACACCGATCGCCCCTGCCGTGCCGATCCTCCGCTATAACAACCCAGCCAAGATCGGTGGCTTGCGTGCGCAGACCACCAACTACAAGCTGGTGTATTTCGGTATCGGACCCGAGCAATTGGCCGATGCCGCCGTGGGCGAACAGATGGTGAAGCTGAGCCACGATTGGTTCTATGGGCTGGTAGGCGTTGAAGAGTTCGACGCAGCATTGGCTGCTGCGCTCGGCAGCGCGTATCCCGTACCCGCCGATGCACAAGCGACCGTTCCATTGAACGGCCTGACGGAAGGTGCGGTGCTGCGCGTACACGATGCACGTGGTGCATTGGTGAGCGAACAACGCATTGCAGCGAACAGCACCCAAGCGGTGATCATCACCGCCGGATTGCCCAGCGGCATGTACAGCTACCAGTTGCTCGGCAACAGCGGTGCAAGTGC
>CADECG010000096.1:0-9458 GCA_902825795.1 uncultured Bacteroidota bacterium
CGCTCACTGCGAAGGAGAACCAGATCCTCTACATCCTTCTTTCCAACGCGGGCACCATGGTGGAGCGGCAATTCCTCGTGGAGCAGGTATGGGGCCGCATGGACGACTACCATTCGCGTTCGCTGGACGTTTACCTCACGCGTCTGCGCAAGTACATCCAGCTCATTCCGGGGGTCACCCTGGCCAATGTCTACGGCAAGGGCTTCTTGCTGAATGTGGCGGAAAGCCTCTCCAGCAGCGGGGAACAGGGATCTTAGGTTTTCATTAAGCATCGGCCCGCAAGCCGGGCAGCGTCATCGGTGCATGTTCACCACGCACGTCGGCACATGCCGCAGTGTATAACGCTTGATCATGCAAACCTCCTTTCCGCACACTCTTCTCGGTTTCCTCCTTCTGGCTGTTCCATCGGCAACCGCGACCGCGCAATCTTCTTATTGCATTCCAGAGCATGGTGGACAGATCGTCGCCCCCATCCTCACTTCGGTCTCCCTCGGCAGCATCAACAACACGGGTACAACTGCTCTGCAGGTGCCATCGGGATACTCCGACTTTACCGCCATGCAGACCACGCTCGCGGCGGGCCCGGCCTACAACCTTACGATCGGGTCGGACGATGCATGGCCGCACAACTTCGCCGCCTGGGTGGATATGGATCACGACAAGCGCTTCAGTGACGACGAGCAGATCGGCCTGGCTCTGATGACCTTTAACTCCTTCACGCTCAACCTCACCTTCACCATACCCGCGACCGCACTGAACGGACCAACACGCTTGCGCATACGCGGTGTGGAGGAACCTTTCGGCCCATGGATGCTTTCCAATGATCCCTGCATCCCCTTCACGTACGGGGAAGCGGAGGATTACACCGTGGTGATCACCGGAGGAGGTGAAAGCGATGCGGCCATTGCGGAGCTCATTTCCCCGGTCAGTGCTGTGGGCCTTGGTGTGGAACCCGTGACAATAAGCGTCGAGAATCGGGGCTCCGTTGCACTGAGCAACCTTCAGGTACAGATGATCGTGGATGGGTTGGTCGGTCCCGTGGAGATCGTACCCGGGCCCGTGCAACCGGGCGCAAGTGTCGATCATACGTTCCAGACCGCGGTGGACCATGACGGCCTCGCGTGCCATCAACTCGCCTTCCTCCTGCTCGATGCCGATGCGCGCCCGGACAACAACGTATTGGTGCGGGAGCCCTGCCGCCTGGATCCCATCACCGGCTCCGACGTGTGGTACATCCACTCGAACCTTTTCCAGCCAATGGAGACATGGACCAGCGGTACCACGAACGAGACCACGATGAACACCGTGTTCGGTCAAGGGAATTGGCAGCTCGGCCATTTTGAGACCATCGATGTGGCGCAGGTCTTCGGGCCGGGCAGCTGCACCATCTTCATCGACGGATCATTCCTCGACGTGGATCCCCTGATGGTCTTTCTCGCCACATATGGAGAAACCGTGGAGAACTGGGTGGCCGCCGGTGGAAAGCTCTTCCTGAACAGCTCCCCCGATTCGCAGGACATCACCGGGCATGTGCACTTGGACCTTGGCTTCGGTGGTACTTCCATTTCGCAGAGCTATTCCGTTAGCTACGCCCGGCCATACGGTACGCATCCGATCCATACCGGTCCGCATCAGCCCATCGGCTCGGAATGGGTCGCGTTCTACTATGCCAATGGAGTGCTGCACGGCGAAGGGCTCACCAAGGTGAACGTGGAGAACAACGACGACCATGCCGGTGGCCCCACGGTGGACCTGCCCACATTGGCGGAAAAGGACTGGGGTGCTGGCAAAGTGTTGTTCGGCACCATCGGACCTAGCGAGTTGTTCGGCCCCGAGGCCATGAACGACCGGGCCAATATCCTGGACTATATGACCGGATGCAGCACCGGCTCAACGGGCATCGGATCGCCGGACAACGGATCGGGCTTGGTCGCATACCCCAACCCGACGCGTGGCGAACTACGCATCAGGTACGCCAAGGGAATGAAAGCGACCACCGTAACGGTCCATGACCTGCTGGGCACCCGGGTCGCGATGCCGTTCACCATGCTCAACGATCACGTGATGATCGATGCGGACGCATGCGCATCAGGCACGTACATCGTATCGCTCGGATTCGTGAACGGCAGCCAACAGCACGTTCGCTTCGTGCGGGAGTAGAACCATCGGAAGGACGGTCGGTTAGGAGAACGGGGACGTCCGATCCGATACGCACCCGGTTGCCCGATAGGGTGGCCGGGCGTGTTCATGCGCATGGGCTGCGAAGGCGAAGTACTGTGTTGGAGCACATCACACATTCACAACACTTGCCAAGGCGAGCAGGTGGCCAAGACCCCAACCCTACCTTCATCATCATGCAGAACACAACAAGCACGCTGCTGCTCTCGGCACTGCTGGGCACAACGGCCTGCAACGGCCAGAGTAAGCCAGCAATTGATGCGGCTGAACCTGGAAAGGGCACTCCCATCGCAGAGTACGTTGTGGAGTGCTTCCTCGATAGCAAGGGCGCGCTATGGTTCGGGACGATCGAACATGGTGTGGCGCGCTACGATGGAAAAGCGCTCACCTTCCTGAGCCCCGCCGATGGCAAAGGCGGCAATGTGGTGACCAGCATCGCCGAGGACAAGGATGGCAATTTGTGGTTCGCCGGACACGATGGCACCGGGGTAGTGCGCTATGATGGAAAGCACCTCACCCAGCTGTGGGAAAGTGCGAGCAGCGTGAGCACGGATCGCGAAGGCAACATATGGAGCAGTGCGCGGGACAGTGTGTTCCGATATGACGGGCGAACGATGCTCCCGTTCATGGTGCCGATGGACCGCTCAGCGATCACGCAATACGCCATCGCCCCAGGTCGGGCTTCCATGCGTTTGCACGACAGCAAGGGCAACTACTGGTTCCGCACCGATGGGGCCGGCGCTTTCCGTTACGACGGAAAGAACTTCACACAGTTCACCAAGAACGACGGACTTTGCAGCAACACGGTCAACGACATCAAGGAGGATGATGCGGGCAATATCTGGTTCATCTGCATGCAGGCCTATCAACCCGAGATGACCCATGATGGCGGCCTGTGCATGTGGGATGGTTCTCGCTTCACCACCTTCAACGATGTGAACGGCCTTCACCACAACGACCTCTACACGCTCTTCAAGGACCGCACAGGCAGGTTGTGGGTCGGTGCCACCGGCGTAGGGGCCTACCGCTATGATGGGAAGTCGTTCACCTTGTTCAATTCCACGGACCGCCCCGACCTGAACACCATCTTTGGGCTGCAAGGCATGACGGAGGATGCGAACGGCATTCTCTGGTGCGGCTTCAGCGGCGGGCTGTTCCGGCTGGATCCGGCGGAGGAGAACGCCAGCTTCCGGCATGTGCCGCGCGAAGGGCCGTGGGAGTGATCTCGAATGACCCTACTTCCGGTGGAAGGCGTCTTCACCTGGATGAACGGGTGCGTTCGAAGACATCCCTGCCTGCGCTTGCAGGAAGTGGAGCAATTCACCAAGCAACGCGGCGTGCATGTCGAATTGCTCCTGCAACGCTTCGCGGTCTGGCACCTCGAAACGCCCTTGCCCCGCCAAGCGCAGTAAGTAGGCGCTGGTGTAGCTCTCGTGCGCAAAGGGCTTCTTTGGATCGAGGTAGCGCAACTCACCGCGCACACCCTTGAACATCGGGAACGGCGGTTCGCCTTCGGTATCGGCCACCAGCAGGATCGGCATCGGGTAGCTGTGCGTGGTGATGGCTTCCAGCACCTGCGGCCACTTGTCGCGCACTTCGGCGGTGTCGGTCTTCCACTCCATAGTGGTCTCGAGGCTCACGAAGGCATCCACTAGGCCGGGCTCATGCAGCGTACACCACCCTTCCTGCGCACCCCAGCTGTGCCCGATGTAAAAGACCTTGTTGCCATTGGCGAGTTGGCTTGCGAAGCGGAGCACGGTGCGTATGCTGGACTGGTCGGGCTCCCAAAGGAGCGGTGTACCGTACAGCTTGTCCTCCAACGGCCAGTGGAAATTGCCCGACACGAAGACGAAGCCATTCGCGGCGAAGTGCTCGGCCATGCGCACGTTCTCATCACTCAAACCTTGCGAGCCGTGGTGGTACACAACCACAGGAAAGTCGAGCGTGGTCGGACGAGTTGCGCGATGGGCCTTGGTCGGCAACGCGAAGAGGCTATCGATCACTTGCTGCTCGGTGAATGGTGAATAGTCGATCGGCTCATCGCCGCCCAAGGGGTAGCGCAGGTCGTATTCGATGAAGGCGGAGTCCATACGTACCAGCAGTTCGTCGTACACGCGTCGCAGCGGACCTTCTAAGGTGCGTTGCCGGAGCTGTGCGTGGCTCAACGGCGCGGTCATCGGTTCCACGGAAAGCGGGAACCACACCTGCACAAAGAGTGGTGCCGGGCCCGTGTATCCGAATGCGGCATAGCGAAGGCTGTCGTTGAAGAGGAGCGTATCCGCAAAGCCGATAGTATGCACGACCGCCTGACCGGATATGGATCCGGTCACAAAGAGAACGAACGCAAAAAGTGGAGTGCGCATCGGGTGCAAGTAACCACCGGGTGGGCATGTGTTGTTCGGAAAGTCGCGCAGACAAGCGTGGGGACGCACTGTATTCGAAGCAACCAGAGCAACGCGTTTCCGTTCTCCCAGCGTTGCGGTAGATTCACCTCCGACGCCCGACCTACATGCGCATAGTTCCACTCCTCTGTCTTCTCTTGTCGTTGACGGTGCGTGCACAGGTATGGGAGCCGTTGAACGGGCCTTTGGCTGTTGAGGTCAGCGAAGTGGAGGTGAACTCCAGTGGCATTTTGTTCTTCAATACGCAGCGCGGGTTGCACCGCTCTGCTGACAACGGCGACACATGGGAACTTCTCCAGAACGGCTTGCCCGCCTCGAGTGTTGCTGGGTTATTTGTGGCACCGAATGATCATGTGTTCGTCATCGATCAGAACCTGATGCTATACCGCAGCTTGGACGACGGATTGTCATGGTCGCTAGCGAACAATGGGCAGTCGATCCCGAGTGCAATCTGCATTGGTGCCAATGCAATGGGTGTGCTGTTCATAGGAAAAGCGAATGGTCAGATCGCACGTTCGTACGATGATGGAGATACGTGGACCAGTGTCCAGACACCTGCGGATGAGTTGGAGATCATTGCCGCTGGCCAAGGGGATACCCTCTATGCTGGCGGCTCGCCGTTCAATGGGTCGGGCTCCATTGTCCGTTCCACCGATGGAGGGAATTCATGGATCACCGTTCGCTGGGGTACGCTGAACAGCATCGCAGTCAATGCCTTTGGGCATGTGTTTGCTGGTATGTATTCAGGGCTGATCCGGAGCCTGGATGGAGGAACAACATGGACCACGCTCACCCTTCCATTCAACTTGTACGCGCGCACGATCTGGATCGATGGCTCGGGGGATGTTTGGGTCTGCAGTGCCCAGGCAGAGGTTGTACGCTCCTCCGACAATGGAGATACTTGGACAACCGTCACAGGCGCCCCCCTTTCGCTGTATGCATATGACATGGTATTGAACCAGAACTCGGATCTCTTCATGGCTACGAATTGGGACTTCTTTCGCAGCACTGATGGTGGTCTGAGTTGGTCTGGGACGAACGATACGTATGCATTGACAACGGTGAAGGCCATCGCTGTGAACGATAGCAACCATTACTTCATGGTGGTGGAAGAAGGTGGCGTTTATCGTTCGTTGGACGCCGGGGCAAGTTGGCATGCCATCAATCTGGGTCTGCCCATCTCATACTACTCCCCCACCTCCGTCGCCATCGCGCCGAACGGACATGTGTTCGCAGGGGTTTACGACTTCTATCACGGAGGTGTGTACCGCTCCACCGACAATGGCAACCAATGGACATTGGTGACCGACTCAGGGTCGGTGAACATAGAGGCGCTTGTCATCAAGCCCAATGGGCACATTTACGCGTCAAGTACTTGGTCCGATCCAGGGATCATCAGATCCATGAACGACGGATCGACTTGGACGGTGGTCCTTGATGACCAACTCTGTTTGGGTTCAACGGAAATGGCCGTCGCGTCAAATGGTTGGATACTCGCCGCAGGATCCTATTGTTATTCCGAGCTGCTCGTTTCCACCAACGGCAGCAATTGGTCGGGAGTGGATATTGGACCGATCAACACCATTGCCAAAGTCACTGCTTTGGCCACTCGAAATGACGCAAGAGTGCTCGCTGCGCGCAGCGGTCCGAATGCTTGGGTGAACATGTATCCCTGGGTCTATAGGTCGACAGTAAATGGCTGGCTATGGGAAGAAGCCTCGTTCGGCTTGGATACCAATGTGAACGCACTCATTTGCCACCCCACTCCTGGCCTGGCCTTGGCAGGCACTCCCGCAGGCGCGTTCATCACCAACAACGACGGTAACGAGTGGTGGCCATTCAGCGATGGCTTAACCAACATGAACGTCACCGCCTTCGCCATAGACCAGAACGACCTGGTGTTGGCGGGCACAGCCGGTGGTGGCGTGTTCCGCGCCTCGCTGCCTGTGTCGGTGCCGGAGGTTGATGCCAACGCGATATCGCTGGAGCAGAACATGCCCAACCCGTGCGACGGCAACACCACCATTGCGTACGCCTTGAGCACGTCATCGCATGTGCAACTCGTGTTGCTCGATGCACACGGCCGAACCGTGGCGCAACTCGTGGATGCCGGACAGCCTCTCGGCCGCCGCACGGTGGAAGTGGTCACCGCTCGACTTTCGCCGGGCCTGTACGCCTACTCGCTTACTGTGGATGGACAACGCCTGACCAAACGGATGATGGTGGTGCGGTGAGCCCGTTGGTAGGGCCGACTTCTATCGCCTATCTGCTTCAATAAGAAGTGCCTATCCATGGGCGGACGAAGGCCAATGCGGTTCACCGATACGTTCCGGCGGTCACGGGTCCGTTCGATCGTCATCGCGTGTCGCAGTTCTTCCGCTGCTGCTCCACAAAGCCTGGGCACTCCCTTGCGTTCTTGTACCTCAACTGCTCGCGGCTCTTCCGCACGCGCGGCCGCCAGCCGAAGAGGTTAATGGTGCCGGGTATTCCTTCCTGAACGACCCAGCAACGTTCGATCACCTGATCGCCCGATCGCCACCGCATCCCGATGGTGCTATGGCCGGGCCAGATATCGATCTTATCCACGCACTTATCCCACGCCGCATCCAGCACTCCGGGTTGGCGGCGCAGGAAGGCTACGAGGCTATCGTGTGTGGGATCGTGCACGGTATAGCTGCCGGAAGCTGTGGTCACAAGGTGCCCTTGGCGCACTCGGTGGATCTCGTGCTTCATCCAGCGGTCCATGGCCTTCTCGCTCTTGGCATTCAGCGCGCGTTGGAAACGTTCCGCATCCTGCGCATGCAGCGTGGCAGGCAGGAGAAGCAGTGTGAACAGAACGAACCTCATCGCTCCAGCCATTTCCGCCAATCGGCGATCGCCTGTTGCAGCCGCGCCTCGGCCATGTCCAGCCTTCGATGCATATCGCCTGTTGTGCTGTGCTCCTGCCCGGTGAAACGATCCAGCGTGTGCATGACCGTTTGCATGTAGATCGAATGGATGGTGGAGTTCTCGCTGCCGTTGATGTACATCGGTGTGGTCTCCAATACGCGGAGGAAGTAGCGCACGGCCGCGCGGTCCTGTTCCTCCAGTTGAGCGTAGTGCTCTTGCGTGGCGCACACCATCGGCCTTATGCGGCGGTAGTTGTTCACCGCTTCCACCGCCTCGATGCGCGTATCGGGGTTCCAGTGCGTGGTGAGCGCCATGGCCAGCGGAAAGTCGATGTGCCGCTTGATAAAGGTGAAGGCTGCGCTTGCCCGCGGATCACCGTAGCGTTGATGCAGGTGCTCGAAGTGGTAGCGCACGCTGTCGTCCTTTAGTTCTTCCTGCAAAATGACCAGCAATTCGCAAGTGAGCGGTGTTGGAGCGGGGTAGTCGGTGAAGAAGCGGCCGGTGGTGTCGGAGAGCACGCGTTGGACGTGCTGAACGAACGCGTCCGGCACCGCGCAGCCGTCACTGTCCTGTTGTTGGGCGGAGGAACTCTCGGAACGGCAGGCACCCAGCAAGAGGATGACCGTGACCACCAGAAGATGTTGACCCATGATGCGCTGTACACCTGGCATGCGCCGAAGTTCGAACCTATAGCGCCATCGCGTGTACGGGTGGCCGATGCGGTCCTTCACCACCTTGCTTTGTTGCCTTCCAGTTGCGCTTGCCGCCCAGCATTGCGGCTACGACTTCAGATCCCTGATCGTGGTACGGCCGCACGCTGCGGGTGACAGCGCGGTGATCGAGGGTCTGCGGATCACCTTGCTGGACAGCAACAACCTGCCGGTGGTACACTACGACAAGCCGTGGCATCTCTTTGAGCGGAACGTGGAGCCACCTTTCTGTGGGAATGTCCGCTACAAAGGCCCTTACGAACCGAGTTTCCCATTTGCGCGGGACAATTATGTGTTGGTCGTGCCCAACAGTTTCCGCACAGCGAAGATGAGAGTGCTTGTGCAGGACGAACGCGATGCCGGCCCGCTGAACAAGCGGCGCGATCACTGGCCGGTACGTTTCAAGCAAACAATAGTGCCGCTCACGGCGAACGACATGTACCTGTTATGCGGGGTCTTCGATGAGCGGGTCTATCCCGAGCTTCGCGACCGTCCAGCTTATCACCCGGTGGACATCACCTTGTATCAGCGATGAAGCTCTGTTTCCTCTTCACCATCCTGCCTTTCATCGCTCAAGGGCAGCCGGGAATCGAACACTTCCTGAATCCGTGCGGTACGGCCAGTTATGGTGTGCCCTTGCAGAACATCGCCCGCAACGATGTACAAGTGCTGACCTATGGCATGGGCACGGACGATGTGCCGAGCAGTTCTGGGCATTGCATCCGCACGGTTAGGAACTACGAGCACGCGCAATTCCTGCATGCACTTGATCGCCGGACAGGCTATTGGCAGGTCGTTTCACCGAAAGCAGGTGATGTTCTGCATCCCGATTCGTTGAGGGCGGGAATTGCTGCCGGTCGCCTGCGCTGGGCCGCTGGCGCGATGCCGATCTGCTACCAAGGCTACGGCGCGCAACACGATGGTACAGGCTGGCAACAGGTGGAGCCGCGCGACTGGGAGCGATCCATCGTGCGCATCACCACGCCCGAAGCCGTCTATCTGGTGGAAATGACCATTGCCTTCCTGCTGCCTGACGGAGCCGTGGACGTGCGCGGCCGAAACTTGGTGTTGGAAGGGTCACCATTGAACATCCACTGATCATGTGGCGAGCCGGATCCCTGATCGTCGCTGCGCTTACTTCCGCTAGCATCTGTGCACAGCCCGGGGGTCCTCCACCCCAGTTCGACCAGACGTGCTTATCCGCGCCACCCGATAGCGTAGATGTGACCAACGACGGCATCGTCGACTTCGTCGTGATCGGTTTCCGAGGGATCAGCAC
>CADECG010000096.1:9478-14088 GCA_902825795.1 uncultured Bacteroidota bacterium
TGCCTGGTACACAGTTGCTCGCGCAGTCGCATCCCATGGGCGGTTACGACATCCATGGTTTCAAGCGCGGTGAGACGATCATGCTGCCGCCGGTCCGCACGCAGCAAGGAGCGCAACAACAGCCATACGCCTTCAGGGATGGCGCGGTCAGGGCGCTGGTATGGTCCTACGGCCGCGGGGGCATCTCGGCGCCGAAGATGGCGCCGATGGCCGATGGGACGTTCGTTTTTGCAACCACCGTCGGAGCGCGCACCACGTATGGCAGCTTTACCCTGAAGCCCATGCTGGAGGAACGGACCGTTCGCATCGTTGTCGGACCTTCGCCGCAAGTCGATAGAGCATTCGTGGTACGATGATCGGACGTGTTCTTCTCCTGTTCTTCTGTTTCGCTGCCATGCGCGCAGCCGCCCAAGCCGATCGCATCATCCCCGGCCCTCCGCCCGATGAATACGTGGACGTGACCGGCGACGGCAGGGCGGACCTGCTGATCACCAGCCGCACCATCCACATTTCGGATCCACAGCAACCCGGGTACCTTGGGATGTACAAGCTGGGGGTACGAACGCTGAGCGGCAACGCCGTGTTGATGTGGAACACACCCAGCAACCTGCGGTGGTACACACAGGCAGACAGTACTCAGCCGGATACCGCCGAACTCGCTGCGCGCATCCACTTCAAGCAATTGAGTTGGACCGATGAGGACCACCCCACGGAGTTCTGGTTGCTGGAGCGTCCGTTCGGCCCGGCGATCACCAAAGACCAGGATGGTTGGTACGGAACAGGCGACCATCACGACGGGCACACGATGGTGCTGCGCAGTGCGAACGATCTTGGAACCAGCATCGCGGCCTTGGCGTTCGAGCTTCCTTTTCCGTACGGGCGTATTCAGATCAAGGCGAAGCATGCCATGCGTGTCCCGAACGGCTACGGTGAACAAGGCGACCCCGTGCCAGTGAGGTCCAAGGTGGTGGATGAATATGACTTCGGGCATGAGCCGAGCGAGCCGCAAGTCATGATCTCGCCGGGCCTCCCGCCGGATGAACGCGTGAACCTGAACTCCGATGAAGTGGATGATCTGGTGATCACTGGTCACGATGAGTTCGACCAGGAGAGCAACGCCTCCTACGTACGCGGCATTTCACCGCTACCGGGCACCTGGTTCTTGATGACCATTGAGCGCTGGGGTGTGCCCGGCCTCTTCCGGCTGCGCGAGGGTGAAGTGCTCACGCCGGAACGCCTGGCCGCGGGGCTCCGATCGAATCTGTTCTCATGGGCCGACGCGGATACAGCGCGCGTATTTTTTCCAGTTCTGCGTCACCCGGTGGGCCTGCCTGGATCGTCGCCTGATTGGAGGCGCGCGGATGGGCCGTTCGATGGCGCACTGGTGTATCGGACCAGGGAATACGATCGTCCGATCATCGGCACGCTGGAGATCATCGCCGAAACACCCGGCGGACAGTTCGGTGTGCGGCCGCAGACCTGGGTGGAGGAAGGACAGGTGTTGGAGGTGCGGTGAGCCAGGACGTTCCGCGGCGATCACCTGACTCCCACGTGCAATGCCTTGCTAAGGGCATACCCCTCCCTCATCCACCTGTCCGTCGCAATCGTCGTCCACACCATTGCACACTTCGATCGCACCGGGTCGGATGTTCGCGTTATTGTCGTTGCAATCACCCTGGCAGGTGGTGAAGCCATCGGCATCGTTGTCCGTGCAAGGCGTACCGATGCAGAAGCCCGATCCGTTGCACACATCATTGGTGGTGTTTGGGTTGCCATCGTCGCAAACGGTTCCGGCAGTAGCCAGGGTTCCACCCACACAGTTGCAGTTGCCGTCCTCGGTTTCGTTCACGGTGCATGCGTTGCCATCGGAACACGGTGTTCCCGCGGGCGGGCAGCTACAGCCTTCATCCACCAGTCCGTCGCAATCGTTGTCCTGCGTATCGCAACTGGTCTCGGTGACTTCGAAGACCGGTGTACCGGCCGCGTAGTCGGAAAGGGAGCAGGTTAGCCAGGCGCCGCCTACGCACATGTTGCTGGTCTTCTGCGTACCGCTGCACACGCCCACTTGATTCTCGCACGGCACAAGCACAAGGCTGGGGTCGGCTGCATCAATGAGGCCGTCGCCGTCGTCGTCGATTCCGTTGCATCCTTCCGCCGCGCAGTTCTCGTCGATCTGCCCATCGCAGTTGTTATCGATGCCATCGGCGCAGACCTCCGTGGCATCCGGACTGGTGGATGCATTGTCATCGTCGCAATCACCGTCACAGGTGGTGAAGCCGTCGGCATCGTTGTCCGTGCAAGGCTCGCAGAATCCGTTCACGCATTGGAATCCACTACCGCAGGTGCCCTGTTGTGTGCCGTTGAAGAAGCCGCATTCCGTTCCGGCACAGTTCTCATCCACCTGCCCGTCGCAGTTGTTGTCGATGCCATCACCGCAGACATCCGGGAACATGGGCACGCTGCACATGTTCCCACCATTGCCGTCGCACACCCACACGCCTCCGCATCCGCAGGCCTGGCCCAGGTTGAATCCTTCATCCACCTGCCCGTCGCCGTCATCGTCCACGCCGTTGCACAACTCTTGTGGCCCGCAATCCTCGTCCACCTGTCCGTCGCAGTTGTTGTCAAAACCATCGCAGATCTCATCGACCCCGGGTCTGATCGTCGCGTCGTTGTCGTTGCAATCAACGGAAGCGGGTACGCCATCGCCATCCACGTCCACCACGCCCGTGCATGCGGCAAAGGCGGCATGCGCACCGTTGCTGATGGTGCACAGGTTGCAATCCCCCGAACCGGCCACCACACCATCGCTCAAGAGCCAGGGGAAGCACTCCGTTGAACAACTGCCCAGCACCGTGAAGGCGCGCTCCACGGCGCATTGCATGCAGGTGGGCCCGATGGGCACGAAGGGCTGGATGTTGTTGCGCAAGCAATCCCATGCCGCCTGGCCCGTGAGCCCCTGGCATTCGCCCACCGCAACACCGGTGGTGTTCCACAGCGATAAGTAGTTATCGTCCATCCACTGGCGATCCTCTGGGGAACAGGAAGAGCAGCCGATCCCGGGCCCTGCGAGGGGGAATATGGTGGGGTCCTGGTCGTCGCAATCGTTGCCATTGGCGACGAAACCGGACGGTTGCTCACATGCGTCCACGGTGGTACCGGGGTTGCCGAACCCATCTTCATCCACATCCTCGAACCAGGTCGTCGCATTGTCCACCGTTCCATCGCAGTTGTTGTCCACGCCGTCCTGGCAGATCTCTGCGGCACCTGGGTTGATCTCCAGGTTGTTGTCGTCACAATCGCCATCGCAGTTGGTGAAGCCGTCACCGTCGTTATCGACGCAGCACGCATTGCCCTCATCAACTTGCCCGTCGCAGTCGTTGTCCTTCGTATCGCACAGTTCGGGTGCGCCGTTGTACACCGTTGCATCATTATCATCGCAATCGGAGCCCGCAGGCATTCCGTCGCTATCAGCATCCACCAGGCCGAAGCATTGGATCATGCTGGCCGTGCAGCCTGAACTAATCATGCAGGCGTTGCAGCTCTGTGGGCTGCTGATGCACTGCGCCAGGCACTCCTGCTGCAGGCAGACCAACCATGCCAGGCCGCATGCATTGCAATCCAAGCTCAATGGAATGCCTTGGTTCTCCAGCGCGTTCTGTATGCAGTCGGCCTGATCGCCGTTGCCGAAACACGAACCCAGCGCCCCACCGAGGGCATCGGTGTAGAGAACGAAGTTGGCATCGATCCAAGCCACCTCCGTTTGGGTGCAGCTGATGCTGCAGTTCTGGCCGGGGAAGATGGCGGGGTCGGTGTCATCGCAATCGCCGCCGATGGATACCGTGCCCGCGGGTTGCGCGCAGGCCGAGACGCTGGCGCTGCTATCACCGAAGCCGTCGGCGTCCGCATCCACGTACCAGAGCACGAAGGCGGTGGGGTCGGTGAGGTTGTCCACTGCACCGTCGCAATCGTCGTCCGCTCCGTTGCCGCAGACCTCGGTGCCACCGGGGTTCACGTTCGGGTTCGTGTCGTCGCAGTCCAGTGGCGGACAGCCCGCGTTGTTGTAGAAGCCGTCGTTGTCGGCGTCCGCGCATCCTCCGTTCGCAGCGCTTACGCCCGGTATGATCACATAACAACCGTTGGCCTGCTTCAGTGTATCGCCGAGCAAACTCACCGTGGGACAATCCACTCCGCCCGCTTGCAATGCATAGGGCACGCTCAGCAATTGCGTGGTGCCCATATCAACGTAGTCGCTGCCGCCGGTGGCATCCAGTTCCACGTGCAGGTAGTGCGCGGCCGCGCCCCAACTCACATCGGCGAAGACACCTAACACGGTGCTCCCCTGCCCCACCGCCACGCTGAACAAGCCAAAGGCGTTGGTGCTCACCGCGTGCGTTTCTTGGTAGACGATCGTGCCAACGGGATCGCCGCTGTGTACCGATAGGCGCACACTTACGGGTTGCGCGCTCAGCACATTACCGCTGGCATCGCGGGCCACGGCCTGGAAATCGAATGCTTGCGGGACTTGCGCTGCGAGCGAGCCGCAGAGCAGAGCCGTAAGAAGGAACGTATGGAAGCGCAGGAGCCTGGGGGGGTCAAGGGAAGCGGTG
>CADECG010000097.1:0-3875 GCA_902825795.1 uncultured Bacteroidota bacterium
CAAGTATTTATCCTTGACCGCAACGAAGTGGACTACCGCAAGCCGGTCCACCTCATCGATCAGGTTGAAGTCGACTGCTGGTGCAGCGCAATAGGTACCAAGAGCTTCACGCTTGATTACGCTGTTGATCGCCTGAAGGACGGAAAGCGAGAGCGCTGTGCTGATGGCAAAAGCGTGATGGTATGCAATGATTACGTTGCGGGAAAGACGATCGTGCTGCCACAAGCCTGGAAAAGCGCTCTGGAAAAACACAGTACAGCGACATCTTGAGCGTGTCTCTGCTACCGGCTTCAATTGTTCTTGGTGTTGATCAGAAGTGACACTGCTCTTCATCTTCACATCCCGTTCATCTACACATTCTTTCCATGCGCCACATCACCCTTACCGAGCCCGGCACCATACTTCCTGAGAGCGAGTTGATCCTGAACGCGGACGGGAGCGTGTATCACTTGGCACTACAACCGGACCAGATCGGCGACACCATTTTCGTTGTCGGAGACCCGGGGCGGGTAGCGTTGATCAGTAACCGGTTCGATCGCATTGAGCACCAAAGCCAGAACCGCGAATTCATTGCGCACACGGGCACCTTGCGTGGCAGGCGTGTAACGGCGTTGGCCACTGGCATCGGCACCGACAATCTCGATATTGTAGTTAGCGAGTTGGACGCGCTGGTGAACATCGACCTGAAAACGCGCAGCCCGAAGCGCGAGCAAAAAGCGCTGAATATCATCCGCATGGGTACCTGTGGCGCGCTTCAGGAAGACATCCCAGTGGACACGTTCATTGTCAGCCACAGCGGTCTTGGGCTGGACAATGTGTTGCACTACTATGCGCACGAGAATGAAGACAGCGAGCATCGGCTGTTGCACGCAATCCTTGGCCATGTGGAGTGGCCGGATAATCTGCCCATCCCCTACATCGCCTTCGGCGATGAGCAATGGGTGAAGCGATTGGGCGAGGACAATCGTGTGGGCATAACGGCAACGTCGGGTGGCTTCTACGGACCGCAAGGGCGGCAACTACGCGCTGTTCCCAGCGTGGACGGCATCAACGATGCGTTCACCTCCTTCCGGAGCGAGGTGGACGGGCTGGAAGGACTGTGCATCACGAACTACGAAATGGAGACCAGCGCCCTCTATGGCTTGTGCGGGATACTTGGGCACAAGGCGGCGACCATCTGTAGTGTGGTAGCCAACAGGCTGCGAAAAGAGTACAGCAAGAACCACCATGCGGCCATCGAACGCATGATCGACCAAGTTCTTGAACGAGCAGTGATGTGAAGATGTGATAGCGCAGCCAGGGATCGCCCACACTTGACTTCCGCATCACCACGTCTCGCTTCACCACTCTCTTCAACAGTCGGGTCTTGGCAAAAGCCATTGGACACCCCACAAGCCCACTGGCACTTGGATAGTTTCGTCGAGCCGTACCATAAACACGGTCGCTCGTGTCGGAGAATGAGATATCGGCCCTGATCAGTTTGATCGACGATCCCGACGAGGTGATCTACATCCAAGTGCGTGAGCGTTTGATGCAGATCGGCGGTCCTGTTATTCCTGCCTTGGAGCGGGCTTGGGAAGCCGAGGAAATGGGCGACCTGTGCCGGAACCGTATCGAAGACCTGTTGCATGTGATCCACTTGGACACCGTGCGTGGCGGCTTGGAAGCATGGGCCGAAAAGGGCGGTGAAGACCTGTTGGAAGGTGCATTGCTTGTTGCCCGCTATCGCTATCCGGAGTTGGACGAGTACCGTGTGAAGAGCAAGTTGGCCGCCATCCGTCAGGATATTTGGCTGGAGTTGAACGACAACCTCACTGCCTTCGAAAAAGTGCGTGTGTTCAACCATATCTTCTTCCAAGTTCACGGTTTCAAGGGCAACAAGCGCAACTACCACGCACCGCAGAACAGCTACATCAACGAAGTGCTGGATGGTCGTAAGGGGAATCCGCTGAGTTTGGCCATCCTGTACCAGGTGTTGGCCGAGGACTTGGACCTGCCGCTGCGTGGGGTGAACCTGCCCAACCATTTCGTGCTGGCGTACATGGATGAGCACAGTGCGGCATCGGGTAGTGAACGCAGCATCCTTTTTTATGTGAACGCATTCAGCCAAGGCGATATCCTCGGCAAGAGCGAGATCGACGAATTCCTCGAGAAGATCAAGGTGCCGGCGCAACCGGCATTCTACCTGCCATGCACCAATATCGACATCGTGCGCAGGTTGCTGAACAACCTCGCCAATAGCTACGCCAAGCTGGGCGATAGCGAACGCGCCGAAGACCTTGAACGGCTGCGCGCCGGGCTGGGTGCCGGAAGTCAAGCGGACGAGAAGCAGTAGGCACAACGGGATCCAGTGGATCGACCCCGGGATTACATTGCCCGTGCGATGCTATTGAACCCAACCCTTGTGCAATGCTTACACGCTACTCCCTCCCCTTCTTCTGCCTCGTAACGCTTTGCGTGAACGGCCAAATGGTTTTGCGACCTACAAGCGCAGCCGCACCGATCGAGCGACAAATGCCAGGCCCATTGCTGAGGAACGGAGTGCAGCCTACGGTGCAGGCCCATGCCAAAGCGGCAAGCGTGATCCAACTCGGCGGCGCAGCCAACTTCTACTCCATACTGCTCACCAGCCAGGATCAAGTAGCGTACAACCCCGGTATCAACACCGTGATTTTCGAGCATCGGCAAGATCCTGCCGATCATGGAGGCTTGGGCACCAACAACAGTCTGCGTGTGGACTACAGCACCGACGGTGGTGCAACGTGGACGGTGGATCAAACCTTGATCACGCCGAACATGTTCGCTGGAACTGCCGCCGCCGTTGGCACCCGATACCCGAACTGCGTACTGTACAACCCCGCTGGCAACACCGACCCTGCCAATGCTTACGTGGTCTCGCACACCAACGCCTTGCAGGCCCTCACCGGTGCCAGGTTCTGGGGGTGGGTTGCTGAAGCTTCAACCAAACTGGATGGCACCGATGCAACCGATGCGTACGTGGACCATTTTGGGGATACCTCAACGTATCAGCCCAGCGGCTTGGTGGCCAACCCGAACGGAGATGTTTGGAGCGCTAGCACCCGATACAGGATGGTCGACGACCCGCTCAATTTTTCAGTGCTCAACTTGAACAAGGGCGTCTTCAACAGTGGAACGAACGCCTTCGATTGGTCCATCGCCAGTGCGATCACCCCGGATCTGTTCATTGGCGTGGACGGAAATCCGGTTTACATCAACCACACTATGGCCTTCAGCCCTGATGGGCAAGTGGGCTATGTGGTTTTGAACGCGAAAGCGAACGATGGACTTGCCCAAGGACCCGTGCCCATGATATGGAAGACGACGGATGGCGGCAGTAGCTGGAACCCGCTGCCCACCTACGACTTCAGCAACGACGCCACCTATGGCGATGTGCTGGAGCCCGCGACCGACACCGGCCTACCGCGACCTTGGTTCAGCGATATGGATTGTGTGGTTGATCACAACGGCACTTTGCACTTATTCAGCGAAGTGTTCTCGGGCTACCACTCCAGCCCCGACTCGCAGGGCTACATCTTCAGCGATATCCAAACCCAGTTCCTCTTCCACGCCACAACAACGAACGGAACGGATTGGAACAGCAGGCTCGTGACGAACGTCCATGGCACTGACTTCGGTTTGCCCAGCAGCGATCCGGCGTTCATCCCGTTGCAGAGCAATAGGCCACAAGCCACGCGCACGGCGGACGGTACCCGTGTATTCTTCAGTTGGAACAGCAGCGGCCCCAACGAGCCGGAGAACTTCACCCCCGATGTGTGGGCCTTCGGCCATGATGTGGATGCACAACTGAGCACGTTGCCCAAGAACCTGACAACGGGAACGGACGCCGAGGGTGG
>CADECG010000097.1:3885-11655 GCA_902825795.1 uncultured Bacteroidota bacterium
GCGTGGTTCCACACTGTTAGCCCCCTATGTATCAGTAGCGGAGCAGAGCATCAGTACGAGTTACCGATCGTCTTCGGAGAACCGAATGGCGATGTGTTGGGCCACGCCGACTATTTCTACATTAAGGGTGTAGGCTTCGACGACAGCGAATTCGTTGTTGGCGTTGCCGAAAATGAGCAACTGCTGGTGCTGGAACTTTATCCGAATCCATGTGCTGGTCACTTCACGGTTTCCGGCCCTGAAATGGTGGGTGCCGAACTGTTGCTCACGGATATCATGGGGCGTTCGGTGTACACCAATAAAGCCGTGAATACGCGCGTTGAGGTCTCCACGGGGTCGCTAGCGCCAGGCCTCTACCTCTTGAGTGTGCTGGCCGCAGGCAAGTCAGCAGCCTTCAGCGTTGTCGTTCAGTGATCGCCCGAGCGTAGATCCCGGCCGCCGGGAACACCCTTTTGATCGACTTGTCCTCATGCCCTGCCGGGGTGTGCACGGGTTAGCACGGATCGTTAAAAGCGTGTCGTAACGTTTTGCCCCGGGCCGATTACATTCGGCTCTCCTATTCGCGCAACCTTAAGCAAAACCAAACTCTCTGGACATGAAGAAAATCTACTCCACCCTAGCCGCGCTGGGCTTGGCTGCGACCATGCAGGCGCAGATCATCGTATTCGTGCAACAGCCGCCCGGCCTGTCCGGCAGCTACGCGTTCACATGGGCCGACCCTGCTGGCGGCTGGGGAACGGCTGACCTGAACGACCCCCTGAATGCCATTACGGGCACCGCAGCATTCGTTGATGATGGATCGGCAGCCGACTCGCTCGGTTGCGATACGTTGATCAACGGCGCATCAGTGGCCGGCAAGATCGCGGTGTGCTATCGCGGAACGTGCAACTTCAGCCTGAAGGCCCTGATGGCCCAGAACGAAGGTGCCATTGGCTGCGTGATCATCAACAACGCCCCGGGCGGCCCTGTGGGGATGGGCGCTGGTACCTATGGTGCCGACGTTACCATTCCGACCGTTATGATCAGCCAAGATGCCGGTGCCGACCTCAAGAGCGAGATCGAAGCAGGCAATGTGGTGATGTTCATCGGCGCGATCAATGGTGCGTTCGCCAATAACCTAAGCGTGTACAAAGCGGACCCACTGCTGGCCCGTAGCACAGCTTACCCGGCAGCGCTGTGCGCGAGCGCCACCGAGTTCAATGTCCAGCCAGGTGCTTGGGTACACAACTACGGTACATCCGACCAAGTCGGCGTTACCCTGAGCGGCGAAGTGGTCAATGGTGGTTCGCTTTACAACCAAACCTCCGCTGGTGTTGATATTCTCGCCGGTGACAGCATTTTCATCGACCTGCCCGAATTCAACCAGTCGGCTTACAGCGGCTTGTACACCATGACGTACAACGTAGGTAGTGGCATTACTGACGACCTTCCGAATGACAACGCATTCGTGAATGAGTTCCTCATCGACTCGATTTACACGTTGGCGAAACTCGATGCTAACGAGATGCCCATTCCGGCGGATTTCTACCAACCAAGCGGCCTCACTGGAACGTTCCAGAGCTGTGTTCATTTCCGCGACCCGAACGCCAGCCGCATCGGTGCCATGGGAATGTATGTGTCGGTTTCCGCAAGTGCTGCTGATTCCGTTACGGGTGACTTGATCGAGGTGCGTGCATTTGAGTGGAACGATGTCTTCACCGGCCTTGCCGATGCCACCACGGACGACCTGAATGAGGTTGCGTTCGCTGAGTACACTTATGCGGACAATGCACTGGAGGGACAGTTGGTCTATATCCCCTTTGAGCAAGCGTTCCAATTGGCGAACGATCAGCGCTACCTGTTCTGCTTGACCACCTACGATGTGGCCAATTTCCAAGGCTTCGATAACTACTACAACTACGAAGAGAACACCTTGGTTGACGATCAGCCCACCACCTTGGTGGACAACGCCGGTACATGGGCAGTAGCCGGTTTCGGCACCGATGTACCGAGCGCGATCGGCGTGCTTTTCGGCAGTGCTGATGTGAGCGTGCAAGAAGGCGCGAACGCTGTTGACCTCACTGCGTTCCCCAACCCGAGCAACAGCGAGGTGAAGATCCCAATGTCAGGCTTCAGCGGTATGGCCGACCTGCGCATGGTTGACGTCAACGGCAAACTGGTGAAGCAGCAACGCGTGAATGTTGGCAACGGCACCTTGGTGGTGAACGTAACCGACGTTGCGGCCGGCACCTACACCTTCAACATGAACTTTGCCGACGGCCGCACCAGCGCATTCCGCGTTGTGGTGAGCAAGTAAGCTGGGTCAGAATCACAGGAAAGCCCCGGTCCCATGGACCGGGGCTTTCGTTTTCTACCGGAACAACTTGAGCGCGGTGGCACCGATGATCTTCAGATCGGTCATCATTGATGCGCTCTCCACGTAGCGCAGATCGATGGCCAGTTTGGTAGGCATCACTTCCTCGATGTAGGTGCGGTCGGGGTCAGCACTTTGGCCTAGTAGTTCATTCTCGTTGATGTACTGAATGCTTGCAGGACCTGTGATACCGGGTCGAACGTTGAGCACCCGCCTCTGTTCGGATGTATACATCGCAACGTATTTGGGTACCTCGGGACGGGGACCAACAACGCTCATGTCCCCTATCAGCACGTTGAACAATTGTGGTAGTTCATCGCACTTGGTTCTGCGCAATAGCTGCCCGATGCTGGTTACCCGCGGATCACGCGAACCGACCGTGATCTGTCCCTTGGATTCGCTGCCCGGCCGCATGGTGCGGAACTTCAACAGGCGGAACTCACGACCCTCCTTCCCTACCCGCACCTGTCTGAAAAGAGCGCCACCGGGAGAAGTCACGGCGACCAGCAGGGCAATGAGTAAAAACAACGGCAGCAGCAAGAGCAGGAGCGCGAATGAGAAGAGGATGTCGAAGAGGCGCTTCATCGCTACGAATGCTCAATAGCCAATGTTCAATATCCAATGATCAAGGGAATGCAACTTCAGTGGAAGTTCTCATAAGCCGCAATAGGGCTTCAGGACTTGGACATTGAGCATTGGATATTCCCTCCGACCGCCTCCTTCACAGCAGCGACGACCTCATCGACCTGCGCGTCGGAAAGGTCGAAGTAGACGGGTAGACTGATCTCGCGGCTGTACTGCTTGTAGGTGTTCGGATAGTCGGCTATGCGATAGCCGAGGTTCTTATAGACTGTGAGCATCGGCATGGGGATGAAGTGGACATTCACGCTCACGTCGCGCTTCGCAATGGCCGCTATGATCGCATCGCGCTGGTCTTCCGTTGCATCCGCGATCCGCAGCATGAAAAGGTGATAGCTGCCAACGCGGCCATCGTGCTCGAAAGCAGGAACAACGTAGCGGTGGTCGCCAGCGAACGCGATGGAATAACGATCGCAAATGGCCTTACGGCGTGGTTGCGTCTCGCTGTCATACCGCTCCAATTCCACGATACCGATGGCGGCTTGTAGATCGGTCATGTTGCATTTCCACCCGGCGAACTCCACGTCGTACCGCCACGCTCCGGCTTGGGTCTTGGCCAGCGCATCCTTGTTCTGGCCGTGCAGGCTCATGGTATTGAAGAGCTTGTACAGAGCCGCATTATCGAAGGGTGGTGGCATATTCAAGGCCAGCGCTCCGCCTTCGGCAGTGGTAAGGTTCTTCACCGCATGGAAACTGAAGCCGGTGATATCAGCTTGCGCCCCGACTTTCCTTCCGTGAATGGTGGCACCGAAGGAATGAGCCGCATCGGATAGCACCAGCGGCCGACCCAACTGGATCTGTGGGTTGGCGGTTGCGCTTGGTGCGAATACGGCGCGTGCTTCCTCAGCAATGCGCATGATCTCCGGGACGTTGGCAGGCAGCCCACCGATGTCAACGGGTATGATACACTTCGTTCGAGGCGTGATCGCACGGCGAACGGCTGCCGGGTCGATTGTGAAGTCGTCGAGAACATCCACCATTACGGGTTTCGCGCCGACGTGCACCACGATGTTGGCCGTAGCGCAATAAGTGTATGCCGGTACGATCACCTCATCACCGGGACCGATGCCGAACCAACGCAATACCAATTCCGCCGCGTTGGTCCAGCTATTGAGCGCGATCACGGTTTTCACGTCACAGTACGCGGCCAATCGCTTCTCGAAGTCCTTGGTGCGCGGTCCGGTGGTGATCCAGCCACTGCGCAGTGCAGCAGTTACTTCCGCAATAGTGCGCTCATCGATGCGTGGCGGGCTGAAGGGGATCATTGAGGATGTGAAGATGATGGAGATGTGCAGTGTAGTTTCTCGAATCGCTCGAAATGCAAATTCAGGCTGAAGTATCGGGTGCACGGAACGCCAACAAGAATGCGCCCCAAGCGAGGAAGACAACACCGGCCTGCGTTTCCAACATGCTCTCCACCGCCCAATTGAAAAATATGAAACTGAGGAAGGAGAGCATCAGCCCATCGCGATGTCGCGCGGCATGGACCAAAGGCACCCCGAAGAGAAGCAACAAGAGAAGGATGCCAAGCAAGCCGAGGGTCAACGGTGTTTGGAGCAGTTGGCTGTGGGCGTTCAGCTTAAGTTCAACAGCATGTGCAAAGCCTGCTTCAGCATAGTTCGCAAGCAAAACATCCTTCACGTCGCCGGTGCCGGTGCCCAGTGGCAAGTGCTTTTGTATCAGCGGTAACGCTTCCCCCCAGATCATTTCCCTCGACTCCGTGCTGCCTGCGGCGCTGACATCCACCGGCGCACCTTGGGCGACGTTCTTGAACTGGCCGACCTTCTCCGAGAAGAATGGCGACGCAAAGCCCAACACGGCGAGTGCCGCGGCCACCAAAGCCCCGGCCAGTAACCTTCGCTTGCGTTCTGCACCATCATTCCAGCGCGAAATAGCCAGCACACCCCAGTAGGCGGAAAGCACGAGCCAACCGGCTTTGCTGGCGCTGAACAGTATGCCGAGCGCGAGCAAGCCCATTAGTAGCACATTCACCCTGATCCAGCGCGTTGAAGGAAAATCGCCCGAAGCCAATGCGAAGCACAAGTACAGGGCGAAGTAGCTGGGGTGCATGAAAAGGGAGAACTCCTGCGATATGAAGTATGCTGTTGTAGGTATGGTCGCTGTTCCGGACACATGGTATCCCCACCAATGCATCCCGTAGCGTGCGCACGCCACTACAGCACATACCGCGACGGCCAGCGCACAAGCCCATCTGAACACCACGAACAATTCTCGCCCTCCCACGCGTGAACTACCGAGCACAAGAAATACCATGAGCGGCAAGGCAAGCAGGGGTGCCTTCACCTGCAGATCGAAAAGAGCGTAGTCGAAGTTCGAGGACCACGACAGTCCGAGCAAATAGGCACAGTACAATAGCGCCATCCAAGACAATGGTGAAGTCCAAGACACCCGGAAGGTCCGAAGACTTCCGGCGAGATGCCGCACCACCATGGCCACTATGCAAGGCATAAGTGCGATCCACAAGAAGTCCTGTATGAACACAATGCCGATGGTAGTTGCGATAAGCAGTCCTGCCGCAAGCGTGCCGTGGGCCGGTCGCAGAGTGCCGAAGGCAGCGGAGATGGCGTCCTTCATCGTGAAAGGCTTTCACTGGATCGAGCAGGAGAAGCGCCGCGCAGAACGAACCGGAAGATCCCGGCCCAATAGCCAAGGCCGTATGCGGCGTGCAACGTAACGAACGCTCGGAGCACCTTGGGCAGGTCGGCCACAGGTGCAGCTGAAAGGGCAGCGACAAGTGCAGCAAGGACGTACGCCATGGTTCCAAAGAGGAACAGCCACCGCACGAATGGAGAGAATACAGCGATCGGGGCCCCAAGGGCCAAAAAAGCGATCCACAATGCTGGCACCAACTGCCGCGCGGTCGTCACCGAGCGGTGCTTCCGGTTCACATACACTTTCCAATAGCCGTACTGGTAATACTGCCTCCAAAGTTTGTTGAAACTGGCCCGCACCACATAACGGCTTTTGATGGCCGGATCGAGCAGAATGCGGAAGCCCGCTTCGGTCAACCGGAAGTTGAACTCATCATCCTGATTCCGGGTAAGGACCTCATCGAACCAACCCACCGCCTTGAACACCTCACTTCGATACGCACCGAAAGCAACCGTATCAACGAAGCCGCTCTTGCGGCCCGTGCGGAAGTGCGCCCCACCAACACCGAACGGATGGGCCATGGCCGCACCGATGCCACGCGAAACGGGATCAGTGTACATGCTCTCGATGACCCCTCCTGCGCACCCCGCCTCCGTGGTCCTGCGAAGCGCAGCAATGTTGGTCCGGAAGAAGTCAGGGGTCACCTCAGCATGGGCGCCAAGGATGATGCCCACATCGCAAGGAATGGCCCTCAACCCAAGGTTCAAGGCGATGGGCGTAGTGCGCTGCGGGTTGTCGATCAGTGATACGAAGCTGTGCAGCGCAAGAATGGGAGCGATCTCTTGCCGCGTGCCGTCATCGCTCATGCCATCGCAAACGAACACATGCAGGTCCATGCCCGACCTGTCCGCTGCGATGATCGAACGCAGGCATGCACCGATGAACCCCTGTTCATTGCGGCATGGGATAGCAACGCTGACCCGGGGATGATCAACCAGCGGGGCAAGCACATCGATCGTCGACTTTCCGGCCCCTGCCGCACGCGGGGCACTTGGATGCCCAGCCGTTCCGGAAGCACGACCCGTACCCGCACCAGTAGCACTACCCACGGCCCGCAGTTCCTCGACGAACTGTGCGTTGATCCGCGAGCGGTCGAATTTGGCTTGCACATAGCGCCTGCCGTTCGCGCCGAGTTCCAATAAGAGCTGACGGTCCTTGTTGAGGGTTGTGATGTTCCGCACAAGATCCCCCACGTCCTCCGGCACGAACGCCAATCCTGCTTTGCCTTCGTCGATGAAAAGTTCCTTGGCTTCTCCTTCCACGCCAAGCAGCAGCGGCTTCGACAGCGCGAGTGCCTCGAATATCTTGCTGGGGATCGCGCCCTTGAACAGGTCGTTCCGGCGCAGCGGCACTACTACCGCGTCCACGGAGCGCAAAAGTGTGAGCAATTCTCCCCTTTGCATGTGACCGACCATATGCACATGGTTCAGTTCCAACGAGGTCTTCAATGCAGCAAGCATCGGCTTCTCAGGTCCCTCACCGATCAACAGGAAGTGGACACCGCTATTCGCACCAAGCTGGGCAGCCGCGTGCAACATCACTTCCAACCCTTGCGCATGACCCAAGATGCCAGCATAAGCCAGAACAAGCGAACCGGGAGGAATGCCCAACGCTTGCCATCGATCGTTCCCGATCGTCTCCTCCGCGGCTCCGATCGCGTCGAAGTCCACACCATTCGGCAACCATAGCACTCGCTTATGCGGACAGCGACGAGCAATATCACGGACGATCCCCTGCGTCTGGCCGGTGATCAGCGTTGCCCGTTCGTAACAACGCAATTCCAACCAAGTGCTCGCGCGTATGAGTGCCTTGTTCTTTACCAAACCCAGTGCTACGGCGCTTTCAGGCCACAGATCACTGACATTGAATACCAATGCAGAGCGTTTGACCCGCGCCAAAAGCATGGCGGAAATACCAAGGAACAATGGAGGCGATTCCACGAAAAGAACGTCGCTCCGCTTCAAGGTGAACAAGCCCACAAAAAGCGATGTGAACATGAACGAGAAGTAGTTGCACAAGCGACCGAAGAATCCCCGCCCTTTCGGCACGAACAATGGCGCGCGCAAGACTTCCGCGCCCTCCATCCGCTCGCGCACGAACCACTT
>CADECG010000097.1:11665-14073 GCA_902825795.1 uncultured Bacteroidota bacterium
GTAGCCAGCATGCACGCGCGTGCCGGGATAGTTCGGCATGGCTGTCAACACGGTCACCTCGACGCCATTCTTGACGAAGGCGTTAACGGTAGCCTGTATCCTGTTCTGCGGTGCCCCGGTTTCGGGCGGATAGTACTGGGTGAGGAATATCACCTTCATACCGCAGTACTGCTATCCGAACGTTTGAAAGGCAACGCCGCAACGGTCATGATCGCGGCGGGAATACCCAAGCCCTCGAACAGAAGCGCTTTGAAGGCTTCGGGGCCGTTGCGCACCAACTCCGGCAGAAAGGCAACGAATGCACACGGTACAATAACACGTAACACAAGCCACACGCTTCGCCCCTTGGGTCCCAACGGGACACTGCCCCAGCGCAACAGCATGGCCCAGATCAGGCCCAATAGCGCACCCCCGATGACCATACCGGCAATACCCCCGTTGAGATACCATGCGGCAGCATGATGGATGGTGTAGCCCTGGCCTTCCACGAGCCTGGCCTCCTTGGCATAATGATCATAAGCCGAAGGGGGGCGCTGTTCGGCTTGTGCGAACGAGTTTGCCAAGTACCGGAAGCTGATCCCCGGGTCCAGAGGCACCTCACGGCTGTGTATGCCATACAAGCTGAAGTGCGCGCAAAAGAACTCGTTGCTGAAAACCTTCTGTCCAACACCGGAGAGCATGCTCGAAGGGTGTTGAGGGATGTGTGCGATCTGCGGCAAGGTGAAACGGGGTCTTTCCACAGCGGTTGGCGCCACCAGTCCGCCATCGGTCCACACCATCCCACGTAACGAGCCCCCGATGAGCAGAACAACGCCACAGATACCGACCAACCAAAGCGTTGGCCTGAGCGCACCCCTTCTCGCCACCGAAAGCATATACACCAACGACAGGATCACTGCTGTGAGCAGGCTATGTCGGTTACCGGTGAAACTGAGCCATAGGCAAACCAAGCCAGTCGCCAGTATGTGCGACCATGCGGGCAAAAAGATCGATCGGTCGCGCAAAGGCGACCGCTCCCGATCACTTGTAAGTGCAACAGCCGACCCGATCAGCGCAGCAGTACTTGCCGCCTTATCCAGCAGCCCATGAAGCGACTTCCGCCACCCCGTCAATTCGTGCAGCGCACTGTACACGGAGCGATGTTCGGCCAGTGCCTGCTGTATGCTAGGCCACACCGACCAAGCCGAAACCGCCATGGCAACGAGACAAGTGAAGAAGAACACCTCCTTGGAAACCGAAGCGACCGGGCCGACAACGTGCTTGCCACGAGGACCCACGAACAACATGGTTGCCAGCAGGACCAACGAGAAGATGCCATACTGCACCAGCGCAAGCAAATAGTCACTGTCCACCGCGAACGGGAACATCTTTTCCATGAAGTAGTAGTAGGTGAATCCGATCCGATAGCCTTCGAACCCCACAGCAGCATCGCCAATGAAGAACCATGCGCCGAGGAAGGTCCACATGTACAGGATCGCAGCGCCGATCGGGAGCGATACATCGTGGGTGCGGCGCCATAGCGCTCGCACCAATGCCAAATACGCCAACGTGATGGACGCAAGAAGGCCGTAGGCGAGAGCGGTCATCATGCGTGGATCATCATTGACCGCAGGTACGCCATCAGGTCGGCATCGATAGCATGTGCATCGCAGCCGTTACGCGGAGCCAGCGCACGGCCATTGCTTCGTTGACCGCCTTTCAGAACTTCCAGCAAAGCATCACTTAGCGCCCCTGCTTCCTGCCCCACCACTGCCCCTGGATGGACATCACGCAAACGCTCAACGGTATCGCCCACATCGTTGCATACCACAGGCAGGCCGCACACCATGCCTTCCTTCACCATACTGGGGCTACCCTCCGTGTTGCTGCACAACAACAGGGCATCCGCGGCATTGAGCAAAATGGGCATGCGGTCGAACGGGGTGCCACCGACCAAAGTCTCCAGTCGTGCTTCCGGCATTCGGGCCTTCAATCGTTGCTCCACGTCCAGCGCAATGTCCAACCGCTTGGTAACAGGGTGGTTCGCATTGAAAAGCACCACCTTCTCGTCCAATGACCAACCGAGTTCCGCCCTGCATGCTGCCTTGTCCATTGGATGGAAACGCTCCAAATCGGCACCCAAAGCGAACACTTTCACCTCGTTCACGCGCCACCACAACTGATCCCGCAAGCGTTCGCTCACGCATACGATGCCAGCGGCAAAGAAGGCCGCCAACTGAGAGAACAAGCGCCCGAGGAAGTCGCGCAGCTTGCCGTCCTGCGGGGTCTTGTTGAGATCACTTCCTTGAAAATAGACCACCACCGGTACTGCGCTACTGAGCACGGTGAAGAGCGATGAAACCGATCCGTAGTAGGCGAGCACCACATCCGGCCGCGCCTTCTTCAAAAGCTTCTTGAACCGGCGCCGA
>CADECG010000098.1:0-10875 GCA_902825795.1 uncultured Bacteroidota bacterium
CATCTACCGGAGGCCTGGCGAGTGATCGCCAAGTGAACATCACAGGATCCCGTGCAGCGATCCCAATCCCTCGCGGATCAGCCGCGGCTCCGGGCCCGTAACATCGATCACCGTGCTTCCGACCACACCACTCGGTCCACCGTCGATTATCAGGTCGACTTTTGAAGCGAATTGCTCATGGATGGCATCTGCGTCGCTGGGGTGTGTTATGAACGGGTCCGTATCGTGCACTGATGCTGCCACCAACGGGTGACCCAGTTCTTCAAGGATGCCCTGTAGTATAGGATTGGCTGGGACCCTTATCCCCACGGTCCGTCGTTTTACTTTGAAAATGTTCGGTACTTCAGCGGTGGCGGGAAGAATGAAGGTGTACGGGCCAGGTAGGGCGCGCTTCATCATTCTGAAGACACCGGTGTCCATTTGCCGAGCATAGGTGGAGGCATCGCTGAGGTCCCTGCAGATCAGGGATAACTCGGCCTTTTCAGGCCTAACACCTTTTAGTGCGGCCACCTGTTCAACCGCACGTGGTTGCTTGGCGCTGCAAACGAAAGCATACACAGCATCGGTGGGTACGATCAGCACACCACCGCTGTTCAACACGGCAACCGCCTCTTTGATCTTTCGGGGCTCCGGGTCTACCGGATGCACCGCCAACAACGTCGCTACGCTCACTTGACCTTCTCCGTTGCTGCTTGTGCCTTCTTGTGATCTGCGAGGAATTTCTCCAAGCCCGAATCCGTGAGCGGATGGTTGAACAATGCGGTGATCGCGCTGAGGGGACACGTAGCAACATCGGCACCCAGTTCGGCACACTGCACAATATGCAATGGATGACGGATGCTGGCCGCCAGGATCTGGGTTGACATGCCGTAGTTGTCATAGATGCGCCGGATCTGTGCGATCAACTGAACACCGTCCTGACTGATATCGTCCAGTCGACCGATGAACGGCGACACATAAGTGGCACCGGCTTTCGCGGCGAGCAGGGCCTGCCCGGCGCCGAAGACAAGTGTGCAATTCGTCTTGATGCCCTTTCCTGTGAAGTACTTGATGGCTTTCACCCCCTCCTTGATCATGGGCACTTTCACCACGATGTTCGGATGAAGTGCTGCCAGCCGTTCACCTTCTGCAATGATCCCGGTGAAATCGGTGGAGATCACCTCCGCACTCACGTCACCATCCACTGTGTTGCAGATGTCGATGTAGTGCTGTTGGACGCGTTGCTCGCCGCTGATGCCTTCTTTGGCCATCAAGCTCGGGTTGGTGGTAACGCCATCCAGCACGCCCAATTCATGGGCTTCGCGGATCTGTGCGAGGCTGGCGGTATCGATGAAGAACTTCATGTTGGCTGGCATTTGCTCGTCATTTTCGGCGAGCAAGGCGCGAATGTAGGCGGTGCTTCAATCCCGGGTGGGTCGCCTTTTCAACAGATGTGCGGTGGCGAAAACCAACGCGGACGGAAGTCCGATCCAAAGGGCTTCGCTCTTCAGCACGCGAAGGCCCCATTGCGTGAAGAAGCTGTGGATCTCCACCGGTGAAACGGAGATGGGCCGCCATGGGAAGAAGAACCGCTCGC
Organism: uncultured Bacteroidota bacterium; assembly: GCA_902825795.1. GTDB lineage: Bacteria > Bacteroidota > Bacteroidia > Flavobacteriales_F > PHOS-HE28 > PHOS-HE28. The sequence goes on from CADECG010000098.1 coordinate 1,577, forward strand.
TTGAGAAAGGAGCGAACAACGCACACCCCAAACCACCGGTGGTGCACATATCCAGCAGTGGATGGCTCGCGGTGCTGGCAAAAAGGCACAGCCATAGCCACATGGTCCGCTCGCCCCTTTGGAACAACAGTAGCATCATTGCCGACCATGCTGCGGCGAAAGCGAACGAATGCGTCAGACCGCGGTGTCCGAGCATGTGCTCATAGGGAATACCGAGGCTGAAACTGACAACGTCCACGTCAGGAATGATCGCGGACAGCGCGGCGATGGCGGCAACTCGAGCACCGAAGCGCACTCGTGGCGAAGCCTTGGTGAGGGCTATGGCGGCAACGGCATGTCCAAAAGCCGATGGCATGGTTACTCGTAGTGCTTTCCGACCATACGTTCAAAGGCATGCCCGGGCATGAGTTTTTTCAGCAACACGCTCAACTTCTGAACGCCATGCGCGACACGGTACACCGTCTTGGGTTTGGCAGAAGCGATGATCTTGGCAACCACTTGGGCCAGCTCGTCGGGATCACGGCTGTAGTGCATGCTGCCACCCAGTATCTCCATTGCGCGGTCGTAGCCCTTCTTGTACGCCGGGTCGATGGTCTCAGGCCGAAGCCGACTTCCGGCGATGTTCGTTCTGAACTCGCCGGGCTGCACAACAACCACCTGCACTCCAAAGGGCTTCACCTCCAACCGCAGTGCTTCGCTGTACCGGTCAAGGGCTGCTTTGCTGGCGCTGTAGAAAGCGCGGTAGGGCAGGCCGAAGTTCGCCGCGATACTGCTCATATTGATGATGAGGCCGCTACCTCGCTGACGCATACCCGGTAGCGCTGCACGGCAAACGCGGTGGGCCCCGAATACGTTCAGGTCGAACAACCGCTGAACCAGTTCCATACCGGTATCCTCCGCCGGTCCTTGTATCCCGACCCCGGCGTTGTTCACCACAACGTCAAGGCGTTTCTCGCGGTGAAGCACTTCTTCAACGGCAGCAAGCACCGAACCCTCATTCGTGACATCCATGGCGATCAGGCGCCAACCTTTTGGGTCCAACGTGGGCTTACGGCTTGTGCCGTAAACCGTATGGCCCATTGCGGCAAGACGCGAGCAGATGGCCAAGCCGATCCCGCTGCTGCCACCCGTTACAAGTACCACCTTGGCGTACGTTGACATAGGGCAAAAAAAGAGGGGCAAGCTGATCGCATCGCTCCGCTACAACCGCCTACCCTTGCTGCCTTCCGGCCCTGGGGGATTAAGCGGGAGCTGGTCGTACGAGACTTGCCCCAAGGCGCGAATGTAGTAGCTCGAGCATCCGGGGCCACAGCGATCTTTCAGTCCGTGGCCTTTTCACCCGCACATTTGCCGCATGGACATTTCCGTGGTCATCCCATTGTTGAACGAGCGCGAGTCTTTGGATGAGCTTGTGGACAAGCTGCATTCGGTGATCGGTGCCATGGGAAAGGATTATGAAGTGATCCTGGTGGACGACGGAAGTCGCGACGGATCGTGGGACGAGATCACGCGATTAAGGGCTGTGAACGCGCGTGTACGAGGCATCCGTTTCGGCCGCAACTATGGGAAGAGCCCTGCATTGAACGAAGGCTTTGAGGCCGCACAAGGCAATGTGGTGATCACTATGGACGCCGACTTGCAGGACGATCCCGCAGAGATCCCGGAGCTATACCGCATGATCACCGTTGATGGGTTCGACCTGGTGAGCGGTTGGAAGAAAGAACGCCATGACCCGATCAGTAAAACCGTTCCGACGAAGCTCTTCAACTGGGCCACGAGGCGCATGAGCCATGTGGATCTCCACGACTTCAATTGTGGACTGAAAGCCTATCGCAAGGCTGTGGTGAAGAATATCGAGGTCTTCGGCGAGATGCACCGCTATATTCCTTTCATCGCTTACAAGGAAGGGTTCAGGAAGATCGGCGAGAAAGTGGTGAGGCACCACGCTCGCAAGCATGGCAAGACCAAGTTCGGACTGAACAGGTTCATCAATGGATTCCTCGACCTGCTCACGATCGCTTTCATTTTCCGGTTCGGCAAAAAGCCCATGCACTTCTTCGGTGCGCTTGGCACGTTGATGTTCGTGCTGGGATCATTTTCGGCGGCATGGTTGATCGCGGAGAAGGCATGGCACACGTGGATCACGGGGACGCTGGCTCCGCGCGTGTCGGATCAAGCACTGTTCTATGTCGGGCTTACCGCCATGATCATCGGCGTGCAGTTGTTCACCATGGGTTTTGTGGCCGAACTGGTAAGCCGCAATAGCCCAGAGCGGAACCGCTATCGGGTGGAGGAGCGGGCAGGCTGTTGAACCTTCTTGGGTCAACGAACGGCGAAACCCTTGAACGGAGTTCCGGTCGTATCCACACTGAACGACCAGCCGTTCGACTCCGCCAAGCCGCGCACCACGCCGATGGCTTCGTTGCGTTGCGCTCTGGCGCGCGCGAACAGGTCGCTCTTGGCAGCCTTTTCCCTGATCCGTTCCTTACCTCTGGCGTTAATGGCCGTTATGTCCTCTTTCTTGAACCGGTTGAACAGGCCTTGGTCGAGTTCGATATAATCGACATCGTGCTCTATGCTCAGGATGCTCGGCTCGCTCGAGGCCATCAGGACCATCCGTCGTTCTGCTTCGTTCACAACAATGTCTTTCTCGTCGAACGCGTAGCCCATGGTCACCTTGCCCTTCACGCGCAGCATGGCTTTCTTCCCGAATCCAAGCTTATCCAGTATACCGGATGTTACTTTCGAATCGCGTTCGCTGAAGTATTCCTCATAGTCGGCATACACACTCACCAAGTTCAGGATCACGCGCACATCGCGGATCAGTTCCACTGAGTTGGCTTGCGCACGCACCGGTCGTTTACCACCGACAATGCCCACGGTATCAGGGGACAGCCAAAGGCCCAACAGCAATGCCAGAGCGGCCGAAAATGTGGCAACGGCCGCGTACTTGATCATGGACTTGTTCATGGGCCTAACATACCACCCGCCAAGCGTTGAATGATGACACGGGTCAGAATTGATCGTGCAGTCAGAGGCCTGCGCGCTGTGGCATCGAACTGCGGATCAAGTGGATAAGAAGGGTAGAAGGGCGTGCAGTCCTGATGCGGTCTCCGTGCGTTACAGCTTGGTCAGCTTCCCGGCATTTACGTGTTGCCCATTCAGGCTGACGCGATAGCTGTATTCGCCAGCAGCCAAGGGTGCCATGTTGATCCGCTGTCCTGTTACGGTGATCTGTTCACTCAGCACTAACTCACCGGCATTGTTGAAGAAAGACATGTCGGCATTGGTGAAACGCGTGGTCCATGGAATGTCCACCGTCACTTCGCTCGCGGTGGGATTCGGATAGACTTTCACCGGTGCGGAAAGCACGCTTTGTTCGTGCGGACCGCTGATGCCAGTGAACAGCGTTCCCGGAAGCGAGTACACCTTGGCATCTCCCAACAACTGGTCGCTCAATATCAGCTTCGTTCCGAGCGGGGTGTTGTAGATCGGCCGCTGTTCTTGTGGAATGTTGACCGCGATCAGCGGGAGTTCATTTGGCCAGAATTGGATCACCGTGCCGTCCTCATTGATCACTGAAGTGCCCGAATACGGTTTCACGAACATCAACTCCACATCATCGTCCGCATCGAACAAATGCTGCGAGACGTATAGGATGTCCTCTCCGTAACCTATTCCAGTAGAATCAGGGTCCGCCGCGGCAAGGCTGATAGTGGAAACCAGTTGATGGTATAGATCCATCATGTACACAGCTCGTGCAGGCCGGTCATAGTAGACATAGCGGTCGCCAATGGCCTCCAAGTGCACCATGTAGAATTCGTTCAGGCCGCCAGCGCCACCCGTGCCACCGCCGTAGTACGTGTACTCCAATTGGTATTGGCTCGATGCGACGAGCGCGGTGCTCGATAAGGCAACGAAAAGGTAGGAGCGGAGCTTCATGGGCAAGGTTTTCAGGACTGACGTTCCGAAGGTAGCCCCACGCTGCCCCGTTGGCGCTACCCCTTCACCGGCACGCGCACTGCGCTGAACTGCCGCTGCTTCACCGAGTAGCTGTGTCCCTTGCTGATGATGTGCACCTTCATGCCTTCGATGCTGAAGGGCTCGCCTTCTTCCACGTCAGCGTAGTCGCTGTAGCTGATGTCGTGGCCGTCGAAGATCATTACCTGCCCGCTACCGATCGTTTCTAGCATGTCGGCATCGGTGATCACCACGCCGGTGTCTTCACCCAAGCCGATGCCGATGGCGTTCGGGTTGCTGGCCACCGCTTGGCTCAACCGGCTGAAACGGCCGCGCTCAACGAAATGACTGTCGATGATCACGTCATGGATGAGCGCTGCACCGGTGGTCATCTTCACCCCGCCCTTCACCAGACCGCTGCTGCTGTGACCTTGGTAGATCATGGTACTGCTCATACACATGGCCCCAGCACTGGTGCCGGCGATCACGAAGCCCGCTTCTTCCTCATATCGGCGCTTCATCAACTGAAGGAACGCCGTCCCGCCGAAAATGGTGGTCAGCCGCAGCTGGTTACCGCCGCTCATCATCACACCGTCGGCCTTTGCCAAACGCTTGATCATGTCGGGTTTCACGTGGCCGCGTTCGCGGATATCGAGCACGTCCACTTCCTTCAATCCCAACCTGCCGAATGCTTCGATGTAATTGTTCCCGACTTCTTCCGGAATACTGCTGGCGCTGGTGATCACGGCCAATCGGCTGCCCGTTCCGCCGATCTCATCCACTACACGTTTCAGGATCCCTTCCTCGATGAATGCGCCGCTATAGACCTTGGCGTTGTGTCCTGCTTCCGGCGCCGTGCCTTTGTCCTCGTTGCCTCCTATCGCGATGAGTTTGCCTTTGGGTGTCATGCTTGCTGGTTAGCCCCCGCCCCCGAGCGGCCAAAATAGAGGGCTTCAACCTGATCATGGCCGGCAGATGATGGAAGTATCAACAATGTGCCGCCCTATATTGACCCGCAAGAAGTACGATCCATGCGCATCCTCGAACTTAAGGCCATGCGTGGCCCAAACTACTGGTCCGTCAAGCGGCACAACCTCATTGTCATGCGCCTCGACATCGAGGATCTGGAGCAGAAGCCCACGGACAAGATCCCCGGCTTCTACGAGCGCATCACCACGTTGCTGCCCACCATGGTGAGCCACCGGTGCAGTGAGGATCACGAAGGTGGTTTCTGGGAGCGCGTGAAGCGCGGCACATGGATGGGCCATGTGATCGAGCACATCGCGCTGGAGATCCAGACGCTAGCGGGCATGGAGACCGGCTTCGGCCGTACACGTAGCACGCGCGAGAACGGCGTGTACAATGTGGTCTTCAGCTACATCGAGGAACCCGTTGGCATGTTCGCCGCGAAGGCTGCCGTCCGCATCGCAGAAGCGCTGATCAGTGGAGAGAAGTATGATCTCGCGGACGACCTGCAGAAGATGCGCGAGCTGCGCGAAGAGTCGCGGCTTGGACCTTCAACTGGAAGCATTGTGCAGGAGGCCGTGTCACGCGGCATTCCCTACCTGCGTTTGAACGGACAGAGCTTGGTGCAACTCGGTCACGGCATCCACCAGAAGCGGATCCGCGCCACCATCACCAGCAAGACCAGCAACATCGGGGTTGAGATCGCCTGTGACAAGGAGGAGACGAAGCAACTGCTTGAGAGCTACGAGATCCCCGTGCCGAAGGGCCGCGTGGTCCGTACGGAAGAAGGTTTGGAAGCTGCCTTGGATTCTGTTGGTTTCCCCTGCGTGATCAAGCCCATAGGCGGCAACCACGGTCGTGGCGCCACCATAGGCATCAAGAGTTTGGAAGAAGCGAAGGTGGCTTTGGCCAAGGCGAAGGAGATCAGCCGCAGCGCCATCGTGGAGCGCTACATCACGGGTCTCGATCACCGCTTGCTCGTCATCAACCACCGCTTCATTTGCGCCGCGAAACGCACTCCGGCGTGCGTGGTCGGCGATGGCAAGAGCACGATCGCACAACTCGCCGAGGAGGTGAACAAGGATCCGCGTCGCGGCTACGGTCACGAGAATGTTCTCACGCGCATCGACATCGACGACCACACGCTGAAGTTGATCGGACTCAAAGGCCTCACGCCCGAGAGCATTCCCGCGAAAGGGGAGACCGTTTACCTCAAGGCCACCGCCAATCTCAGCACGGGCGGCACGGCTGATGACGTCACCGAAGTGGTGCATCCGTTCAACGTCTTCCTCGCCGAGCGGATCAGTCGCATCATCGATCTCGACATCTGCGGCATCGACATCATGACCGACGACATCAGCCTGCCACTGAACGAGAGCGGCGGCGCTGTGTTGGAAGTGAACGCCGCGCCCGGCTTCCGCATGCACTTGGATCCCACCGGTGGCATCGGCAAGAACGTGGCGGAACCCGTCGTGGACATGCTCTTCCCGCCGGGCACTCCGAGCCGTATTCCCATCATCGCCGTCACCGGTACGAACGGCAAGACCACCAGCACACGCCTCACCGCGCACCTCATGCGCAGCGCAGGCTATAAGGTGGGCATGACGTGCAGCGACGGTGTGTACATCATGAACCGCCTGTTGATGAAAGGCGATTGCACCGGCCCCGCCAGCGCGCAGTTCGTACTGAAGGAGCCTGTTGTTGATATGGCCGTGCTGGAAACGGCGCGTGGCGGTCTCGTGCGCAGCGGCCTCGGCTTCGAGCATTGCGATGTGGCCATCGTCACCAACGTAGCGGCCGATCACTTGGGCTTGAAGGATATCCACACGCTCGAAGAACTCGCGCATGTGAAGAGCACCGTTCCGCGCAGCGTGCGTCGCGATGGCTATGCGATCCTCAACGCTGACGATGAACTGGTGATGGCCATGCGCAAACAGTGCGATTGCAAGATCGCTTTGTTCAGCCTGGACGAGAACAACCGCTTGATCCGCCAGCACTGCAAGCTCGGTGGTCTCGCCGCGATCTACGAGAACGGCTTCGTCACCATCAGCAAGGGCGAATGGAAACTGCGGATAGAGAAGGCCGTGAACATCCCCATCACCTACGGTGGTAAGGCCGTTTTCAACATCCAGAACGTGCTGCCCGCCGTGCTCGCAGCTTACGTGCAAGGCGTGAAGATCGAAGAGCTTCGCGAAGCGCTCATGACCTTCGTGCCGGGGGCTGCGCAGACACCGGGTCGTTTGAACCTTTTCCAGTTCAAGAAGTTCCAAGTGGTGGTGGACTACGCCCACAACCCACACGGCTTCGAGGCGCTCGGCAAGTTCCTGAGCAAGATCCCCGACAGCCCGAAAGTGGGCGTGATCGCCGGTGTTGGCGATCGCCGCGACGAGGACACCGTGAACCTCGGCCGCCTCAGCGCACAGATGTTCGACGAGATCATCATCCGCCAGGACCGTAACCTGCGCGGCAAGACCGACGATGAGATCATCGCGCTCATGGTGAAGGGCATCAAGGAGGTGGACCCCAACAAGCCTTACATCATCATCAAGAAGGAGGAGGCTGCGATCCGTCACGCCATCTCAACGGCAAAGCCCGGCAGCTTCCTCACGCTCTGCAGCGATGTGGTGCCCGATGCGCTCGCCCTCGTGCTGAAGCTGAAGGAGGAGGATGAGAAAGTGGCCTTCAACACGGACGATATTCCGAACAGGAATAAAGAATTGGTGGGGTGAGTAGTCAGGGCGGGTAGACATGAAGCAGCCAATCAAATGGGATCTCGGGGAGGCGTACTTCGTTTCCCTCTTCATGTTGGTTTTTTCGGCGATCCCGCTTTCGGCGCAGCGTATTGATACCGTCCAAATTGAACACGAGGATGTACGCTACATGGTCTTCAATAGGAATGCGAAGGGTGCAGCTGACGGACCTGTCTCCTATTTCGACGGTGACAGTGTGCTCCGAAGGCAGATAGAATTCAAGGAGGGAAAGCCCCATGGCACCGCGATGTACTTTGACGAAGGCGGTGTGCTTAGTAGTAGGCGTGAATTCAAAGATGGGAAGGTCCACGGTACCTCGATATACTACTATGCGAGCGGTCGAACTTGGGCTGAAATGCCATATAGAGAAGGAGAGTTTCATGGTGTTATCCGATCCTACCATCCGAATGGAGCGTTAGAATCTGTCAAACCCTACAAGAGGGGTAAAATGGCTGGAGAACGCGTTCTAAGAGACTCCACCGGCGCGCTCGTGAACGGGGAATACAATCAGGAACTGCCGTACGACTCTGCGAGGGTTTATTCGACTTGTGTGAACGGCAGACCGCATGGCGTTGTCACCGTGACACGAAATGAAAGAAAAACGCTCGAAGGCAGTTGTACCAACGGACTACCCGAAGGCGACTTCATCGCCTATGATGAGAAGGGTGAGGCCATTAGAAGAGACGTTTATGTGAACGGCAAATTCGTCCGGAGCGAAAGCCTAAAGTGATCAATGATCGCTGGAGAGTGTCCGCAGATTGTGGCCCCACTCCAAAACCTGCGCAGCGGTCTGCCGTCTTCGTCGGCTCCTAGGCCTTGGGAGTTGCACGACCGAGCGACACTACCTTCGATCCATGCGTTACGCCTACTCCACGCTTTCCGAGGCCGTGAACGATCTGCAGCGCCGGGGCTACACCGATGACCTGATGCTCAACGGCCATTGCGTGGTCTGCGATGCGCGCGGCGTCAGTCTGGACCCTGCGGAGTTCGAGATCGACGAGTTCCATCGGTTCGAGGGTAACTCCGACACCGATGACCAGAGCGTCGTGTATGCCATCAGTTCGAAGTCGGACGATATCAAAGGCATCCTGGTGAATGCCTATGGGCCCGATGCTTCGAGCATGACGCAGGAGATGGTGCGCAAGCTGGCCACGCACTGAGGACGGACTACTTTCGGCGCATGAACACGACCGTGGACCAGCCCAAGCGACCCTTTCGTAAATTCCTTCGATGGTTCGGTGTTATCGCGGTGCTCGTTCTGCTGTTCACCGTCTACTTCCGGTATTTCTGGGTGTTTGGCGAGGGTGCCAAGGCCGGCGAGCTGAACTACGTGGTGTACAAGGGTGTCCTGTTCAAGACCTACGAGGGCAGGTTGATCCAGTCGGGGTTGCGAGGGCAGAGCGGCTCCATGCAGAGCAACGAGTTCATCTTCTCCGTGGAGAACGAGAAAGTGGCCCGCGACCTCATGGCGAACAGCGGCCGTGTCTTCAACCTGCACTATTTGGAGTACAAGGGGGCTTTGCCATGGCGGGGTATGAGCGTCTATGTGGTGGACAGCATCATCGGCATGTCGGAGGGTGGGACCACTTGGCTCCCAGTCCTGCCCTAGGCCTTGCCCGGTTT
>CADECG010000098.1:10885-13892 GCA_902825795.1 uncultured Bacteroidota bacterium
GTGCACGCGGACAAGCGTCCAGACCTGCGTCGGAGTGCTTCAGTGCGGTAGCGCGTCCATCCCGGCTTACGGGTCTACTTCTTCACCGCCCTTACCAGTACGATCAACAACACTGCACCCACGGTAGCGCAGATGATGCGCCCAATGATGTTGGTGGCATCGAGTCCCACGAGCCCGAAGGCCAAGTTGCCCACGAAGCCGCCCAGGATCCCGAGGAGAATGTTCACGAGCAGCCCATAACCTTGGCCTTTCATGATCTGGCCCGCCAGCCAACCGGCAACGGCACCTACAAGTACGCTGATGAGTATGCCCATTGGTTCAAGCCCGCCTTTGGCCGGGCGTCGGTGAAACTAAAAAATGAAAAAGGCCCTCCGCCGTGTGGCGGAAGGCCTTTCAATGATCTTGACAAGTTCACTTCGCGTCGGCCACAACGGCCTGACGCTTCTCGGTGATGCGGGCACTCTTGCCACGGCGCTCGCGCAGGTAGAAGATGCGCGCACGGCGCACCTGGCCATGTTTGTTCACGTCGATCTTGTCGATGAACGGCGAGGCGATCGGGAAGATGCGTTCCACGCCTACGTTGTTGCTGATCTTGCGAACGGTGAACGTGGCCGTGCTGCCGTTGCCTTTGCGCTGGATAACAACGCCTTGGAACAACTGGATACGCTCCTTGTTACCCTCGGTGATCTTGTAGTGCACGGTCACCGTATCGCCGGCTTTGAATTCGGGGTATTCGCGAACGGGGGCGAGCTGTTTCTCGAGTTGCTTGATGATGTCCATGGCGCTTAGGATGTTGCGCGGTGTGGGCCCGCGAAATGGGCTGCAAGTGTAAGGAAGTTTCCCGTTCGGGCAATGCATCCTTAACCATCCCCGAACGGCAGCTCGGGACTTCCCTCCAATAGTTCGGGCCGACGCTGCCGGGTACGCTCCACCGCCTGTTGGTGGCGCCAGGCGTCGATATTGGCTTGGTGACCACTGAGCAGCACGTCAGGGATCTTCCAGCCATTGTACTCAGCCGGTCGGCTATATGCCGGTGGCGCCACGAGGCCATCTTGGAAGCTGTCGCTTAACGCGCTGGTTTCGTCGTTCAGGACCCCGGGGAGCAAGCGGATGATGGCATCACAGAGCACCGCAGCGGGGATCTCGCCGCCGCTCAACACGTAGTTGCCAATGCTCACTTCCCGAGTGACCAAATGCTCGCGAACGCGCTCGTCCACACCCTTGTAGTGGCCACAGAGGATGATCAGGTTGCCTTTCAAGCTCAGTTCGTTGGCCATAGGCTGGTCCAGCAAAGCGCCATCAGGGCTCATATAGATCACCTCATCGTACGAACGCTCCTTCTTGAGCTCGGAAATGGCCAAGTGGATGGGTTCGATCTGAAGCACCATACCGGCTCCGCCGCCGAAGGCATAGTCATCGATCCGCTTGTGTTTGTCGTTGCTCCACTTGCGCAGGTCGTGGATGTTGACTTCAACGAGACCCTTCTGCTGGGCACGTTGCAGAATGCTGTCGCCGAACCAACTATCGAGCAAGCGGGGCAGGGCGGTGAGGATGTCGATGCGCACTGGCAGAGATGTGTGAACGTGGTAATGCCAAGCTGACCCGAGGGGAGGTGCGGCCAGCCAAAGGTGCGGGGTGAATGGAGATAGTGGTACGGGAGGCCCATGGATTTCCATATCTCCGACATCTTCACATCTTGCACGCCTTCTACCTTCGGCATCGTTCTTGGAAACCGGCCCCCGCCACCCAGAAACCCAAACGCATGAAACGCATTCTTACCCTATCCCTCCTGCTCACTGCAATGGTCCCGGCCTTTGCCCAGAAGCACGTTTACGAGGACCTGCTCGCAGCTTTTGTGGACGAGAACTACGAGAAGTGCCTCTTCAAGGCCATTGGTTACACGGAAAGCGATGCGACCAAGAAGGACCCCATGCCCTACTTGTACGCCAGCATGTGCTACTACGAGATGAGCAAGATCGAGAAGTTCACGGCTTTGGACGAATACAAGAAGGCCGACCGTGAAGCCCTGAAGTACGCGGAGAAATACCGGAAGAAGGACAAGGACAAGGAATTCTTCAGCAACTACGACGACTATTGGACCGACCTGAATTCCATGGCCCAGGAGAAGGGCCTCAACCACTTCGATGCGAAGGAGTGGAGCAAGGCCAAGCAGCTGTTCGATGCCATGACGAGCTACTATCCCGAGAACCCAGGGGCATGGGTGATGCTCGCACTGTGCCAGTACAATACCAACTTGGCCAAGGAAGGTGACCTGAACATGAAGTCGTTCGATACCGCTATGGCAGGTGTAGGTGACATCGGCACATTGCCGGAGGACCAGAAGAAGCTGTTGAAGACCGCGTTGATCCAGTACAGCATGTACTTGAACACGAAAGGCATGAAGGAGGAGGCGAAGGCGGTGATCGAGAAGGGCAAGGATCACTTCATGGAAGATCCGGAATACAAACTCCAGTACGAGGAGCTGCAGTGAGCCCTATCGGTGGAATTGAATTGTCGGAAGCGGGGCTGTTCAGCCCCGCTTCTGCATTTGTGCACATTTTTCGGTTGTCGTCACGCCAGGTCTTCGGGCGTATTCCGCCTCCGGCCTGGCTCATGACATGAGTGATCACGAGATGGGAGCCGGCATCCTAGTGGGTTTGCGTTTCATGAACAGCATCACGAGCACGGGCAACAGGAACAGTTCCGCCAGCAGCGCCACGGCCAATGTGATGCTGATGAGCAGTCCCATGTAGAACACGCTGCCGAAATCGGATGCGATCAAGGTGACGAAGCCCGCGCACAGCATAATGCTCATGACGATGACGGCCTTGCCACCGCTGAGGTACGTCCGTTTCATGGCGTACGCCAGCGTCTTGCCCTTGTTCAATTCAATACGCAGTTTGCCCAGCAGGTGGATCGTATCGTCCACCGCAATGCCGAACGCGTTGCTAAAGATGATGGCCGTGCTGACCTTCAGGTCAATACCGAACAACCCCATGATACCGGC
>CADECG010000099.1 GCA_902825795.1 uncultured Bacteroidota bacterium
TATCGTACGGACCATATCCTCGCTCAATCCATCCTTCACAAGGAACTGCGTGAAGATCCCATCGGCGTAGCGCATGGCACCACCGTGGGTCATGGAGGCGAACCATAGGTGGCCGTTCTTGTCCGCTTCGATGCACGGGATCCAGTTGTAGGTGCGACCGTCCGATTGTTCTGTTCCGATCTCGGTGAGGTAGGACGTGAACGCTTTTCCATCATACCGATAGGCCCCACCTCCAGCGGTCCCGATCCAGAGGTCGCCGTTCGTATCCACTTCCAAGGCATGCACGGCATTGGGATCGATCATCGGATACATCTCATCGAGCCATCCGCCGGTGGTGTCCTTGAAGGGCAATGGGATGGATGTGAATGCGCGCCCGTCGTACCGGCACAGGCCCTTTGCGGTGCCGAACCAGAGCGCACCGTCCTTGTCTTGGACGATGTCGTGCACCTTAGCGTTGCACAGGCCATCCCGCGCGGTGAGTTGGTTGAATGCGCTGCCGTCGTAGCGGAACACGCCGGATCCGACCGTCCCGAACCAGAGGACGCCGTCGGTATCCAAGAGACCGCTCGCGAACCCGTGATGGGAGGTGATGTCCGTGATCGCTTCAGTGCTAGGCGGATCCGTCCGGGGAAGGCTTCGTTCACCCACTTGTTGTTCCGGACCATCCTGTGCCGTGCAGGAAACGATGGTCAAGGCTGTGGCGAACACGGTGTAGCGCATCATGGCACGGGTGTGGGTGAAGGTCAGCACTTTTCGCGGAGGCGCGGGTTTCGGGCGCTTGGTGGACGGACCTCTGGAAGTCGGCCCGGCATTTCGCGTGAGGGCTAGAAGCAAGTAGCCCGGAAGCGTCCGCACCACCTCGGCGGACCCGCTTTGTCAGCGGCCCCCGCTACCTCGTGCGATGCGTCCCTTTCTCCATATCCGTAGGGTCCTTCCACTGAACGTCCCCACTGCCTTGGTGTACCGCACCGCATCATGCAAACCGTACTACCTGCAGCCCTCCTCATGCTCGTGCCGTTCATTGGCCATGCACAGGATACCCTGCCGAATTTCATGGGCGACCACATGTATTTCAGACCAGCCCCGTACGCCAACGCCACCGACAGCGCCGACTTTCTGCATTTCCGCGAAGGGCTGCGCACAGTGCCTCCCGCCGATACCAAGGACTCTACGAAGGTGCAGTACCGCATGCTGTGGCAGGAAGATCAACACGGTGGCATGTGGTCGGTGAACCGTGGGGACAATAGCGTGTGGCAGGCTCGTGCATACGAGTTGCTGCACCTGTTCATGGGAGTCCCCTTTATCACCGCAGATGGACGGCGCGGTGTGTTGGTAGTGCATGAGAGGCCTTGCGGCTTGATCTGTCGCAATGCCTTTTACTACGTGGAGGAATGAGTTGGGCGGGCGACGCGTACAGTGCTGGACTGATGCGTGTGTCCGGTGCTCGGGACCCCCAAGGCAAACCTCCGCAGCTGGTCTCGCCGTTCGTGGCCTTTACGCGATCAGGCGGAGCCTTCGTGTCGCCACACCTGGGCAGGAACTCTCGTTCGTGTACACCCATTACAGGACGGATCATTATGCCACGCAGTGATCCTCTACCATGAACATGCCCACGAACACCGTCGGCCTTTTCAGCCACTTTGCATTTGGCCCCATCACCTTGTGCAATCGCATGGTGCTGGCCCCGTTGACGCGTTCGCGGGCCATTGGCCAATATTCGCACACGATCTGTCCAGATCCGTCTTCACCGTTCGTCATGGATTAAGCCGATCGCTGGCGAAGAGCACTCACCTTGTCCCACCAAGATCAACCCGACCCACATGAAGAAGTACATCGTTCTCTACCACGCTCCCGCAAGCATGATGAAGCAGGCGGCGAATGTCACGCCCGCACAAGCCAAGGCCGGCATGGAAGGCTGGATGAAGTGGGCCGCGAAATGCGGCAAGCAGCTCGTTGACATGGGCGCACCTCTCGGGGGTGGGCTGAAGCTCGCACCCGATGGCACCGCCGCTGCCAGTAAGAAGCAGGTCACCGGTTTCTCCATACTCGAAGCGAAGAGCATGGCTGAAGCGAAGAAGCTGCTGAAAGGACACCCGCACCTGAAGTGGGGTGCATCATGCAGCATCGAAGTGCATGAGGCGCAACCGCTTCCGGGGATTTAAGCCTACCCGAACTACCTTCAACACCCATTACTCCCAACACGAACCAATATCATGAGCACTGCAACAGCCGTAATGACCACCCAAGAGGTGGCGAACCGTCTTGTATCCCTCTGCCGCGAAGGCAAGAACGTGGATGCGATCAAGGAACTCTATGCACCCGACGTGGTGAGCCTGGAACCCGCCGGAGCGCAAGGCCCGCCACGCACCGAAGGCTTCGACAACGTGTTGAACAAGACCATCGGTTGGTTGAGCAACGTGGAGGAGTTCCACAGCAGCGCGATCGGTGACCCCATTGTGGCGGGCAACCATTTCGCTGTGGCCGAGAAAGTGGATTTCACCATGAAAGGCGCGGGCCGCATGGTACTGGACGAGATCGCTGTGTACCAAGTGAAGGACGGCAAGATCACCCAAGACCAGTTCTTCTATCCGACGAAGTAGCGCGTTCGCAAACCCAAAGAGAAAGGCCTTCCGGTCGGAGGGCCTTTCTCTTTTTGGACATAGGCAGGGAGTCCGGTGATCACGGCCCTTGCCCCAAGCCTCCGCATCTGGTCTCGCCGTGTGTGGCCTGTGCGCGGTGCCTGAATGAAGTGACGCACACCGTGTGGAACGTGTAGCGCCGCATCGCCGACCCGAAGGATGAGGAGTACAAAGTGATCTTCCCCTCCTTGCACATGACCAAGCGCAATTTCGATAAGCACAAGGGCAGCCTCTTCAACAAACTGGGCGTACACAAACGCTCCGGTGCCACGCGGCTGTGGGCGTTGTTCGGCAAGCAAATGCAGGGCGGGATGGAGTGAGGCGCTGCGCAGTGTCGCCGAAGTCGGCGGACCGCTGGACAGGCGACGGGTTGCAGTGGCGATCAGTAGACCCTGCAGGAGCTTGGAACGCCCTTAGTTGTCCAGGATCAAGCGATACCCGACCCCGCGGATGTTGGCGATACGGACATTGGGGTCGGCCTCGAGTTTCTTGCGCAGTTTGGAGACGAAGACATCCAAGGTGCGGCCCACGTAGTCGCTGTCGTTGCCCCACACTTCCTTCAGCATCACTTCGCGTGCAACGGTCTCGTTCACGTTGCCGTGGAGCAGGTGGAGCAGCTCGGCTTCCTTACCGCTCAGTTCCACCTTCTGGTTCTGGATGATCAATTCCAGTTTGGCCCGATCGAATTGGAACGCGCCGATGGATACCGCTGTGCCGCTGCGGACATGCACCGGTACGGCCTTTCTGCGGAACATGCGGTACGCGATGAGCGCCGTAAGTAGAACAAGGATGCCCGCCACGAACCACCCGGTGGGCGCAACTGGGGTGTTGGGTACCGCCGAAAGACCGGCCAGCTGCGTGTCGTCCTTCCCGGCATCCAAGAGCGTTACCCGCATGGTGTAGCACGCTCGGGGCAAGGCACGCGAGGTGCACGGCATGATAGCAAGCGTATCGGTAGAACGGTGTTCATAGCTATACACCACCTCGCGCGTTCCACAGCGCTCCATCTCCACCACGTAGTCCGCGGAAAGCCGGGTCGCCTTCATCACACTATCCACCACGGCGGCCATCCGCTCCGGAACGAACGCGAACTCCGCACCGAAGGGGATGATGTAGGTATCAGCTTCGCGCTGCACCGGTAACACCAAGGAGGTGCTGTCCCCTACCGCGAGCAACACCGCGTGGCCGATCATACGCACACCAACGTGCACGTGCGGTGAAGCGTGTTCGGCCGATCCGGCGCGCACCGGTACCAGCAGCAACAGGGCCCCCAGGACCATGATCAGGCGACGGATCGACGTGGCGGTCACGCGCCCAAGGTACCCGCCTAAGCCATCGGCCCACACTGTTTCACGGTGCGTTTACAGTGTTTTACACTGCGTAGCATTCTTGGGCGGAGGACCACCTCACCTTTCGCCCATCAAAACGCAAAACAGCATGTCAAGCACCATGAACCTTCCTGTCCTAGCGGTCGTTCTCGGCACCACGATCGTGGCCGTGCTGAACACCTGGTCCGCTCCGCCAACAGGGTCCACCTGCAACCAAGGGCCGGTGAAGACCTTCGATCCGCTCAGCTTGCCGAAAGATACCGCGGCACGCAAACCGTTCCTGGACCCCACCGCCCTATTCTCCGACAAGGTCTATGTGGTGCTTCCGGTGGAAGGCGTGGTCGACGACATAGCGCACAACGCCCGGTTCGTGGGTGGAGAGCAAGCGTTGGTGAGCCATCTGAAGGCACAAGTGCTGCAGCATATCGCGCCGGGCATCGGTTGGTTGGAACCACCGGTGGTCAACTTCAGTGTGGATGTTTCGGGGGCGCCAATCAAGGTGGCGCTGGTGAAGACCTCGGGCAATGCGGCCTTGGATGTGGCGCTGGTCCGGATCTTCCAAGAGATGCCCCGCTGGGAACCGGCCACCACGACAAAAGGCCAAGCGGTGGCACAAGCCTTCCAATTCAGTGTTGGAAAAGGCGGCTGCTGAACAGCTGTGAGGTACGAAGGACGGTCCCGACCGGCGGGATCAAGTGAGGCGCTGGTGGCGGCGCATGGATGCTACCTGACGCGCGTCCTCGCCATCGCCTTCACCCCTTTCACGATCAGCTCTTCCAGCAGCTTCATGTCCACATCGCTCAGTTGCTTGATGTACAAGCAGCTCTTGCCGGTAGTGTGTTTGCCGAGCTTCTTCATCAAGGCCGCTTCCTTCTCGAAGCCCATCATGATGTACACGGTGAGGTTCGTCTTGCGCGGACTGAAACCGGTGATCATCCATTCGCCCGAACGCCCGCTCGCACCCTCGTACGCATAGCGCCCGAAGCCTACGATGCTGGCGCCCCACATCTTCGGCTCTTCGCCCGTGGCCTTCTTCATCAGCTTCAAGATCGTGCGGCAATCCTTCGCCACAGCTACAGGCTGCTTGTCGATGAACGCGTCGACGCTGGCTTCGTTCACCTTGGTCTTCAGTTCCGCTTTTGCCATGGCCTTGGGTTGTTGAGCAAAGATGGTCGGTGGAGCGGGTCACCGCGACGTCCGATCTTGCGCCACCGAACAACCACAAGGACAATGATCACCGCCATTCACCCCAAGCTACCCATGCGCGATAAGGCCACCACCCGCGCATATTTCGTGGATAGACTTGGCTTCACCGTGTTCGGCCGTGACTTTCCGAACTACCTGATGGTGGAACGCGACGGCCTCCAGCTCCACTTCTTTCTCTTCAAGGACCTTGACCCGAAGGTTAACTATGGGCAAGTGTACATCCGCACCGATGCGATCGAGGAACTATACCGATCGTTGGTAGACCGTGGTGTTAGCATACACCCCAACGGTGCATTGCAGTCCATGCCTTGGGGACAGAAGGAGTTCGCGTTGCTCGACCCCGATCATAACCTGCTCACCTTCGGGCAAGTGATCTAAGCGGGTAAAGCGGGGTGCGTCACCGCGCCAGCCGCCCGAAATGCAGCGAGTCGTGGAAGGTGCCGTTCCAGAAGATGTTCTCCTTGAAATGCGCTTCCTGCACGAATCCGTTCTTCTGAAGGGCACGGACGGAAGCCGTGTTCTCCGGCCGCGTAATGGCTTCCACCCGGTGGAAGTCCAGCGTGTTGAAGCCGAAGTGTACCACCGCCTCGATGGCTTCGCTCATATAGCCCTTGCCCCACTGCTTTTGAGCAAGCATATAGCCCAGTTCGCCGTAGTGATGCTCTTTCACCAAGCGCCAGAAACCGATGAGGCCGATCAGCGCATCATCGCCCCTCGTGGTAATGGCCCACTGCACGGCATCGTTCGCCGCTACTGTGTTGGTGATCAGCTCGATCAGCGCTGCTGCATCTTCCATGGTCTGTGCCAACGGTCGGTTCACATGCTGCATCACTATCGGGTCGCTCCGCATGTCGAACACCTGCTCCGCATCCGAAGGCCGCAGTTGGCGAAGCACCAACCGCTCGGTGGTCAGCACGGGAAAGGTGAACAGTTGAACGGTCAGCATCCGTGCTCTTTGTACTTCCGGTGGATGTCGCGAACTTCGGCCCATGGCCATTGCCAAGACCTCCACCGCCCCGAAGAAAGCCGCTAAAAAGTCCGCCGCCAAAGCCAAGCCTGAAAAGCTGCTGTCCGGCGGCAACCCGCAGATCGCGAAAGGCTACGGCGATGCCCCGGTGCAAGCCTACATCCAAGCCATACCGGATTGGAAACGCGAGGTGGCCGCGCGGTTGGATGCGCTGATCACCCGCGCGCTGCCCAAGGTGCAGAAAGCCGTGAAGTGGAACACGCCGATGTACGGCACCGACGAGAAGACCTTCTTCATGGGCTTCCACATGATCACGAAATACGTGAAGGTGGCCTTCTTCCAAGGTGCGTTCTTGAAACCGCTGCCGCCGGATGCCAGCACCCAGAAGAAGGTGCGTTACCTGCACATCCACGAGAACGACAAGTTGGATGAGAAACTATTCATCAGTTGGGTGAAGCAGGCCTCCGCGTTGGATGGTGAAAAGATGTGACCACCTGCCATGCCTGCATCGCCCACGAATCCCAACGTCGACTGGTTCTTTGACAAGAAAGGTCCTTGGAAGGAAGCATACGCCAAGCTGCGCACCATAGCGCTGCAGAGCGGACTCACCGAAGAGTTGAAATGGGGCCACCCGTGCTACACGCTCAATGGAAAGAACGTATTCCTGATGCACGGCTTCAAGGACTACTGTACGGTGCTGTTCCACAAAGGCGCCTTGCTGAAGGATGATGCCGAACTGCTGGTGCAGCAGACCGAGAACGTGCAGGCAGCCCGGCAACTGCGCTTCACCGGCTTGCCGGATCTGGCGAAGAAGGAGCGTATCGTGAAGGCCTACATGCGCGAAGCGATCGACGTGGAAAAGGCGGGACTGAAGGTGCCGATGAAGGAAACCACGGAGTTCAACATGCCCGAGGAGTTCCTGAACAAGTTGAAAGACATCCCGGCACTGAAGAAGGCTTTCTATGCGCTCACCCCCGGACGGCAACGCGGCTACCTCCTCCACTTCTCATCGGCCAAGCAAGCCAAGACCCGCGAGGCGCGGATCGAAAAGAACATCGAGCGGATATTGGAGGGCAAGGGGATCGATGATTAGCATCGATCGACCGGCTCAGGCCTTCTTCACATAAATGCTCTTCAGCGCCATAGACCCGAAGCCATCGATCTTGCAATCGATGTTGTGGTCGCCGTCCACCAAGCGGATGCTCTTCACCTTGGTGCCGGCCTTCACCGGTTTCGGTGCGCCTTTCACCGGCAGGTCCTTCACCACCACCACATCATCGCCGTCTTGCAGCACGTTGCCGTTGGCATCCTTCACCACGGCCGCGGCATTCTCCGCCGCTACTTCCTCCGGGTTCCACTCATGACCGCATTCGGGGCACATCCACGAGGTGCCGGTGGGGTATGCGAAGGAAGACTTGCAGTTGGGACAGTTCGGTTGATCGCTCATGGGCGGCGAAAGTACCCGTTCACTCCAGCGCGGAAAGTCGGCGGATGAACGCTCAACGCTTTACGAACCGCAGGGTGCGCATGGCACCGCCCTGTTCCAAACGCAGCGCATACACACCGTGCGCCAGTCCTGAGAGTGGTATGGCGATAGCCCCTCCACCGTTGCCGCTGATCGCTCGAACCACGCGGCCGTTCAGATCGATGATGGTCATTGCAACGCTGCCCGCATCGGGCATGGCAACGTACAACTCATCGCCTGCGGGGTTCGGCCACAGCTCGGTTCCGCTTCCGCTCGCGGCCGCCACACCGGTGGAAGTCTCAACGGCGAAAACCGCAGGGGGCGTAACCACGGCCACGTTGAAGTCGAAATAGATGTAGGCCGTGTTGGCCACGCTGTCGCCGGGCAGCAGCGTGTCATCGGGCGTTACGCGGAACATCACCAAGCCGTGGCTGCCGACCGCATCGCTTCCGCTATCGGGCAGCATGATGCCGTCGAAGCGGAATTCCAACAAGCCGTTCAGGTACACCACTTCGCACGCATGGCTTGCCCCGAGGAATTGGAAGCTGCCATGGTCCACACCGAACGGGAGCGGATCGGTAATGCGCACGTTCTCCGCCAGTGCGGTGCCCGTGTTCTGGAAGCGAATGGTATAGGTCACCGGCACGCCATCGGCCACATCCTGAACCGTGAGCAACGCAGGTGATACCAGCTTGTCGTTCGGATCATAGGAACCGAACACGGTGATGTCAGTGGTCTGTGTGTTATTCCACAGCGCGTCGTCCGGCGGCGCGGTCTGCAGGTCGGCCGTGTAATGGACCTGACTACCCAATACCAGATCGGTATCGCTGAGGAAGACGACCTCGGCCGTGGTGATCTCGCCCAAGTCGTAGTTGTCCTGCGGCCACGTGATCAGGTTGCCGACCACGGTGGCAGGCGGCACCACGGAAACGATGGTCTGCGTGGTGTCGAACGTGAAGCTCAGCGTCCCCAAGGCGGGCACCGTCCCTTCGTTCTTGCTCAGCACGGTTACCGTGTTCTCGAAACCCGGTCGCACCCAACTGGACCCGAAGGCAACCGAAAGATCGGTCTGCGGCACCGGTGCGATCATGGCCACCAAATGGCCGGTGCTGGAAAGCCCGCTACCGATCAACGGGATCGGCGGGTAGGCTTCGGCCTGTGCATCATAATAGCCGGATTGCGCCCAAAGGCTGAAGGTTCCCGTCGGCACGGTGATGGTGAACGTTCCCGATGGCCCTGTTACCACGCCGTAGCCGCCCGGCGAAACCGATACCACCCGGTTCTGGATCGGTAGATCGGGTCCTCCGAAAAGAGAATCCTGATCCACATCGAGGAACAGTTGCCCGCTGATCGTGTTCGATCCACCGAAGCAGTTGCAGTCCACGGTCCAGGCATCGTTGCTGGTCAGCGGATCCATGTCGTCGCACGGCGTTCCCGGCGGGTAGGCACCATCGGCACAGCCGTTCACCCCCCAGCCGATACACCAGCACAGGTTGTTCGGTGCATCGTTGATCGTGTTCGGGTTGCCATCGTCACACAGCGGTAGCGACCATACGGGGCATGTACCCACACATTGGCAGGCGAGGTTCCACGTGTCGTTGATGGTAATGGGGTTCCCGTCGTTGCACGCACTGCCCGGGATCGCGGTGCCACCAAAAACACCCAGACAATCCAACTGCGCATGGAGCGCTTGCGTTCCCAAGCTCAACAAGGTCGTGAGCGCGATCGTGGCGATCTGTTTCATCCGGATGGTCGCTCCGCTCTTTGCGTAGCGTGTCGAATATAGGCGGGCTGCGCATTGCCGATGGCTGGGACCGAAGCCGACCGATGCTTGCGCGGCCCTTTTTACTTTGTCGCCTCATACACTTCACGATCACGCGCCGTGCTACGGCCGCGAACCCCTCCAACCAACACGCTACCGCAATGCGCGAACCGATGCTCATCCTTCACTTCATTGGCTTGGCCATGGGCCTTGGCAGTGGGCTCACCTTCCTGTTCCTTGGCATTGCCGCTGGAAAAATGGAACCCGCAAAGCGCCGCGAGTTCATGACGAACATCTTCCCGGTTTCGCTCATGGGCCAGTACGGCTTGCTGCTGTTGGTGCTCACCGGCGGTTACCTGATGACGCCGTACTGGCGCGTCCTCGGCGACAACCCGATGCTGATCGCGAAATTGTTGCTCGTGTTGCTGCTGGGCGCACTGATCGGTATCAATTCATCGTACCGGCGCAAAGCGGCGCAAGGCAACGCCGAGGCCTACATGCCCAAGATCGTGATGCTGGGTCGCGTGTCGTTGCTCACCACGCTCACCATCGTGGTGTTGGCGGTACTGGTGTTCCGTTGATCGCATACCCGTTCGGTCAGCGATGGAACGCCCCATCCTCTTCGATCAGCTCGCACGTCACGGCAACGTGTTCCGCGCACTGTTCACCGGCCTCAACGGGGAAGAGATACGCTGGAAACCAGCGCCGGAGAAGTGGTGCGCGTTGGAGATCATTTGCCACTTGCACGATGAAGAGCGCGAGGACTTCCGGGCAAGGCTCCGATCCACACTGGAGACTCCCGAACTGCCCTGGCCCAAGATCGACCCCGCAGCGTGGATCACCGAACGCAAGTGCATGGAGCAGGACTTCAACACAGTGCTGAAGAACTTCCTCGCTGAACGCGACAAGTCAGTGGCTTGGTTGCACGGGCTTGCCGATGCGCCGTGGCACAATGCCTACCTGCACCCCACCGTGGGCCCGGTGAGTTGCGAACTACTGCTCACCAATTGGGTGGCGCACGACCTGCACCACCTGCGGCAGTTCAACAACCTGCGCTACGCGTACCTGCGGGCGCACACCACTGTGCCGCTGGACTACGCGGGTAAGTGGTAGTGTGCGGGCAGTAGCACTGTTCACATTCATGGACCGTTGCCGATGTAGTGGCAACTCTCAACCTCCATGAAACAACTGCTTACACTTCTCTCCGCGACCTGTCTGCCCATTCTTGCCAACGCGCAATGCGACGTCAATGTGCCGTCCAATGCCACTGTGATCTATGCCGATGGCACCGTCACCGACGGCGGGAACTACTGGGTGTGCGAAGGCATCACGGCAACGTTCACCGGCTTCGCCCCGTTCGTCTACGCCGAGGAAGGGAGCACCATCATCGTTACCGGCTTGCTGGGCGCCTTCGTGGTGAAGTCCAATAGCACGATCACGTTGAACGGCAACAACAACAACGTGGTGTACGATGCCACTACCACCCTCATCGACAACGGCAACAACAACGTTTCATCGGTTTGTCCGGTGGTGGTGTTGGACTATAGCAACGCTCCCGCCGGTGGTTGCTCCACGGCCATGGGCATTGGGTCGAACGGCAACTCGGTGGTTACCAGCATATACCCCAACCCTGCCGCTGAGGTATTGAATGTCTCGGCCGTTGGATCGGGCTCAGGCACTGCACGTATCACCATCATCGACGCGAGCGGCCGGGCCGTGCGAAGTGAGGAGCGCAGCTTCGGTACGGGATCCGTTCCGGTACCACTGACGGGACTCGCCGATGGGCTATACACGGTGCGCATTGATGCGGACGGACAGGTGAGCAACCTGCGGTTCGTGAAGAGCAGGTAGGTCCGTTGGGGGACGCTCTACCTTGGCCCCATCGTGATCCACACTGGCCGTATCCAAGACCTTGTTGTATTGCGGCACTCCAGTGCCGGGCTCATCCTCGGCGACGCGGAGCATGAAGAGGTGCTGCTGCCGAACACGGAGCGTCCGACGGACAATACGGTAGGCAGTACGCTGCGCGTATTCATCTACCGCGATCGCGACGACCGCCAACTGGCCACTACGCGCCTACCCAAGGTGCAGGCCGGTGAGTTCGCACGGCTGCGTGTGCAGTCGATCACAGCCGCTGGTGCGTGGGCCGACATGGGCACCGAAGCTGAACTGTTCGTGCCGGACGATGAACAGAAGAAGTCCCTCGAAGAAGGTCGTTGGTATGTGATGCGGTTGGCGGTGGACGAGCGCAGCGACCGGCTCTTCGGCAGCACCCGCATCGATGAGTTCCTCGACAACACCGACCTCACGGTACATTACGGCGACAAGGTGGACCTCTTGGTCTTCGGTCGGAGCGATCTCGGCTTCTCCGTTATCGTCAACAACATCCACCAAGGGTTGGTGCACGCCGAGGATGTCTTCAAACCCGTTTCCGTCGGCGATCGGCTTACGGGCTATGTGAAGCAGGTGCGGCCGGACAACAAGTTGGACATCACCTTCCAGGCCATCGGCTATCGGCAGTTCAACGACGAGAATGCGACCCTGCTCGCCAAACGCTTACAGTCCCGCAATGGATTCCTGCCGCTAACGGACAAGAGTTCGGCTGCGGCCATCTACGAGGAGTTCGGCATCAGCAAGAAGGCCTTCAAGAAGGCGCTCGGTGCGCTGTACAAGGAACGCAAGGTGCGCATCGAGGAGGACGGGATCGCGTGGATCGGCTAACGCGCCTCACATCCGCAGCAACCGCCTGCACTGGACGGTAGCGCCGTTGCTTACGCGCACCACATAGCTGCCGGGTTGAAGATCGCCGACTTCCACAAGGCTTTGGCGTTCGCTGGTACGCATCGCGCGCACTGTTCTACCCGCTGCATCAACGATCACTACATCAACCGTCCCCACGGTTCCGAGGGTAAGGGTCACGGCATCGGTGGTAGGGTTCGGGTACAGGTCGAAAGCGGCGGCATTGTCCTCGACAACTTCAGTGATGAGGCCGTTGGTGCGCAGCGGCCTGATATGCGTGGCAGCATATCCGTGGCTGTCATCGAAGAAGTACACATCGTAGATGCGGCGCGAGTGGTTCAACCCGCTGCTGTTGAAATTCTCGTACCACGTCTGCCCAGCGTCGGTGCTGATGAGGATGGTGCCCGCCAGTCCATCGGTGCGATAGACGCCAGCGAAGCCGGTGCCATCCGGCCGGAAGGTGATGGAGCTCAGCACGCTCGGAACGACGGGTGGTGGGTTCATGGCCAGCCATGTATCGCCGCCGTCCGTGGTGCGCACGAATACGCCGTCGTTGCGCGTGGCCACACCCACCAACGCATCGAGGAAGGCCACATCGGAGAAACCGGTCAGCGCATCGCTATGCACCTGCGTCCAATTCATGCCCCCATCAACGGTGCGATAGATGGCCCCGCTGTCCGGCAGGTTCACGCCGTTGGCGAACAAGCGCCGGTAACCGCCCGTGGTCGCGAAACCAAGCAGGTCGTTCACAAAGTGCAGGCGCGAAACGGGTTGGCCGGGCAGCACGGCAATGTTGGTCCACGTGGAGCCCGTGTCGGTGCTCATGTCGATAATGCCGTTGCCCAGTTGATCGCCACCGGCCGCGAAGGCCACGATGTCGCTGCGCATGCGGATGGCGCGGTAGTGCCGACCACTGCCCGTGAGCACGCTATCGAACTGAAAGGCATTGCCACCGGCCAGGTAGGGATGCAACACCAAGCTCCGTTGGTATTGCTCGTGCCCGGCAGCCAGGTAGATGGGCCTTCCATTGCTGCCCATGCGCACATCGATGTCTTCCATGTTGCCCGGTGAGGTGTACCAGATGTAGGCGCCGGAGCCCACGAGTCCGTCCCATGTTATGATGATGCCGCCCTCCCCTTGCCCGGGATCGTTGGCGCCGTAGGCGAACAGGCCGGTGTCGAGATCATGGAACGCGCACGCTTGATGATGTATGCTGCTTCCGAACGAACCGCCCTGCACCCATTGGGCGCTGAGCATGGTGGAAACGAAAAGAGTGGTGACGATGAAGAGCAGTTTTTTCATGGGGGGCGAATTTCGGTCGGGATGAATACGTGGCCACGGTACACGGGAATGGAACATGCGTTCGAGGGCACCGCTTGAACGGACCAATGCGCTACACGAGGATGAATGCACGAAGGTTGGGTGGCGGATATTCTTTCACCCCTCAATTCGCTGGCACCCGCAGGACGAACCGGAATTATCCCAGATTTGTGTTACCCACCATGCGCCGTACGATCACCGCCCTCGCACTGCTTTTTTTCGTTCCATTCGTTTCCTACGCTCAACAGGAGAACTCCACTGCCCCGCCAGCAGCGGAGCCAATTGTACCGGCGGTGATCGACCTGTCTCCGGCCGAGGTTGCGGCTATGCTGGGTCAGCCGAACGTCTTCATATATGACTGTAACGAAGCGGAC
>CADECG010000100.1 GCA_902825795.1 uncultured Bacteroidota bacterium
TTCTACGGTTTCAATCCTCGAGTGCATCCGTTGGACGATGTGCGCGTGCGCCGCGCATTCGCACTCGCGATCGATCGCAAAGCCATAGCGGAGCAGGTGCTGAACGGGCTGGCGGTTCCTGCCAAGCACGGCATTGTAGCTCCCGGAGTGAAAGGCTACCCCTATAGCGATGTGCCAGGCCACGGTTACTATCCCGATAGCGCACGGGCCCTCTTGGCCAGCGCAGGTTATCCAGGCGGCGTGGGATTCCCTTCACTGCTGATGAATGTGAACAGCAACGGTTTTGGATATGTGGTGGTGGCCGAAGCCGTACAGGACAAGTTGAAGAAGGAACTGGGGATCACACTAGGGTTGAGCGTGCTGCCTGACGACCAGCACTACAACCGTATGGACGCGGGCCAGAACGTTTTTTGGCGACAGGGGTGGGTGGGCGACTACCCGGATGCGGAGAACTTCCTGGCCCTGTTCTACGGCAAGAACGTACCAGCGGACAGCACGTTACCCAGCTACCTCAACTCAGTGCGTTACAAGAACCCGGCCTTCGACACATGGTTCTCTTCGGCGCAAACGAGCAACGACGAAGCAGATCGCCTGCGCATGCTGGCCAAGGCAGAACGCATACTGATGAACGATGCTGTAGCTACCCCCTTGTACCACGAACGCGCAGTGCGATTGGTGCAGCCTTGGGTTCGCGACTTCCCGATCAATGCCATGGAGATCCGCGACCTGGCCGCCGTGTGGTTCGCTCCGGGTGTGAAGCCGGCGAACTGACGCGTCACAGTTGACGGACCCGGCCCTCGGCCTTGCTCAGTGGATCAGCGGATTGTCTCAAGCGACATTCCTTACCAGTTCGGCATACACCAGTTGCTTGGCGAGCGGAAGAAAAGTCTCCACCAGAGGAAGGGGCTTCTGCGCTTCGAAGGCGAAAGCGGCCGGGTTCGGCCATGCGAATTCACGCGTCAATTCGCGCTTGATCTGTTCGTATGTCGACGCCAGCCCGATGGTATACGTGGATACAAAGCGGGTGGTCAGATTCATGTGCGCCGATCCTTCCTTTGCGGCATGCACGCGGTGCATGGCATAGGTATACACGCGCGCCTCGCTGCCCAGTCGCAACATCAAGTAGCCTTCGTTCGCGTATAGCGGGACCACACCTACAGGAGCGAATTGTATACCCTCCAACAGTTCCGACCGCAGGTCATTCCCTGTTCCAAGGGTTCGGGTCAGTTCGGGCAATGCCAACGCGACCGTCTCATCGATCACCGTTAACGCGTCCGGCTTTTCCGCTCCACTTGAGTACGACAACCTCAGCCGTTTCAGGTCGACGGCGATCAGTTGCTTGGGCATGCCTGCATCCACCCGGTCGCGTTGTTCGCCCCAAAAACGCAGCTCCTGTACGCACAGGCCGAGCACATCCAGATAGGGATACAACTTTCGGCTGGTGAAGCGCTGTTGCATCCGTTGTGCGTATGCCAACACCGTGTACCGCTTCAATTCCCTGTCCAACGGCGGCGCCAGCAATCGGTCGATCTCTAATACTTCCATGTTCATAGGTTCCAACGTGGTGTTCACAATTACGTTGTGCCGGACCCCGATCGCCCCGATGACCGGTCGCAACTTTGACGTCCCAACCGAAAACTACCGGCCCATGCGATCCCTTCCAAGCTTCGTTCCAGCAATTGTCATCCTGTCCGTGTTCGCTGCATGTGTGCCTGCGCGCAAGCACCAGGAACTCTCCGATAGGTATTCGACCATGCAGGCCGAGAGCGAAGCGAACCTTGCCAAAGCGACGGCTGCCGAAGCCAAGGCCAACGAACTGCAAGCAACATTGGACGAGCGCAAACTGCGCAGCGATCGCTTGCAGAACGACACCATGGTGCTGGGTACCAGCCTGCGCACCATGACGGGACAATACGACCGGATCAACAAGTTGAATAACGAACTCCTCGAGAAATACAACATGCTGTTGGCCGGTGATCGCAGTGAGAACCGCAAGCTGCTCACAGACCTCGAAACCATGCGGCTCAACCTTCAAACGAAAGAGGACTCGCTCACCAAACTGAGCGCGCGTATTGGCGAGAAACAAGCGCAGCTAGCAGAGCGTGAAGCCACTCTGAGTGCGTTGCAAGCGGAGATCGCCAAAAAAGACGAGGCCATGAAAAGCCTGAAGGAACGCGTGAGCAAAGCGCTCACGGGATTCGAGGGCAAAGGCCTTACCGTGACACAAAGAGATGGGAAGATCTATGTGAACATGGACAACAAGCTGCTCTTCGCCACGGGCAGTACAGTGGTGGAAGCGAAAGGCAAAGAGGCCCTGATCAGTTTGGCGAAAGCGATCGAGAGCGAGAAGGACCTGAATGTGATGGTGGAGGGCCACACCGACACGGACAAAGTGCTCGGCAGTGGTGGCGGGTACAAAGACAATTGGGACCTCAGTGTGCTCCGTGCTACCAGTGTGGTGCGCATTCTTCAGGACAACAGCAAGATGGATCCGTTGCGCGTTACCGCGGCTGGTCGCGGAGAATATGTGCCCGTGGATCCAGGCGATAAGGCGAAGAACCGCCGCATCGAGGTGATCCTCGCGCCGGACCTGCGGGAATTGTACAAACTAGTGACGGAGTAAGGCATCCGGTAGCCAGCGGCACTGTAGCCTTCCAAGCTGAAGGCCATGATGGTGCGTAAATGGATCCCAGACAGGGGCAACGCCTCGTCCCTAAGCAAGGTCTTGCGACCACCAACCGATCCCGGACCCTCCGGCCAAAGCCCTTGACGAATGAGCCGCTTCGGCAAACCACGCTCGCTAACTACATCCCTCGCAAAACTGACGTTTTTGGAGCCGGGTATCATCGAGCAGCGTTACCTGGACAACGTGCAATTCTCCCCGGAGGGTTTGCTGGAGAACCTCGCCGCCATGGAAGCGTTGTGCGACCACCACGGGAAGTGTTGCATCCTTAGCGTCTTCCCGGCCGGCATGCAGGTAAAGGCCGACCTGATGAACAACGATCACTATCGCGATCAACGGAGTAAAGGCCAGATCCGCGCGTTGGCCGTGGTCACCGACAGTTTGGAGATGCACGCCGCCAGCAAACTCTATTTCATATACCACCAGCAGCCGTTCGAAACGCGTGTGTTCGAGGAAGAGGTGGACGCCCTGCGTTGGTTGCGGGCACAGATGGAAGAGAAAGGGGCGGCGTGACTTCCATATCAAGTGTTCATCTCTTATGATGAACCGATCAGGTTTGGTCAACTGATATCCCGCTCACGTATATCGCGAGACCCGTCCATCGCCAATCCCATCTCACGGGATAGAAACCTCAGCGCGCTTTGGTATTCCAACCATGTCCGGAGAACAAAAGTCCCGCAGATTGCCGCGGATACACATAGTGGGATCCAGTAGAAGAGGGTGTCGATGTGAAGATCTTTCGTGACCCAAATCACGAAGCCCTCGACGAATAAGAAAATAACCAGAACGGTCAAGAAACTCAGGCTTGGCCAACTGAACCGGATATGTACGGTCGTGTCACGTTGATCTTTCCACGAAATGATCATCGCAGCGACGCACCATTCTGAAGTCCCTGATGCGCGTACAGTATGAATCGCGTCGCCGTGAACCGACCATAGTATGGGCGACGAAGTGGCTCAGCGAAAAAACCCCAGCCGCTCCACTTGGTATCCACATGCGGTCTGAGACGTTCGTACAATTCAGTCACAGTGAGGGAACCACGAAAACTTCGGGACCAATGGAAGGGGTCGGGCAGCTTCAGCTCTTCATCAGGAGAAAGTATCATTTGAACGCCGCCAACCCCGTCACCTCCTGCCCTGTGATCAGCAGGTGGATATCGTGTGTGCCTTCATAGGTCACCACGCTTTCGAGGTTCATCATGTGGCGCATGATGGGGTACTCGTTGGTGATGCCCATGCCGCCCAGGATCTGGCGCGCTTCGCGGGCGATCGTCATTGCGAGGTGCACGTTATTGCGCTTGGCCATGCTGATCTGCGCGGTGCTGGCGCGGCCTTCGTTGCGCAACACACCGAGGCGCCACGTGAGCAATTGCGCCTTGGTGATCTCGGTGATCATCTCGGCCAACTTCTTCTGCGTGAGTTGGAAGCCACCGATCGGCTTTCCGAACTGAATGCGTTGCTGCGCATAGCGAAGCGCAGTGTCGTAGCACTCCATGGCAACGCCAAGCGTGCCCCATGCAATACCATAACGTGCGCTATCCAAGCAGCCGAGCGGCGCACCCAGGCCGCTCTTGTTCGGGAGCAGATTGCCCTTGGGCACCTTCACATTGTCGAACACCAGTTCACCGGTAGGGCTTGCGCGTAAGGACAGTTTGCCGTGCGTCGTTGGCGTGCTGAAGCCCTCCATTCCACGCTCTACGATCAATCCGTGAATGCGACCTTCGGTGTTCTCCGCCTTGGCCCATACCACAGCGATGTCGGCCAAGGGGCTGTTGCTGATCCACATCTTGGCCCCGTTCAGTAGGTAGTGATCGCCTTTGTCAACAAACGTGGTGACCATGCCGCCGGGATTGCTGCCATGGTCGGGCTCCGTAAGTCCGAAGCAACCGATCTTCTTGCCGGCGGCCAACTGCGGCAGCCATTTCATCTTCTGTTCTTCGCTGCCGTATTTCCAGATCGGGTACATCACCAGCGAACCTTGCACGCTGCATAGGCTGCGCAAACCACTGTCCACCCGCTCGATCTCCTGCATGATCAAGCCGTAGCTGATCTGGTCCAAGCCCATTCCGCCATACTCCACCGGCACCATCGGTCCGAACGCACCGATCTCGGCCAACCCGGGAATGATCTCCGGGTGGAAGAGTTCTTTCTCGAACGCCTCTTCGATGATCGGCTTCAGGTGTTTGCTTACGTGCTTGCGCGCCGTGTCGCGGATCAGCTTGTGCTCTTCCGTGAGCAACTCGTCCACCAGATAGTGGTCGTGTGCTTGGAACTGGTCGGTGGCGGAACTCTTCTTCGCTTTGGGTGCGGCGGCAGTGCTCATGGGGTGCTGTTGAAAGCGCGGCGAAAGTAGCACCATGGCCCCGCAGAAGCCCATCTACTTTCGTTGCGCGATAGGCACGGCGATACGATGGGCACCACGGGTTTCGAAGCTGCACCAAGGGTGCACGATGTGTTGAGCGAAGGCTGGGTGGGCCTAGTTCTGCTGAGCGCCATCATTGTTCTCGCGTGGACCAATGTTCGGGCAAGGAAGAAGTGGGCATTACTCCGCGACGGTGTGTTCCGCCTGCGACTTGGCCAGCAGACCATGCGGGACGACATCAGTTTGCGCGACCGTGGTTTGATCGCATTGATCGTTGCGGCCTTGGCCTTGATCGGACTTTTCATTCATCAAACCGTGGTGAACAGCGGAGATCTCACCGCAGGACTTCAGGCTTTCTTTCCGATCCTTTCCGCTGTCGTGGGGATCACCGCAGCTCAAGTCTTTGTGATCCGCCTCACCAGTTGGTTCTTCAAGACCGATCCGGGGCTGGGCGAGTACCTCTACACATCGCTGCTGCTGACCATAGCATGTGGCCTCGCGTTGCTACCGTTTACCCTCATAATTGCCTACCAGCCGTCCGCGCGTAACATCGCTATCATCATTGGAGCCGTCTTGCTCTTGGGGATGCTGGTCTACCGCTGGTTCAGGGCGGTGATCATCGGGCTTGGCCATGCGGTCGGGCCGGGTAACATCTTCCTTTACATTTGCGCCTCGGAAATTCTGCCTGCCGCACTAGCCGTGCAAACCATAGCGCAACAAGCTCACCTCCTGTCGGACCCCGTATAAGCAGCGCCCCCGTTTGAAGATCAAGACCATCCTTGTCACCCAGCCCGAACCGGTGGGTGAAAAATCGCCTTACCACGATCTCTCGAAGAAGATGTCGGTTAAAATCGACTTCCGGCCCTTCATCAAGATCGAGCCTATAGCTGGCCAAGACTTCCGGCAGGATCGCGTCAACATTCTGGACCACAGCGCGGTCATCTTCACCAGTCGCAATGCCGTGGACCATTTTTTCCGCATTGCGAAGGAAGTACGCGTGTTGGTGCCGGAAATGATGAAGTATTTCTGTGTGAGCGAAAGCGTGGCTTACTATGTCCAGAAGTATATCGTCTACCGTAAGCGGAAAGTCTTCATCGGGAAGCAGACCTTCGGTGACCTGATGGATGTGATCAAGAAACACAAGGACGAGAAGTTCCTTGTGCCCTGCACGGATATCCAGAAACAAGAGATACCGGAGTTGCTGGACAAGGCAGGTATTGCCTACAGCAAGGCCGTTATCTACCGCACCGTTGCAGCTGACCTGCGCGACCTGAAGGAGGTGAAGTACGACATGCTCGTGTTCTTCAGTCCGGCCGGGATCGAAAGCCTGAAGAAGAATTTTCCCGACTTCACCCAGAACGGAACGGTGATCGCTGCCTTTGGCCCGACCACGGTAAAGGCGGTGCGCGATGCGGGCTTGCGCTTGGATATCGCAGCCCCCCTGCACCAGGCACCCAGCATGACCGGCGCGATCGAACTCTACATGAAGAGGGCGGCGAAAGGACACACCGGCCCGCTGACCCCACCACCACCGCCACCACTGCCCGCTGCGAAGGCAACTGCCAGGAAACCCGACACAGGAGTGAAGAAAGCTGTGAAGGCCATGGTGAAGCAAGTGGTGAAAGCCGTCAAGCCTTCGAGCAAGAAGAAGGCAGCTCCCGCGAAGAAGGCTGCCAAGCCAGTGAAGAAGAAATAGTTCGGAGTTGGGTCCGGCCTTTTTCCTCAGTTGTGAGTATCCATCACTATCACGGGGCTCTCGGTCTTCGACAAGTGGTGGAGGACAATGCGCGGCATGAACCTTCGTGAACCAACGCGGTACCGCTAACCTTGCGTGCCGAACCACCCGTCACCCATCGCGCCTTCCGGCGCCTTCTGGAGCCATGTCCCTTGCACCACGCCTTACCTTGAGCAAGCAGGAACGCTTGTGCGGCAAACTGCGCATGGAAACCGTGGTGAAACAAGGCAAGGCGGTCAACGATCCTCCGTTCCGACTTATCGGCCTGCCGATGGAGATGCCCGCAGGTGTGCGTGCGCAGATCGCCTTCGCAGTGCCCAAGCGCAACCTGCACGAGGCCGTGGACCGGAACACGGCCAAGCGCCGTATGCGCGAAGCCTATCGGTTGCAAAAGCCCGATCTGTTCGCGCGTCTTGAAGACCGCGACCTGCAGTTCGCATGGCTGTGCATCTACCAAGGGAAGACGGTTCCGGCATGGGAACTCACTCAACGGAAAATATCCAGCTGTCTTAACCGTTGGCTTCAAGAACATGGCTAAGCCGGTCGCCTCGTTGCTCATTGGTTTGGTGAAGGTGTACCAACACACCCTCAGCCCGCTGCTGCCTGGCGAGTGCCGGTATGCGCCGAGCTGCTCGCATTATGGTGTGGAAGCGCTGCGCAAACACGGTGCTTTGAAGGGTGGCTGGCTTACCCTCAAGCGCTTTTTATCCTGTCATCCTTGGGGCGGTCATGGTTACGACCCCGTCCCTTGAACACTCAACCCGTATGAAGAACACGATCACTCGCCGCATGAAAACGATGCTCATCATCGGATCCATCGGCCTCTTTGGCGGCATCGGCATCGCCGCAGGCGACAACTACTTCGAGATCAGCAAGAACATCGAGGTGTTCACCGAGGTGTACAAGGAACTCAACATCTACTATGTGGATGATGTGAACCCGGGCGAGATCATGAAGACGGGTATTGACGCCATGCTCACGTCGCTCGACCCGTACACCGATTATATCCCCGAGAGTGATATCGAGGAATATCGGTTCCAGACCACTGGGCAGTACGGTGGGATCGGTGCGCTGATCAAAACACAGGGTGAAAAAGTGATGGTGAGCGAACCCTACGAGACTTTCCCGGCGGCCACTGCGGGGTTCCGCGCGGGCGATGAGATCATCAGCGTGGACGGTAAGAAGGTCAGCGGCATGGACACCGAACAGGCGAGCAAGCTGTTGAAAGGGCAGGCCGGCACCCAAGTGAAGATCATAACCCGGCGCGCGGGTGCGGAACAGGAGCACACGTTAACGCGCATGGAGATCAAGATCCCGGATGTTCCTTACAAGGGATTCGTGGACGAAGCGAACAAAGTGGGTTATGTGAAACTCAATGGTTTCACGGCCACCGCGGGCACCGATGTGCGAAATGCGATCAAGGAGCTGAAGGACCAAGGCATGCAGAAACTGGTGCTCGACCTGCGCGGTAACGGCGGAGGATTGCTTCGCGAAGCCGTGAACATTGTCAACCTCTTCGTGCCGAAGAACGAGAAGGTGGTGGAGACCAAGGGCCGGATCGCCGAATGGGACAAGAGCTACACCACGCTGAGCGAACCATTGGACGCCAATGTTCCGTTGGTCGTGATCGTTGATGAGGGAAGTGCAAGCGCTAGCGAGATCGTCGCCGGAGCGTTGCAGGACCTTGATCGCGCCGTGATCCTGGGTGAACGCACATACGGCAAGGGCCTTGTGCAACAAACCCGGGACATCGTGTACAACAATAAAGTCAAGGTGACCGTGGCCAAGTACTACATCCCCAGTGGCCGTTGCATCCAGAAGATCGATTACGCGCACCGCGACAGCTCGGGCACTGCGATCAACGTTTCGGACAGTGCCATCAAGGCGTTCGAGACCCGTAACGGCCGACCGGTGTTCGACGGTCGCGGAATTGCACCTGATGTAACGATAACAGAACCTGACATGGCTAAAGTCGTTGGGGGTTTGGCGGTGAAAGACCTCTTTTTCGATTACGCCAACAAGTACCGCGCGACCCATGACAGCATAGGCAAGCCCGAGACGTTCGTGATCACCGATGCCATATACGAGGACTTCCTCACGTTCGTGAAGGATAAGGAATTCACGTACGATACCGAAAGCCTCGATGCGCTCGATGAACTAGTGGCCGCCGCGAAAAAGGAACGCTACTACGAGCATTCCGAAAAGGCGATCGAAGCCTTGAAGGCCGAATTGAAGCCGAACAAGGAAGAAGAATTGCGACGCTTCCGCGATGATGTGAGCGAGGTCCTGCGTGGCGAGATCGTGAGCCGCTACATGTTGCAAACCGGTCGTTACCGCGCTGCGTTGGCAACTGACCCATACTTGAAGCGCGCGTTGGAAGTACTTAATAGCGGCGAGACGACCACGATCCTCAGCGGCAAGAAGTAACCGCCACCCCACGCATGGAAGAGCGGATGGGCATTGCGGAAGGCCCGGATGCAGTGCTGACACGCGCACATCGGGATGCGTTCCGCTGGGCCTACCTGTTCGGCCTGTCGGTCATCGCGATCGGTATGCCTTGGGGAGAATTTCTCATGAGCCTTGGGCACATCATCGTGCTCGTTGCATGGATCTGGGAAGGGGTTGCACGAAAGTCTTTCGGCCCGCGTTCGGCCCGCGCGTTCTGCGATCCGGTAGTGCTCGTGTTCCTTGCCTTTCCCGCACTTCACTTGGTCGGGTTGTTCTGGACCAACGATCTTGGCTGGGGTCTCGACTTGTGCCGCATACTGCTGCCAGCCATGGTGCTTCCTCCGATCATGGCTTCCTCAGCGGCTTTGTCTCGCCGTGAACTGCGCACCATCCTGCTATTGTTCGCGTGCAGTGTGCTGCTCAGCACCATCACTTGTTTTCTGCTGGCAGATGACCTGCTCGACTATCGGGCACTGTCGCATTTCATCAGCCACATACGGCTCGCCTTGATGGTGTGCATGGCAGTATTCGTGTTCGCGTACTACTGGCCTAAGCAACTGGCACTACGCCCGCTCCATGTGGTCGCGATCGCTTGGTGCGTGATATTCATCAACCTGTTGGGCAGCATCGCCGGTGTCTTCATAGTGGTCAGTGTCACCGCGTGGGCGCTCTGGCACTGGGCCTCGCCACGCAAGGGTTTTGTACGCATGATGATCCGCTCGTTGCTCATTGCGATCCCGTTGCTTGTCATCACCCTTCTCGGATGGAATGTTCGCGATGCCCTGCGCGTTGACGCGATCGAACGGGCGCCATTGCCCTTGCGCTCGGTCGGTGGCGAGGTGTACAAGCACGATACGACGGACATGCAACTGGAGAATGGTCGCTACGTATGGCGCAACATTGCATGGGCCGAAGTACATCGGGGATGGCAGCGACTGAGTGATCAACCGTTGGATACCATCGATGAGCAAGGCCATGTGCTCTACGGCACACTGTTCCGATACATGACCAGCAAGGGACTGACCAAGGACTCGGTCGGCCTGTCGGCACTGACCCCCGATGACCTTCGGCGGATACAGCGCGGCGTTTCTTCCGTGAACAGTGGTCTGCAGTACCGCCTCGGAGAGCGTGTCCACGAATTGGTTTTCGAGTTACAGCGCTACGACAACACAGGAGACCCGAGCGGTTATTCGCTGGCCATGCGACTGGAATTCTGGAAAGCCGCGATCCGGATCGCCAAGGACCACTGGTTGGCGGGTGTCGGAACCGGCGACACGCAAACGGCATTCAACGAGGAGTACGAACGAATGCACAGCAAGCTTGCCCCGCGCTGGTATCACCGTGCCCACAACCAATACCTAACTTGGCTGGTAAGCTTCGGCCTGTTCGGCCTCGTGGTCTGCATGTTCGCATGGATATACCCCGCGACGAGACGAAAGGCGCACTCGCATGTGCTTTTCGTCGCTTGGGCCTTCGCGTTCATGGTGTCGTGCTTTTCCGAAGACACGCTTGAGACACAGGCCGGGATCACCTTCGCAGCGTTCTTCTATTGCCTCTTCGTGTTCGGGGTCGCAGGGTCTTCTACCCCAACAGTTCCATCACCCGTTTCGGGGCGATCCGCGTGATGCAATCGCAAGCCTTGCCCGCAGCGCATTGTGCACATGCGGGATCGTCAACGAGCACATGCACTTTTCTCCCAATTGGTGCCCAACGGCCCGGATGGATCGGCCTTCGGGAACTGAACAGACCAATGGTTTGAATGCCGCTCGCGGCAGCAATGTGCAGGGGCCCGGTGCTGGCCGCAACCAAGGCATCGCTTGCGCCGATCACCTCGATCAGCTGTGGCAATGTCAGCTTGCCACCCAAGTCAACGACATG
Source organism: uncultured Bacteroidota bacterium (assembly GCA_902825795.1). Taxonomy (GTDB): domain Bacteria; phylum Bacteroidota; class Bacteroidia; order Flavobacteriales_F; family PHOS-HE28; genus PHOS-HE28. The sequence continues at coordinate 11,106 of CADECG010000100.1, forward strand.
TGGTAGACCAAACGGTAGCCCAGCCCGGTAGCGGTCGGCTTCAGCTTGCGTACCGGTAACGAGCACTTGCCATCGATTTGGATTTATTGCGCGCATGAGCTCGGCGTAGTTCTTCAAGCCCCATTCAACCGCGCTACCCTTGCTGTGCGGGTGTAAAACCAAGCACTTTCGGTCGCTTTTCAGCAGGGAAGAAACCAAGGGCCCGGGCGCGTTCGGCACGAAGCCGGTGAGCATTGCAAGCTCAGACAGGTCAAGCGTGCCTGCAATACCCAATGGGGCCAACAGCTTCACGTTCAACTGTGCTTCGTGCAGGTCGCTCTTCTTCCTGCTGAGTGCTACACGGGCATTGCAGGTGAGCCAGTGCCACCACCGATGACTTGTGCCCACGCGCAAAGGAATGTCGGCCTGCTTCGCCCACTTGGCGACCTGCTTCTCCGGGAAGACATGCACGATCGCATCTGCCTTCCATGAACGCATGGTTGTAACCGGGTCGGTGGATAGGTCCTCCAACGCGATCGCTTGATCCACTTGCGCGCTGCAATGCAACACTGGCAGGGTGTATCGACGACCTATGAAGATGATGCGCACTCCGGGAAACCGTTGCTTCAACAGGCCCGCGATCGGCAGCGTGAGCATCACATCACCGATGCTGTCCGTGCGACTGATGACGATGCATTCAGGCGTGCTGTTCACGGTATAGCCGGTTCAACTTGGCATACTTCAAGTGGACGGCCTTCGCACTCAACGCGGCGATCTTCCAACCCGCCCATCTGTCCAGGATGCCGAGTTGGAACACGTAGCCTTGAAGGAATTTGGCCACTGGCGAGAGCCACAGCTTCACGAAACCAGCGCGCTTGCCTGCTGCGAAGAACTTCCTTGCGTGAAGCTCACTGTACCGCTGGATCCGTGCTTCATGGTCCAGCACGGACACATAGCTGTAATGCAGCAGGTCACCCTTGAGTAAGGCGGTCGACAAACCCTTTTCCAATCCCAATGTCTCGTGCACGAATTCACCTTCCCAGTGCACTGCACTCTTGGGGAACAAGCGCACCTTGGTATCCGGATACCAGCCACCATGCCGCACCCAATGGCCGCAATAGTTGGTTAAACGATGCATACTGTAGGCACCTTGAAGTCCGGCCTTCTTGGCGTCTGAAAGAGATCCACGCAAGACTGGCGATACCTCCTCGTCAGCATCGAGCGAAAGGATGTACGCGTGCAAAGCTTGCTGATTGGCAAAGTTCTTTTGGTCGCTGTAGTCGGTCCACTTTCTGACGAGTACACGAGCACCCAACTCCTCGGCGATCGCCCGAGTCCTATCTGTGCTTTCCGAATCGACAACGATCACCTCATCGGCCAACCCTTGTACCGAGGCAATGCAGCGGCCGATGTTGCGCTCCTCGTTGAAGGTGATGATGACAGCGGAAAAACCTTGCATTGCGGGCGTCGAAAGTAAACGAGCGCGGGCAGGCCCATACAGACGAGGAGGACCGTACCAAGGGTCAGTTCCTGCCGGAATATCCTTCGTATCGTCCGTCAACGAATACCAAGTAGTAAGGCGTTATGTAAAAGTCCGTTCTGTCCTCATACGTCACGTCGTACTCCACTGCTGTTGAGGCACTGTCGACCAAGGGCTGATCCCAATGGATGGTCACATGGTCGGGCTTCGATGCCTCGACCTCATCCTTGGTCATTCCCTTCTCGATCGCGTTGATCCACTCATTGGCATCATGCGAGCCCTTCATCCAACAACTACCAAGAAAAAGAGCGGCTCCGGTGAGCGCAAATGGAAACCCCGATGCCCACCTGCTCATCACCCAACACTTCCTTCAAGACTCACCGCCAACAACTTCTGCGCTTCCACCGCGAACTCCATCGGCAGCTGGTTCAATACCTCCTTGCAGTAGCCGTTCACGATCAGGCTCACCGCCTTCTCCGTTTCGATGCCACGCTGGTTGAGGTAGAAGATCTGGTCCTCGCCGATCTTGCTCGTGGTGGCTTCGTGCTCCACCATCGCGGTCGGGTTCTCGCTCTCGATGTATGGGAAGGTGTGTGCGCCGCAGCGGTCGCCGAGCAGCAGTGAATCGCATTGACTGAAGTTGCGTGCGCCCTTCGCGCCCTTGCCGATCTTCACCAGACCGCGGTAGCTGTTGTTGGAAAAGCCCGCGCTGATGCCCTTGCTTACGATGGTGCTTTTCGTGCCCTTGCCGATGTGGGTCATCTTGGTGCCCGTGTCGGCCTGCTGACGGTTGTTGGTCACCGCCACGCTGTAGAACTCGCCGGTGCTGTAGTCGCCCTTCAGCACACAGCTCGGGTACTTCCACGTGATCGCGCTGCCGGTCTCCACCTGCGTCCAGCTGATCTTGCTGCGATCACCGAGGCACATGCCACGCTTGGTGACGAAGTTGTAGATGCCGCCCTTGCCGTCCTTGTCACCGGGGTACCAGTTCTGGACGGTGCTGTATTTGATCTCCGCGTCCTTCAACGCCACGAGTTCCACCACGGCGGCGTGCAACTGGTGCTCGTCGCGGATGGGAGCGGTGCAGCCTTCGAGGTAGCTCACGTACGCGCCCTCATCGGCGATCAGCAGCGTGCGCTCGAACTGGCCGGTCATGGCCT
>CADECG010000101.1 GCA_902825795.1 uncultured Bacteroidota bacterium
CGATGCCGCCGGTAAGACCGGGATCACCGCTCATGTCCAGCGCCCCGGCCCTTGTCATGTCGAGCGCAGACGAGATATCAGCACTGAGCTCCGGCGTGCCGCCTCTCGACTGCGTTCGAGGTGACACACCTACGTAGCGCCTGATCGCACCCTCATACGTCAAATGCTTCAGGTATTCGTCCTGGTCCGCGAAGCCCTCGGGGATCTGATAGTTGGGCAGCAGGATGTCCTTCTTCAGCTTCAGCAGATCCACCTTGTCGACAATGCGATTGGTATTGTCCAAGGCCTCGGGCAGATCATGGAAAGTCGCGGCCATCTGGGCCTGCGTTTTGAAGAAGAACTCGTCGTTGTAGAAGGCGAAGCGCTTGCCTTTCTGGCTCACTTCGTCATCGCTGTCGTCGGCTTTGGGCGTACTCTGCTTTTCACCGGTGTTTACGCAGAGCAGGATGTCGTGCGCGTTGCTGTCCGACTGGTCCACGTAGTGGCTGTCGTTGCTGGCGATGATGGGCACGTTGTACTTGGCCGCCCATTTCACGAGGACGGCGTTCACCTGGTCCTGTTCCGGAATGCCGTGCCGTTGCAGTTCCACGTAGTAGTCATCGCCGAAGAGATCGAGCCACCACTTGAACTCCGCTTCACCGGCGGCTTCACCCTTCTTGAGGATGATGCGCGGCACGCTGGCACCAAGACAGCACGTGGTAGCGATGAGGCCCTCGTGGTATTGCACGATCAAGCCTTTGTCGATGCGCGGATACTTGCTGTAGAAGCCCTCGATATAGCCTAGCGAGCAGAGCTTGCTGAGATTGGTGTAGCCGGTCGCGTTCTTCGCCAGCATCAACTGGTGATAACGCTGGTCGCGGTCCTCGCGGGTGAAGGTCTTCTTGGTGCGATCCTCAACGACGTAGAATTCGCATCCCACGATCGGCTTCACCTTCAAGCTGCCGTCCTCGTTCTTGTGCTTGCCGGCCTCGGCCACGAATTTGAACGCACCGAACATGTTGCCGTGATCGGTGATGGCAATAGCAGGCTGCCCATCGGCGACGGCCTTTTTGTATAGTGCCGGAATGCTTGCGGCGCCGTCGAGCAGACTGAACTGGGTGTGGACGTGGAGGTGTGAGAACTTCATTGGAGCAGGGTCGCGAAACTACCTGCGTGTGGGGTGAGTAGGGTGGGGCAGTTTTCCACATCCGCCTGGTTCCCATATCCGCAACCCCAGCATTGGCAGGGGGTATCACAATTTGTGATACCCCCTGTGCCTTCTGAAGTATGCGCTAGGCTGTTATCATTGGCGCATGGACCCGGCACAAAAGGCGAAGCGCAAAGCGCGGCTCAAGCGCTTCGGCCACTTTTTCTCCGGACTCCTCATTGTTCTGCACGCCTGTGAACGGTATGACCACGGTCACGCGACGTGGTCACTGTTCGCTGCGGCGGGCATCCTGTTCCTGCTGGTGGCAGCGTTCCATACGCAGCTCGTGCGCAAGTGGCCGTGGGTCGACGGTACCTTCTTCGCGATCGAAGCCGCGCTGTCCTTGACAGTAATGGGTGAATTCATCCTAGCTGGTAAGAAGGGGCTGCCCTTCATGTACCTGTTGGCCGCGTTGTTCCAGGTTTTCGCGGCCGTGATGGCGGTGCGCAAGGGCGGACGTGCAGCTGGTCATTGAAAGACCTGTCTCCATCTTCACACCATGGAACCCCGCCCACCACAACCGCCCTTTACCGAGGCCACTGCGCGCCAGAAGATCCAGATGGCCGAGGACTCTTGGAACAGCAAGGACCCAGAACGGGTGGCGAAAGCCTACACGGTGGACAGCGAGTGGCGGAACCGCTCGGAGTTCATCACCGGGCGCGAGGAGATCGTTGCCTTCCTGAAGCGCAAGTGGGCGAAGGAACTCGACTACACGTTGAAGAAGGAGTACTGGGCCCATGGCGACAACCGCATCGCCGTGCGTTTCGAATATGAGTGGCACGATGCCGACGGCAATTGGTTCCGCAGCTACGGCAACGAGAACTGGGAGTTCGATGAGCTCGGATACATGCGCAAGCGCTATGCGAGCATCAATGATGTGCCGATCGCGGAACACGAACGGCATCTTTGAGCATGGGCACCCTCAGCCGCTTCTACACCGCCTTCGCCCAGCGCGACTGGGCAGCCATGGGCGCTTGTTACGCAGATGGTGCGCGCTTCACCGACCCCGTGTTCCCTGATCTGGATGCGAGCGGTGTGCGGGCCATGTGGAAGATGCTGCTGACGTCGGGTACCGACCTGCGCGTGACTTTCCGTGTGGTGGAGGAAACCGCCGAGCGCGGTGTGTGCGAATGGGAGGCGTTTTACACCTTCAGCAAGACGGGTAAGAAGGTGCACAACAAGATCCGTAGCGAATTCGAGCTGCGCGATGGGTTGATCGTGCGACAACGCGACCATTTCAACTTCTGGCGGTGGAGCCGGCAGGCGCTTGGCATCACAGGCTTGCTACTGGGCTGGTCGTCCATGGTGAAGAACAAGGTGCGTGGCATTGCGCGCGCCGGTCTGGAACGCGCAATGAAGGCGTGATGCGTCAGCCTTGGCTCGAGCGGCACGTTGGTTCGTGGCGTACAGGAAAGTTCACTGAGCTGGCGATGAAGCAGAGCTTGCTGGCCTCACTGTGCAAGGACTGCGCTTTCTCGATCATGCTGGCATCGCTAACGGTAACCACCGGGTGCAACACCACTTCGGTCATGTGGCCGCCGTCGCCGATGGTTTCCATGCTGCCGGTGGCGTTGTCGGTGTAGGCTGTTACCACCACGCCGTTCTTCACGCAAACGTGTAGGTAGCTGAGCATGTGACAGGCACTGAGCGCCGCCACCAATAATTCTTCGGGGTTGTGGCGCGAGGGATCACCGCGGAAGGTGGGGTCCGCGGAACCCAGTAGATCGGGCTTGTCCGCGATGCGGACGATGTGATCGCGCTTGTAGTTGCGGTAGCCATCGGTACCGGTGCCGTTGTTGCCGGTCCATTCAACAGTGAGGGCGTAGCTGTGTTCCATGGGTCAGGCTTTAATGAACCGCACATGCTGCGCTGAACCGATCACGCGCAACACGTACGCGCCCGGGGCGAGGTCGCCGACATCCATGGTGTTGGTTGAAGGCACAACCCGGATGATGTGTCCGTGGGCATCGAGCAACGCGAGGTGCTCGTTCTGCATCCGCTCTGGGGCAGTAAGTGTGATCACGTCATCAGCGGGATTGGGGAACACGCTGAAGGAAGCCGTTGGCGGCACCTCATCAACACCGACACCGGGGGCCAAGTTCCAACCGATATCGCGCAGCATCCAGAGGCAGATCAACCCCGGATCATGGTTCACGCTACCTGCACTGCTGAAGGGTGTCATCAACTCGTTCGGGTTGCCGACCGGGTAGGTGCTCTCGTTCAAATGCACGCAGCTGCTGCCGAGCGCGAAGGCGCCCGGTGCGTAGATGCGTGGTGCCTGTCCGCCGTTCATGGCCATAACGATCGGGCCGTTGAAGTAGAGCGTGTTGCCCGTCATTGCGCTGCCGAGCAGGGTGCTTGGGTTGGGCATCATGGCCAATGGACCATCTTGTTGATCGCTGAGGAAGCGGTCGAAGATCCCCGGGAGCGTGTCGAGCTCGGGCCATGGGAAGCTGGTGGTGAGGGGAAAGAAATCCGCCATCTGCAATAGTCCGAACGAACCCTCATTGCCCACCTTTTTGCTCAGGCCCACGAAGCCGAGACCATGACCGAGTTCATGCAGCGCAACGGAAACGAAATCGTGCTGGCCGGCACCGGGTGTGCCGCTGGTATCGGTGTACCAGTTGGCGCCATTGCTGAAGAAGATGTCGATGTCGTTCTCGCCCGGGTTCAGCTCCACGCCTGCGATGCTATTGGCCAACGCCGATGCGTACCACGTATCCGCATACGGAGCGCTCGGAAAGTCGCGACGACCGTTGGGAAAGGTGATGCCGAGCGCGTTGGCGCCGAGGGGATAGAAACTCACATTGACCTTGATGGGCACGGATGACATGAGCAGCTGGGACCAGATATCGTCGGCATCGTCGAAAGCGGTGACCAAAGCAGGCGGCACACTGTTGTAGGTGATGTCGAACTGAGCGGTCTGCGCGCGACCAGCAAGAAGCGAAAAGGAGAAAGCGAGAGTGATGAAGAAACGTTGGCTTCGCATGTGTCTGCATCCCGATTTCCCGGGGCCAGCGAACTTACACCGCCAGCATCTGCACCAAGCGGAAGAGGTCGGGCTCGATGGATTTCTTCTGAGCAATCGCATCAGCATGCGGTGTGAAGGTGATCTCGCCCTTGACGATGCCGACCACGCAGTTGTGCTTGTTGTCCTTCAAGCCTTCCACTGCTGCTGAACCCAAACGCGCGGCCAGCAAACGATCGGCCATGGTGGGGTTACCGCCGCGTTGCAAGTGGCCGAGTACGCTAACACGGATGTCGAATTGCGGGCACCGCTTCTTGACCTGCTCGGCGAGTTTGAACGCGCCGCCTTCTTGATCGCCTTCGGCGACCACCACGATGCAACTGCCTTTTTCCTTCGAGCGATTCTCCAGCACGCGCACCAATTCTTCCACATTCTCCTTGCGCTCGGGAACCATCACGTACTCCGCGCCTGCAGCGATGCCGGTGTGCATGGCGATGAAGCCGGTGTCGCGCCCCATGACTTCCACGAAGAAGATGCGGCCATAGCTCGATGCCGTGTCGCGCAAGCGGTCCATGGCTTCCAGCGCCGTATTGCACGCCGTGTCGAAGCCGATGGTGCGATCGCTGCCGCCCAAGTCGTTGTCGATGGTGCTGGCGATACCGATCACACGCACGTCCTGTTCCTGTGCGAGTTGATGTGCACCGGTCTGTGTGCCGCCGCCGCCAATGCAGATCAACGCATCGATGCCGGCATCGCGCAGGCTCATGGCTGCTTGCGCTCGGCCGTCCGGTTCCATGAACGCTTCGCTGCGGGCACTGCGCAGGATGGTGCCGCCGCGCTGCACGATGTTCTTCACATCCCGCGGTCCGAGGTCGATGAAGTTCTTCTTCACCAGCCCGTCGTAGCCGTCGAGCACACCGGTAGTCTTGATACCATGGAAGTGGGCCGTGCGCACCACCGCACGTATAGCGGCGTTCATGCCGGGGGCATCACCGCCGGAGGTGAGAAGGGCGATGTGTTCGATGGGCATGTTCAGCATTCGGGTGCCGGGCGGTTGTTCACTTTCACGACCTGCTACGGAACGGATCGTAGTGCGGCCTTGTCAGCCTCCTTCGCCGAAATGTACCAGTTGCGATCCATAAGAGGAATGGTTCCCGCAGGAGTGCTGCTGTACAAATGGATCCAGTCGGTACCGACCACCCCTTTCCCTGCTTCACCATTAATGGCAAGGTTCACGGGCATGGTGAAGCCGGGGATACAGTTGCTCCATCGTACCCACAAACGCTTCTTCTTGATCGCGTATTCGAGTATGGGTATTTGCACAGTGCGCAGGTACTGATCGAAGATGGTCTTGTTGAGCATCGTCCTCGTCCGATCGTTGAAGTTGATCATGAAGTCTTCCACCTCCGCACTAGTCACCGTCTTGTGGAAGAACCGGCGGTTCATTTCCAGCAGCATCGCTTTGAACGTGCTGTCGCCGACGATGTGGCGGATCATGTGTATGAGGTTCGCGCCTTTGTTATACACGTCACCGCTTCCTACCTGATTCACGCCGTAGGGACCGATGAGCGGTTTGTCGTTCGCGATGTCTTCGCGTAACCCGACCACGTATTCCTCAGCGGCTTGCTTTCCGCTCTGGCATTCGGTGTAGATCGTTTCGGTGTAGTCGGTGAAGCCTTCATGGATCCATATGTCGGCGATATCGGCCGTAGTGATGCTGTTGGCGAACCACTCGTGGCCGCTCTCGTGGATGATGATGTAGTCCCACTTCAAGCCGTGCACAGACTTGCTGCGATCCGTGCCGAGATATCCGTTCAAGTACTTGTTGCCGTATGCGATCGCGCTCTGATGTTCCATGCCCAGGTGCGGCGCTTCCACCAGTTTGTAACCATCGTTGTAAAAGGGATAGGGGCCGAGCCATTCTTCGAAGCAGTTCAGCATGAGCGGCACTTGCATGAAGTGATCGCGGGCTTTGATCTCGTTATAAGCCAGCATCCAATAGTCCAGATCGAGTTTGCCTTGCACACCGGCATACACTTCACTGAAGTGCGCATACTTCCCGATGTACGGGACGAGGTTGTACGAATTGATCGGATTGCTCACGGCCCAGTTCCAGGTCGTAGTGCCGTTGCGGTGCTGCGACTTGCCGCGCAACCGCCCATTGCCGATCGCTTGTAAGCTGTCCGGAACAGTGATGTGCAGCGCGGCGCTATCGGGTTCATCGCTTTGGTGGTCTTTGCACGGGTACCACACGCTGGCGCCAAGGCCTTGGCAGGCCACGCTCATCCAAGGGTTGCCCTGTTCATCGGTCCGCCAGATCCAGCCGCCATCCCAAGGTGGGTTTTTCCCGGCGCGCGGTGTGCCGTGGTAGTACACGGAGATAGAAGAGACCTCGCCCGCGATCATGGGCGTTGGAAGTTCCACCCACAGCACGTTGCCTTCTCGCGTGCTCTGGATCGCTTGTTCCGTAATGAGGAAGTCGCCGTCACGGAAAGTCGCAACGCTGGTGGTGATGCTGTCCACCAGAAGCGGCTCATGAAGATCAACCTGCATGCGTTTGCCCTCGACGTTCGCTGAGAACGAGATCGTCGTGATGCCAATGATCGACTTGCTCTGGAAGTCCGGGGCTACGCTGACATCGTAGTGCGTCACATCCCACCACGCTCGTTCCGGACCGATGCTCCCGCGCAGCGTATCAGATCTTGTGAAGCCCTCTTTGCCATCGCCCAATTGGGCAACGGCCAGAATGGGATGAACGAGGAAAGCGAAAGGGAGCGTACGCAGCAAGGGTGCTTGACGGGTCATGCCGAAATGTAGGAGGGCGGTCGGAGAGCGGTACCCGAAGCGGCGGTCAATGGTTCAAGGCTTGGTGGCCGGCATCGGAGCAGGCGCCTCGGGGCTCTTCACCTCCGGTAGGGGGTGGCCTGCCGGCGGCCATCGGTCCACGACTTTGCCATCGGTGGATGTCACCTTCACGGCCAGCTTCCGCTGCGCGTACTTGTTCAGCAGCACCTTTTGGTTGTTCAGTGCCTCTTCGCGTTCCGTGAAGAGCAGCAGATCGGTATCGGTGATATCCTTAAAGGCTGCATACTCGGCTTTCACCCGCGCCATGATCTGTTCGGTAGTGAACTTCTCGCTTGTCTCGAACACTTCGGTCATGTGCACCGTAGGTCCGTTGCGCCAGTTGCCGATGGCATATGCGTAGATGGGCTTTTGCGCGAGCAGCGCTTGAGAGGCGAGGAGCAGGAGGGAGGCGATCAGGGTTCTCATGATCCGTCAAAGTTGTGTGCTGTCAGCGGATGTCGATCTCGTCAAGGAACAACCATGCCGGACTACCGGCACCGGCAAGGCCATCGGGTATGCGGGCAACGTTTTTCACAACAAACCGCACGTACCGTGCGCCGACGGCTTGGTCGATTGCGAACTGTGTGTTGCCGCTCGCATCGGGTGCTGGTAATACGGTGCCGAGCACTTCGTACTTCACGCCATCTGTGCTGGTGCTCATCGTCACTTTCTCGGGCAGGTGGATCCACGAAGTGTTCTCCTCCAAGGCCCCGATGCTGATATGGTTGAGGTCCTGTGCGCTCCCCAGATCCACCGTGATCGTTACATCCGTTCGCCAGCCCAGCCACTCGTAATTCACGCGGCGCTCACCTGCCTTGATACCATCCACCAACGTAAAAGGGCCTCCTTCCTTGTAGCGGTCGTTCGGCAAAGGGTCACAAGTGATCTTCCGGGCAGTGGCTTTGTTGAATCTGAACCGACGCATTGATGCCTCGCCGGCTTTCATTCCCTCACGGACGGCATAGGCACCGATCGTACGGCTCGAACCGAGCTTTATCGGTTCCGAATAGACTTCCTGGTTGATGGGTTCTGTGTCGTTGTTCGTTCCGTTCTCCAGATCCAGATCGACAAATAGTGACATGGAGGAAAAGCGGATCGTATCGGATAGGGAGCATTCAAGCGCCACATCGATGAACCCGAATGCAGGGTTCTGTCTCGGAACCATCTTCACCTGATACATGCTCCGACTCGCATTCACAAGCAGCGAATCCAATCGAGGGAACTCCGCTTCCAGCCGTTGGATGAAGTCTTTCTCATGGCGCTTCTCTTTCGGGCTCCACAACACCTCCGCCAGCGCCAGCATACGCGGTACGGCCATGTACTCCACATGCTCCGGAGTATGGATGTACTCCGTCCACACGTTGCCTTGGGCGCCGAGGATGTACTTGCCCTCTTCGGCGGTCAATTCCGCAGGGATCGGCTCGAAGCTGTAGACCTTCTGCAGGCTGGTGAAACCACCGATCGCCAACGGCTCTTGCGCGGGGTCGCCCTGATAGTGATCGAAGTAGCAGTGCGTGCCCGGTGTCATTACCACATTGTGCTTCTGCTTCGCCGCCGCGATGCCGCCTTCGGTGCCGCGCCAGCTCATCACGGCGGCGTTGGGCGCCAAGCCACCTTCCAGGATCTCGTCCCACCCGATGATCTTGCGGCCCTTGCTGTTCACGAACTTCTCGATGCGCTGGATGAAATAGCTCTGCAATTCGTGTTCGTCCTTGAGGCCTTCGGACTTTATGCGCGCTTGGCATTTGGCGCACACTTTCCAACGGTCCTTGGGGGATTCATCACCACCGATGTGGATGTATTCGCTCGGGAAGAGCGCCATCACTTCCGTAAGGACATTCTCCAAAAACGCGAACGTGCTATCAGTGGGGCAGAAAACATCCTCAAAAACGCCCCAGCCTCTTTCGACGGCGAACGGCCCGCCTGTGCAACTGAGCTGGGGATAAGCAGCCAAAGCCGCCATCGCATGTCCGGGCATTTCGATCTCGGGCACTACGGTGATGTGCCGCTCAGCAGCATACTTCACGATCTCGCGCACTTCGTCCTGCGTGTAAAAGCCGCCGTAGCGAAGGCTGTCGTACTGCCGTTCGCGATAGTGGCCCACCATGCTGCCGTTACGCCAGCTGCCCACTGCGGTCAGTTCCGGGTAGCGCTCGATCGCGATCCGCCAGCCTTGGTCATCCGTCAGGTGCCAGTGGAAGGTGTTCATCTTGTACCGCGCCAGCAGGTCGATATACTTCTTGATGAAGCTGGCCGGCATGAAATGCCTGCACACATCGAGGTGCATGCCTCGCCACGCGAACCGCGGTTGGTCGCTGATCATCACACAGGGGATCGTCGGAACCTCGGTGCCGGGCGCTGGCAGCAGTTGCAGGAATGTTTGGATGCCCCTGAACACCCCGGCTTCATCCGTGCCGTAGATCGAGGCGCCTTCGGGCAGCACCGTCAATTCATAGCCCTCCGCCTTCAGCCCTTTGTTCGGCGCCAAGCCCACCGCGATCACCAAGCCCATTCCCCGGTGCACGGGTTGAATGGTGGTTTCCACGCCAACGGCCTTCAATCCCGCTTGTAGGAACCGGGCCTCGTCGCCCAGTTCATTCTTATAGAGGGCAATGCTCATCCCGTTCACCAGACCGAAGCGGCCCTCGGTCCATTGGATGCGCTCGGGTTGCGGTATCAGCGGGGGATGGAGGGTATCCTGCCCGGAAACCGTCCCTGAGATCATTATGGCACCGATAAAGGCCGCGTACTTGCTTGTTTCCATACCCATCATGCCGCAATACTACCCGCTACCACCGCGACTTTCTCACCCTCGCCATCTTTCCGGCCATTCCGGCACATTTCCCCGTTCGGGTCATCCGATTACATTCGCAGCCCCTTAACAAAGAGGGGACCTAAAACACAACGCGACATGCCAACTCGCATCCGCCTTCAGAGGAAAGGCAAGAAAGGCCGGCCTTACTACCACATCGTGGTGGCCGATCAGCGCGCTCCGCGCGATGGTAAGTACATCGAACAGATCGGTGCTTACGACCCGAACCAGAACCCTGCGTTCGTGGAGATCAACAGCGAAAAAGCACTGGATTGGATGCAGAAAGGCGCACAGCCCTCTGATACCTGCCGTGCGATCCTGAGCTACAAAGGCTTGGTGTTCAAGAACCACCTGCTGAACGGTGTGAAGAAGAACGCGTTCACACAGGAAGAGGCCGATCGCCGCTTCGATATCTGGATGAACGAGAAGAACGCGAAGGTGGAAGCCAAGCGCAGCAAGCTCGGTGCTGCTGCCGATACGGAACTCCGTACGCGTATTGCCGACGAAACGAAGAAGGCCCAAGACATGGCTGCCAAGCTCAGTGCGAAACTGGCCGAGGCCAGCGCCGCTGCTGCCGCCGCCGCCGCCCCTGTTGTTGAAGCCGCTGTTGAGGTAGCTCCTGAAGCGCCTGCTGAAGCCGCTCCGGAAGCACCTGCTGCCGAGTAACACATACGCACCATCGATAGCGAGGCCTCCGATCATTCGGGGGCCTCGCTCGTTCTATCCCACGCGTCCACGCTGTGCCTCGGAAACGCTATCGCTAACACCCCACTACATTCACGCCATGGACCGCGACAGCCTGCACCGTCTTGGCCGCCTTGGGAAACCTTGGGGGCACCAAGGCGATCTGTGCGTGCACTTGGAGACGGTGGAGCCCGAGGAGATCCAGCATGCGGGATCATTGTTCGTTGACATTGAAGGCCAGCTAGTGCCGTTCTTCTTCACCAAGCTGCGCGACAAGGGACGGGAACTCCTGATCAAGTTCGACGAGATCGAAGACCCGCAAGCGGCGAGCGTTCTTGTGGGCCGGGACATCTATGCCCCACCCGGTCACTTGGCCGATGGCAGCGACGAGAGCTGGGATCCGGAAGAGTTCATCGGTTGCATTGTAATGGACGATGAGCACGGGGAACTAGGGGAGGTGACGGGCTTGGAGGGGACGGACGATAACCCTGTGCTCGTGGTATTGCATGGTGAGAAGGAAGTGCTCATACCGGTGACTGAGGACATCATCCTCGGCCTCGACCCGGAGCAGAACATCATTCAGGTGAGAACGCCGCCGGGTTTGGTGGATTTCTATCGGGGGCAGAAGTAGCACCGCTCCGCTATCCATTCCAACAACGGATCTGCGACAACGCTGGTTTTACATGGAGCCCTTCCATTTCAAGCAGTTCAGTGTGCGGCATGATCGCAGTGCGATCAAGGTGGGTACCGATGCCGTGCTGTTAGGAGCATGGACGAACTATGACAATGCGGAACGCATTCTCGACATCGGCACCGGTTGCGGGGTGTTGGCGTTGATCGCTGCCCAGCGTAACGCGACGGCCCGCGTCGACGGCATCGAGATCGATACCGCATCGGCCGAGGAAGCGGCGGCGAACGCCGCTGCGAGCCCGTGGAATGATCGCTTGCGGATCCACAACATGGATGCACGCAGACTAGTGTCCCAGGACCGCTATGATCTCATCATCAGCAATCCACCGTTCTATGCCGGGGAGGAAGCCTCTCCGGACTCGCGCAAGAGCGTGGCGAAACACAGCGACGAATTGACGTTCAAGGAACTGCTCGGTGCAGCGGATCAGTTGCTTTCCGCGGATGGGCGCATCAGTGTGGTGCTGCCGTTGAACAGGGAAAAGGACTTCTTGGCTGAAGCTGCGTTGTTCGGATTGAAGCCGCGCCGACGATGTGTGGTGCGCTACCTCGGAAACCGCCCGCCCAAACGTGTGATGCTGGAGCTGGGCCGGAGAGCAGAGGAATTGCAACTGGAGGAGATCACCGTGGAGGACACGCCGGGCGAGTTCTCCGTTGAGTACCGCGCGCTGCTAAGCGATCTGTTGATGAGGTTCTGAAAGAGGGTCTAACGGGCTTCCGTTTCAGAGAACACGATACCGTGTTGTTCCAGTTCATCCAGAATGGGATCATAGATCTCGGCGGCAAGGGGCATCAGCACTCCACGCTTTGTGATCTTGCCGTTCAACACCAACTTGGCGGCGATGGCGACAGGTAGGCCTACCGTTTTTGCCATGGCGGTGTAGGTCTGATCCTGCCCGATCGCAGTAAGCGAGGCGTGCAGTTCGTGCTTCTTTCCTGCGTTCGTGTGTACGAAGCGGTGCCACATTACCACCAGATCTTTGTCAGTCGGCATCAACTTCCAGCGCTGCTCCAGCAAGTGTTGAAGTAAGCCTGCTGGTGAAAGCTCAGACCGCCCGATCGGCTCATCGCCGAACAGGCCCAGCTCATCCAACTTCCGCATGATGGCGCCCTGGGGATCGAGGTTGAGGTAATAGGCCAGGTTAAGTCGCGTACTACGTCCTGCATCCGGTGGCAGGAATGCGTTGATGTAGTCAGCCCAAGTAGCGGCAGCGCCCAGTTCCATGATGAAGCTGTCGTCCGTGCACCCAAGCTGTACGAAGGTGTCCCATGCGATGCAAAAGCCCGCCTTGCGTAGGGTGCCGCGTTTCAGAGTCGGGATACCGTCCAGGCCATAGTGTGAGCGGTACTTCAGCGAATCCCTGTTGGCGTATCCGTCGAAGGCGCCGAAGCCCGGTACGGAGACGTTCACCGTGCGCTGGAAGAGCTTGTTGTAAGGGATGTATCGCGTGATGCCTTGGTCGATGTACTTCGCCGAACCGCCTTGGCCAGCAAGGATCACGTTGCGTGGGTTCCAACTGAACTTGTAGCCCCAAGAGTTGGTGTCGCTTTCAGGTGCGACAAGTCCACCGCAGTAGCTCTCGAATGCATGGAAGGATCCTCCTTCCATCTTGATGCGATCGATGATGCGCATGGCGCTCATGTGATCGATACCAGGGTCCAGACCGAGCTCATTCAGTAGCACAAGGTCAGCGGCTTTGGCTTCGGCATCCAGTGGCCACATCGCGTCCGGCACATAGCTCGGCGTCAGAACGTGCTTCTTCAGCCGGATGCAATCCTTCACCACATCCATATGCATGAAAGCAGGCAGCATACTGACCACTA
Organism: uncultured Bacteroidota bacterium; assembly: GCA_902825795.1. GTDB lineage: Bacteria > Bacteroidota > Bacteroidia > Flavobacteriales_F > PHOS-HE28 > PHOS-HE28. The sequence continues at coordinate 13,006 of CADECG010000101.1, forward strand.
GATCGTGCTTGGCGATCTCCGCACTCCGTGCCTCAGCGTTCGTGGCGTCGAGGGCCAAGGCCTTTGCTGCCCCACCAGCATCCTTCAACAGCGAAGCCGCGTGTTGCACTTCGCGATCGGCCACAACGATGGTCCATTGCTCCTGCTGCGCGTGATCGACCAAATACTTGATGAGGGAAGAGGCGGAACGACCTGCTCCGAGAATGAGGATGGAACGCATTGAACGGATTTGGAAATGAAGGCGATGTGGAACTATGAACGGGCGCCAAGATGCCGTTGGGAAGCACACTCGTCAGGCGCGCTTCGCGATCTCCTTTCTTAGCGCACATGGAAAGGAAGGTGTGGCTGCTCGTGATCGTGGCATCGCTGGGCTACTTCGTGGACATCTACGACCTGGTGCTCTTCAACGTAGTGAAGAAGGAAAGCCTTGAAGCCATTGGTCTTTCCGGCGCGGCGCTGCTCGACTACGATACGTTCCTTTTCAATTGCCAAATGGGCGGCATGTTGTTAG
>CADECG010000102.1 GCA_902825795.1 uncultured Bacteroidota bacterium
CCGGTGGCGGCGTGAAGCCCTGGGACCTTCCGAACCCGGAGGCATAGCCTCGGGGCGGCGATTGTTCAATACCTGTTCATCACGTTCTCCTTCCATCCCGGAATACCGGGTATGGCTTCCGGCGCGGTTCGAGTCCTTTGTTAGGAGAAGACACGGTCTTCCATCCTCCCGGATGTTGAACGGAGAGAAGGTTTTGTAAGCTTCCCCATTTTTGGCCACGAGATGGTGGATGGCCACGGGATTTTTCCTGGCGATAACGCGCGGGATGTTTTGCGCGGATGCGATGGCCAGCGGGATCCTACCCCACAATGGTGATAGCTGGCTGGCTGCGGGCGGTAATACCGGCTGCACCAATGGCCATTACGGCGAACGCATGGAAACAACCGGTCTGCAGTTTGATGGCCGTGAGACTGGCCCTGGTGGTGGTGCCCAGATGGAACCACTTGGCGTCGGGGTGGTTCACATCACCACGCGTGGCGACCACATAGTAGGCCGTTGCGCCATGGCGGCGGTTCCAGCGCAGACGCATCTCACCTGACTTGCCCGTGAAGGCGGTGCGCATACCCGTGGGTGCTGTGAGCTTGCCGAGGGTGGTATTGCCCCGGCGTGTCTCATAGCCGCTCTTGGCCAATATGTCCACATTGCCCAATGCAACGGAGTCCACATAATGCGCTTCCATGGTGAGGAGGTCGCGCAGGTACACCATGGCGTCATTCTTCAGCCGCGTCAACCGTTTGCCGCCATCGCTGGCTATTGTCAATGCACTCACCAACGTGGTGCGCGCAGTGGCCAATTCCGCAAGTGAAGGTCTTGGTGCTGGAAAGACGTGGCTGTTCTGCTGAAGTTGGGTTTCAACGTACAAGCACTTCGCGATCAGGTTCACCGCGGTGAGTCTGCGCACTCCGATCTTGCATTTGTCCATGGGGATGGGTATTGCTTCGTGGGCGGTTTCAACGGTTATCCTTCCGGACGGGTTCCAGTATGGATGTGTGGCAGGTCCGGTGTACTTGGGCATTTTTCTTTGGAACTCCACCCCCAAGCAGTACAGCAAGAGTGCAGAGTTCCGAAGTCCGTGGTTGGATCTGTATGGAATGAGGGCAGAGTTCCAAAGTCCGCGGTTGGATCCGCGCGGAATGAGAGCAGAGTTCCAAACTCTCATTCCATTGTTCCATAGCATTGTCTTGGGTCCTTAAGGAAAAGACCCGGTGCTTTCGAACTTCAGGCCTATTCCCTATGGAATTGGCCCAAGGTTCGAAAGCAAACCCTTGGTCGAGGCGCAACGGACGCTGAGCCGGCACAGGCCGAAAACGTCAGCCTTACTGCCTCAATGCCTCACCAACCGCTCAATGGCCCTGCGCCCATCGGCATACCACGCCCGCACGAGGTAAGTGCCCGCGACTTCCGGTGAGGCGATGGTGCGTACGCTTCCGCTGTATTGCGCCAACACCTTGCCGCTCAGGTCCAGCACTTCAATGCGCGTGAACGACTCGGCGTTTTGCAGTTGTATGGCCCCGCCATGGCTAGGGTTGGGCAGCAGTTGCAGTGCGGGTGCAGCAACGAGCGACTCAACCGAGTTCGGTCCGCAGAGTTGCAGGGCTTCGTTGATCTGTAACCACACGGGTACGACACCCCCGGTGAGGTCGAACGAAACGAGCACCCAACCCACCGTTGCGCCCATGCGATAGGCCACGTACATGCTGTCCACGACGAACGGACCGATGGCGCCGAACGTGCCCATGTCGCCGAGGACATTGATGCTGTCGCTCTGCCAAGAGAAAGCTCCAGTGCAATCGAGCAATTGACCGTTGGGGTAGTACTGCGGTCGCTCGTTCGGGTTCATGTCCTTGCACAGTTCAATGCCGGGGTGGAGCAGGTCGAGCCTTGCGATGTTGGGCGCGTCTATGGCGGGTTCGCCGCGCACCAGCGAAGCGGCGATATCGGGGATACTGTCGCAATCCAGGTCGAACTGCTCGGTGCCGAACGTGAACTGTGTAACAAGCTGGATGTTGACGCCCGGGTAGTATGCGCTGGTGCCCTGCGGCACATCGCCAGCATTGATCTGGGCTGTGGTTGAAGTCGCGATGAACAAGAGCGCGATCAGCGGGAGTAAGGATGTTCTCATGTTAAAGGTTGAATATCGGTTCGGCACATGGACGTAGTTCATTGGCGGATAGCTGCCTGCCCGGAAGTGGTGTTGTTCATGCCGTGATCATTTGATCGTTGATGAAGGGTCGTTCCCACGTTCGCCATCCTGCTCGCGCATCGGTTCTTTTGTGCTCCCGACAGATCGGGATGCAACACATGCCACGCAAGTCGAGCACCGATGCGCTCTCGCTCTTCGACACGCTGGTGTACACCTGCCAGTACCGGCTGGTGATCGACCCCGCGAGCCATGCGGCCGCGCGTGTGATGGAGTGGAGGCAAGCGCTTCGGGAACGCATCGGCAAATTCAACGAAGCATACCAGATGCCGGGCATCGTGCTCTTCGGCGCCGAGCTGCCGCCGGAGTATGAAGGAACGTTGGCCGATGCCATCGGTCGCGGCTCGAGCGGGTTCCCGCCGTTCGGCTTGAACCTCGGTGGCATGGCGCACAGCGAGGACAAGAAGTGCATCTATATCGACCTGAACGAGAAGGGCACCATAGCCGCCTTGCGCCAGCGCATCGTGGATCATGTGCGCAGCAACCGCCGCATCAAGAAGTTGGGGGTGGAAGTCACGGAGCGTCCCATGCTCACCATTGCCAGCGGCCTGAAGGCCGATCAGTTCAATGCCGCGTGGGCCATGTTGGCGCCATTGGGTTTCACGGCGCAGCAGCGCGTGAGCGACGTGGTGCTGATGAAGCGCGAGCTGGATGCTACCAGCATCGATCATCATGTGCGCACCTTTCCGCTGGAGGCGGGGAAGTGATCGGCGCTCACCGGCTCAAGTCTTCGGTGTCCATGTCACGGGCGTTCATCGCAGAAGCCCTTGCAACTTGGCTGACGAATGTCAGCGATCGCCGCATGGTCGGTCGCTAACCTTGGTTACGCAACGGATCCAGACCAAACCCCACCCAGCTATGCGTATCGCCGTAACCCCTAACATTCAGGACCTCTACACCAAGTTGGGCTATCTCTTTTACAGCATTGCGGCCATCGACGGCCATGTGCGTGCACTGGAGGCTTCGGCGTTGCACACCGCGATGAAGGAGTATTGGCTACCGCTGGAGGACAGCAGTGATGAATTCGGGACCGACATGGGGTATTACATCGAGATGGCCTTCGATGAAGCGGTGGAAAGAAAGATGGATCCCGACACGGCATTTACGCTGTTCAAGGAGAACTTCATGGCGAACCGCACCTACTTCCAGCCATCGGAACGCGAGATGATACAGCGCACCGCTGCGGCCATAGCCAGCGCGTATGCTAACAACAACAAAGCGGAGTTGACCCGGCTCGCCCAGCTTACCGCTGTGCTCAGGACGTGAGGCGCCAACGCGCCGGAATGCCTGCCGAACAAGGGGTTCAGAGCGGCCCGCGAATTCTTTATTACCGGTGGATCGTCGGCTACGGGTACACAGGGGTCTACCTTTCGCCCATCAAACCCGGCCCTTATGGCCGGGGGGTAACACAAGTAGTACAATGGCAAGTGGTAAAGTAAAGTTCTTCAACACGGAGAAAGGTTTCGGATTCATCGCCCCCGATCAAGGCGGCCAAGACATCTTCGTACACAAGTCAGGGACCCGGGAGGATCTCTACGAGAACGACAAAGTGACGTTCGAAGTGGAGCAGACCCCGAAAGGCCTCAGCGCGATCAACGTCGTGAAGGCTTAAGGATCCCTTAGATCCTAGAACTGCGAAGCCCCGGCGAAAGTCGGGGCTTCGTCTTTTCAGGGCTGTCCGTACGGCTGCCGATCAGTGCGCAACGGCCAACGCCTCGGCATAGCGCTCCGTGCGCGCATCCCACTCTTCCCAGATGATGTTCGCCTTCAACTCGGCGATCTTCAGCGAAGCCGATACCCAGTTGCCGTTCTCCAGCCCCAGGATCAATACCGTTCCGAAGAACGGTCGGCTGCCTTTGGCAAATCGGAAACAAGTGGAGTGCTCATACGCACGACCACCATCGTCGATCACGAGGCAGTGATCCACTTCGAAGTCGATGGTTTCGATCAGTTCGGTTCCCAGTGCGTTGGCCACTTCGCCGGGTTCGATGTCGATGAACTTCAGTGAACACTTTTCGGGGTCGATCTTGATGGCGCGCATGGTGGGATCAGATGGATGAGATGAGTTTATGCAGGTCCGCTTCGCTCATGTTGAGCTTGGCGCACAATCGGCCGATGAGTTCCGCCTCATGGCCTTCGGCAAAGAACAGATCGTCGTCGTTCAGGTGACCGAACTTGTTCTTGAGCTTGAACTTCTTGTGCCCCCACGTACCGCTGGCGATCTTGAAGCTGCTCGGCGCGGGGGTGATGAATGGATGCTCCATGCTAGCGCTATCAATGATGTCCGAAGGCCGCTTGTTGATGATCTGTCGATCGGTAGATGAGCAGTGCCCGACTTGTCCGGACCATTGAAGACCACCTACAGGTCTTCGGAAGCTTGGAAGCGTGTCCAAGCGTGGAACAAGGTAGGCCCATATCAGCGGATCGGTGCCGGAAGTGGCGAACTTCACCGTTCCGAAGCCGTTCGCCGTGCGCTTTCTTCCCAACGAACACGCCGCCGTTGTAGCGGTCCTGCACGCGCGCGGAGTGGATCCAGCAACGGTTCTGTTCGTGAAGAAGCGCGGCCGGTTGCACGTCCAGGTGCCTGGACGTTCGGACAACTTCTGTTTCTTCCGGGAGAAGAGCACAAAACTGGATGAACACGGTCGTTGGCAGGATAGAACGGACTACTTCATCGGCATGGGCAAAGAGGAACCCTGCGACTGGTCTGCGGTGATGAGCGCTTTCGAACGCTGGCTGAAGTCGTCCTGAAGTGATCAGTGCACCGGGCGCAGCAGGCCCTTGCCATCCAGCTCTTGTGCTTGTTGCACATCGCCCAAGCGGAACATCACCGGCATGGGCAGCCAGCGATTCAGCTTCACTTCGGCCTTGCAGAAGAAGCCTAAGTCCGCGTACCGATAAGGTGACGGCATGTGGAGCAGGTCGATCGCGATGGGAGCCAAGAGCGTATCGCCTTTCAACGGCAGTGCTCCGCTCGATTGCGCGGGCGCACGCTGGCACAGCAGTATGCATGCTGCAAGCGCCGCACTGAGGTGAAGAACGGTTCTGGTCATTCGTGTGCAACAAAGGAACGGCGTTCGGTGCGGTTGCTATGTCGCTGTCCCGACTTCGCTGTTGAGCTATAGCGCCAAGACCTGTGCCACCTGCTGATGGCGCGCGTGCTTTCAACCACGAACTTTCGCCACTCACCGATGACAACGGAACTGGAGATCACCGAAATGGCGGCGCTCGCCGCACGCTTCGTCAACTCCACCGGTCGGCATGTGTTCCTCACCGGCAAAGCGGGAACCGGCAAAACCACTTTCCTGCGGCAGTTGGCCGAAAGCACGCACAAGCGCTATGTGATCCTGGCGCCCACCGGCATTGCGGCGCTCAACGCGAAGGGCGTTACCATACACAGCCAGTTCCTGCTGCCGTTCGGTTCGTTCATACCGGAGAAGCAGTTGCCCGATGGCGTAAGGGAATTCGGCGGGTTCCACGATCAGGACACGCTTACGCGAAGGCATCCGTTGAATACGATCCGCCGCAACGTGCTGCGCGAAGTGGATCTGTTGATCATTGATGAAGTAAGCATGCTCCGCGCCGACCTGCTCGATGCGATCGACTTCCGTATGCGCAGCGTGCGCCAGAACCGCTACCAGAGTTTCGGCGGCGCACAGGTGCTGCTCATCGGCGACCTCTACCAGTTGCCACCCGTGGTGAAGGACGATGAATTGCGCGTGCTGAAGCGCTGGTACAGCAGTCCGCACTTCTTCGAGGCCCGCGTGATCAAGGAACACGGATACGCCCATATCGAGCTCGATAAGATCTTCCGGCAGCAGGACGGCAACTTCATCCACATCCTCAACAACCTGCGCAACAACACTGTTGCTCCAGAGGATATCACGGAACTCAACAAGCACTTCAAGCCGGAGATCAGCGCACGGGATAGCGAGGGTGTTGTTACCCTCACCACGCACAACTATAAAGCCGATGAACTGAACCAGCGCGCACTGGCCGCGCTGCCCGGGCAGGTCTTCGGCTACGATGCGGTGATAGAGCCCGACTTTCCGGAGAGCATGTACCCGGTGTTGCAACGCATCGAATTGAAGGTGGGCGCACAGATCATGTTCGTGAAGAACGATCAGGACAAAGCCTACTTCAATGGCAAGCTTGCCAAAGTGGAAGCGCTGGACAAGGACGGCATCACGGTACGCATGGACGATGGTCCCGGCTCAGGGGCCGGGATGACATACAAGTTGAAGCGCGAGATCTGGGAGAACAAGCGCTACGTGGTGAACACGAACACCAAGGAGCAGAACGAGGAGATCATCGGCACGTTCGAGCAGTATCCGATCAAACTCGCTTGGGCCATCACGGTGCACAAGAGCCAGGGCCTCACCTTCGACAAAGCCATCATCGATGTGGGACAGGCTTTCGCGCCGGGACAGGTGTATGTGGCGCTATCGCGGTTGCGCAGCTTGGACGGGTTGATCCTGCGCACGCGCATCGACCCCAGCGTGGTGAGCAGTGACAGGGATGTGGTGGCCTTCACCAACAGGGGCTTCCAGCAAGAGCCTTTGCCGCAACAGCTGCAAGCAAGCCAGCGCGAGTACTTGAAGTTGCTGCTCGCCGGCACCTTCGACTTCAGCGACATGCTGCGGAAAGTGGAGTACACGCAGAAGGACCATCCGGAAACGGCCGAGTTCGAGGACGATAGCATGAAGACCGCGCTGAAGCTCTTCCAAGAGAAACTGCGCAGCGAAGAAGAGAACACCCAGCGCTTCCGTGGTCAGCTCATGCGCCTGTTGCAAGAGGACAAACGCGACGAACTGATGGTGCGCATTGAAAAGGGCGGTGCGTACTACGGCGACATGATGCAAGCGAGCATGAAGGCGCTCTTCCAGCACATGGCGCAGGTGGAAATGCTCAGTCGCACCAAGGAGTACGTGAATGCGCTGAAGGAGATCGATGGCATGCTGATGAAGAAGGTGGCCACCATCGCCAAGGTGGGCTACATCACCACGTGCATATTGAACGGCGAGGAGGTGAAGAAGCAGGCCGATCTGGAGAAACGTTCGGCCGCGAAACGCGCCGCCATGGTAGGCGAGGTGCGCGCATGGGCGGAAGAGAACAAACCCAAGACAAGCACCAAGACAGGTCGCAAGCGAAAGCGACAAGCGGATGGTGATCGCCTTGGCGATGACGTCCGTAGCGTCGACCCATTGGGTCGACCACTGACCAAGAAGAACCGTGCGCACCCGGATTATGTACGCCCGACAAAGAAGACCAAGGCCGAGGTCGGTAACACGTACAACGTGACTTACGCCCTACGGAAGGAAGGTCTGACCCTTGAAGAGATCGCGGCCAAGCGCTCCATGGCGAAGAGCACGATCGAAGGCCACTTCGCTCGCGGTATTGAGGAAGGTGCGCTGGAGATCGACGGCTTGATGCCCGAGGCTGAGCGCGATGCCATTGCTGACTGGATGCGCGAGAACCCGAAGGAAGGATTGAATGGCGCGGCCGGCCACTTCGATGGACGCTTCAGCTACGGACAACTGCGGATGGTACAGGCGTGGGTGAAGAAGGAGGAATAGGATCAGGTGCTTATCACTGCAACGGATCCGCCAACAACAACTCCGGGTAGATGAATTCCTCGCTGGCAGTGGGCGTATTACATGCGCCATCCTTGCCTAACAGTGGCCGCACGGAGTGCGCTATCATGGCATCGGCGGGGTAGGGTTTGATCAGTTGCAGGAGTGCTTGCTGATCGGCAGCACCAAGGATCGGCGCAAGCCAAAGGCGTTCTTCTTCTTCCGTTAGGATCACCGGCATGCGAGGTTCGGATACTCCCTTCGTGGGCCCGCCAGCAGGTTTGTTGTGGATACGACGCATGAGGTCGTTGGCCTGCGTGGTAACAATACTGAAGGTGTGCAGCGCCACGTGGCTGTCAGGGTCGGTCCACACTTCCCATAAACCGGCAAGGGCGAATTGTTCGCGGTCCTTCAACCGGATGAAATAGGGATAGGCCCGTTTGCCGAAGTGATGATGTTCGAAGAACCCTTCCACGTGCACGAGGCAACGCTTCTTGGTGGCCGAGGCCCGGAAGGCAGGCTTTTCGAAGATCGTTTCCCCACGCGCGTTGAGCGTTTGGTTCCAGATCGTATTGCGCTGATCATTGTCCTTGACCCAGGCGGGTACAAGGCCCCACTGCGCGAGCTGAGGCTCGCCGGGGGCGTCGGCCGTGTACACGACAAGTCGCGGATGCGTGAACGCATTCGCGAAATGATGGTCGAGATCGGGGAACGGCAGCAGGAGCTTTTTCAGCTTCTCCACCAGCACCATGTCGCCACGGCTTCGAGCGATGCGGATGCCCATTTCCGTTCGGGCCTTCACGCCATAACACATCAGCGGTCGGTTGAAAGCGTTACACCCAGCAGCGGTCGATCGCGTACTTCACCAGACCCGCAGTACCGCGCACGTTGAGTTTCGCCATCAAGTTCTTGCGGTGCGTCTTCACCGTTTCGGCGCTGAGGAACAACTCTGCCGAGATCTCGTCGTTGGTTTTCTCCAACGCGATCAAGCGGATGATCTCGCGCTCGCGGTCGGTAAGCCCTTGGTAAACGCCATCGAAGCGCTTGTCGGTGTGCGCATAACCCTTGGTGATGCTGGCCCGCGCGGCAGGACTGATGTACCGACCACCGCTTGTTACCAGTTCGATCGCAGCGATCATTTCCTTGGGGCTGCATTCTTTCACGAGGTAACCACGGGCTCCCTCGATCAGCATGCTGTTCACGTATTCGATCTCCGTGAGCGCCGAATGCGCGAGCACGCGTAGGTCGGGATACTTCTTGCGCAACACGCGCGTGGTATCAATGCCGTCCATCTCGTGCATCGACACATCCATGAGCACAAGGTCCGCCTCCACGGTCTTCAGCATTGTCAGCAGGTCTTTGCCTGATCGCGCGTGGCCCACAATGCGCAGATGTTCCAGTTTGGAGAAGTGCGCCTTCAACCCTTGAGCGACCAGCTTCTGGGCATCGGCAACGATGATGCGGGTAATTGGCATTGTGTGCTCAGTAAGGGCAGCGGTGCTAAGGAACGAACGAGGGTCCACATTGTCCACATTGAACGCGCAATGCCGGGCACCGCCCGGCATTGCGCTCCTACCTCACCTCCGCCCTTGACCTGTTAGGCATCCGCGCCGTTCAGCTCGCGCAGTGCTGCGCGGATCTCGCCAAAGCTGCTCGGCTTGAAGTCCAGCTTCATCTTCTTCGTGTGATCCACGTTCTGTCGGCACAGCATGGGTTTGCCGTTCTGCACCTTGTATGCGAAGACCACGGCAGGTTGGTTCTTCGGGATCTCGTTCAGCCTGTATTCGTGGAACTCGTTCCGTTGCATTTGCAGCATGCTCTTGATGCCCGTGAAGACGAGATAGACCTCTTCGTCGCTCGCATCGGGATCGGCCACCGCGAGGATGGTGCGGGGTGAGGGGTCGTTGTAGAAGCGATCGCAATTGATCCACCCCAAGCGGCTCGTGGTGAGCACGTAGCCTTGCAATCCTTCGTTGGTGGTTGCGCTACCCAAGCTGTCCATGCGTGCGGCGTAGGCCTCGGCGTATCTGTCGCGTTCCGCGCGCCAAGCGTTCAGGATGCTGTCGTTGCGCGGGCGCACGGCCTCGACTTGTCGCTGGTGCGCTTCCCATGCCGGTTGCCACACATCCTTTTGCCACTGCGCATAGTGTTCCGATTTCTCTTGTTCCCATGCCTTGGTCTTGGCGGCAAAGTCCTCCAAGGCTTGCGGATAGGCGGCGCATTCCTCTTCGTATTGCGCAACGCGGCGGGTGTGCTTTTCGAGAGCATGCGTGTGTTGTTCCATCGCCTTTGCGTAGCGCAGTTCATCGGTGTTGCGCAGGGTTTCGCGGCTTACGAAGCGGTACCAGCGGTAGGTGCTGTTGAAGCGTTCGCGCTGCGGTGCTTTCGGTTCGCGCGGATAGACGGGTTCGATCGGTTTGCGCAGTGTGTTCTTCGGTGCATGGTAATCGAGCTTGCGCATGGCCGGCCATTTCAGTTCGGGCGACTTGGCGGCGAAGAGAAAGGGCTCAGTGAACGTCCAGCTGCGTGTAACACTGGTGGCTGCGGTGTTCCAATCGCTGCCGTCGTTGCTGAGGAACAACTGCATGCCGTCTTTCTGCGCTGAAGCGGGCAGCGTGATCTTCAGTGGTTTTGTTGGGTCCAGTTGTAGTGGAGCACCATCGCTGCCGATCGCCTCGACTTTCACCATACCGGCTGTTTCGATCAGTTGGTCGCCGCTGCGTGTGCTCAGTTTGTGCCCGAGGATCGCATCGAGGCCGAGCGCATCGGTTACGTTGAGGCGCACGGTTGATGTGACCGGCAGGCCATTGGCATCCACCAAGGCGAGAGCAGGAAGTTCCAGAACGATGCCCGCAGCTGTAGTGATGGTCAGGTCCATTGAAGGGTCGATGCTGAAGGTCTGTTCGCTGCCTTCGCGCAAGCGCGCTTGGAGGTCGGCGGTGGTTTCCCATTGGTGCAGCGTGCACGTCACCTGCACGCGTCGGTTGGTCGCTTGTCCCTCTTCGTCGTTGTTGCTGGCGATGGCCTTGCGTTCGCCGAAGGCCCGCAGAGTGATGGTCTCGGCCGGTACGCCGTGCGTGATCAAGTAGTCCTGGACGGCACGCGACCGCCGTAGTGCCAGTTGTTCATTGTAGCCTTGGCTGGCATCGCTATCGGTGTGCCCGGCGATCGAGAATTCGATATCCGCCTGCTTATCGATCGTTGCCAAGAACGCATCGAGCCGTGCGATCGCATCCGCAGTAAGCCCATGCTCATCGCTGGCGAAATGCACCAACGTATCGCGCTGGGTGTTGGTAGCTTGACTTCCATGGAAGGCGAAGAGGAACAGAAGAGCGAACAGGATGCGTGACATGGTATCCGGGTTTTGGTGTCGTGTCTCGACTGCGCTCGACATGACAAGTTTGGGCTGGTCGAAGGCGCCGCTTACAACACTGAATGCATGGAACTGCAAAAGGTGACCGGGCAGGAGGTCGTTAAAGACTGTTGATCCGATCTCCGAAGGCAATAGTGGACGGGCCGATCGGTTCTGAGCGGAAACCCGACGAACATGCAGTTCAACCATTGGATCCACTACTTCAATTCGAACGCCGGACATTTCCACCACTTCCGGTTCACCGATGATCACGCCATTGACGCCGCTGAACGACGGGTCATCGAAAAATCACTCCGGCAATTCCAGCATGGGGAGCAAAGCGAGGGCAAGAATCTGTTCCGATTCGCCAAGGGTTTCGATAGCAATGGATACTTGAAGGCGATCGTACCGTTCATTCGCGAGGAACAGGATCACGCCATGATCCTGGGCAAGTTCATGGAGCGGAACGGGATCGGCCGCATAAGGGGGCATTGGGTGAACGAAGTGTTCCGCGGACTGCGACGCTTCGCCGGTCTGGAAATGTCCATTACCGTGCTGCTCACTGCTGAAACCATCGCTGCCGTGTATTACAAGGCGCTCGGGCGGGCGACATCTTCCGCTGACCTGCGGAGGATCTGCGAGGACATCCTCCGCGATGAAGAGATGCACATCAACTTCCAATCCTACACGATCAACTTGCTGCAACGGGACCGGTCATGGCTGCACCGGAAATGCTTGCGCTACGCGCACCAATTCCTGATGGCCGGCACCATCGTGGTCGTGTATGCGGGCCACCGGCGCGTGCTGCGGGCAGGAGGCTACACAGCTTGGCAATTCGCACGTGAAGTACAGCGCGAATTCATGCGCGCCGATGCCATGATCCTTGGCCAGCGGTCGATCGCGGTCGCGCACTAGGAGCACTACCTCACCTTCAACATGCTCTTCACCTGCTGCACGCCTTCGTTCTGTAGGCGGCAGTAGTACACGCCAGCGGGCAAAGGACCGAGGTCGCAATTGACGGTGTACTTGCCGGCGGGCATGGTCTCGTTCTTCAGCGTGGTGAGCAATTGGCCTTGTTCGTTGAAGACCTGCACCATGGCGCGGCCACCGTTGCTGGTGAACGTGACGGCCGTGTTCTCCGTGAATGGGTTCGGATAGATCTCCAGCACGCTGGTGCCCGAAGCCTGGTTGGCTTCGTGAATACCGATGCCCAAGCAACCTGCGGGATCCACCAGCGCGAGCGGCTGGTAGGTGTTGAGCAGGATGGTATCCACTTCGGCGGGTGGTAGGCAGAACCAGTCGGTAAGCACGCTCGCGTAGATGCTACGGAAGTCGTACTGCATGGCGAGGTTGGTGTTCACACCGGTGTTGGCGGGGATCACCGGGTTGGTGCCAAGCATGCCGGGCAATATCTGCGTGCCGAAGAAGAACATCGGTAGCGCGCTGCCGTGATCGGTGCCGCCGCTGCCATTGCTCATGATGCGCCGACCGAATTCGCTGAACGACATGCCGATCACACGGTCCTCCAACCCGAGCAGGTTCAGGTCGTCCTGGAACGCGTGGATGGAATCGCTGACGCCCTTCAGCAGGTTGGCATGCACGCCGACGCTGTGGTCGTTGGTGTTCACCTGTTGCGCGTGCGTGTCGAAGCCTTGTTCGCTCACCCAGTAGATCTTGGTCTTCAATCCGCCGCAGATCAGCTGTGCAACGATCTTCAACGCTTGGGCCAGTTCGGCGCCGGGGGCGTTGCCAGTGGGGTAGAGCGTGCTGAGGTTGCAACCGGATTGTGCGGCCGCTTCGATCACATCACCGTATTCATCGGCTTGGCGCTGCACGGTGCGGAGGAAGTCGAGCTTGGCGCCCTTGCAGTCGGCCGTAACGGGGTCTTGATACACGTTGCCAACGAGGCTCAGCGGATCATCGGTGTTGTTGATGGCAACGGCCATGCTGATACCCATGTGGTGCAACGCGGGTCCGGCGGAGCCACCCACGCGGATGGCCAACGGATCGGGCATGTCCACGTTCGGGAAGCCATTGGGGTAGTTCGGGAATTCGTTGTTGAGGTAACGGCCGGTCCATCCGCTGTCGAGCACCTGGGTGCTGTCGGCACCGGTTTCCCAGATGTCGGTGGCGCGGAAGTGCGAGAAGTTCGGATCGGGATAGCTCACGCCTTGCACGATGTTCAGCTTGCCATCGTTCCACAGGTCCTGCAGCCCGGTCATCGCAGGGTGCAGGCCGGTGGCGCCGTTGGTACCGCTCAGCACGAGCACATCGGCTTGGTCGATCAGCACGTTGCTGCGGAATTGCGACAGCAAGCTGTACTGGTCGATG
>CADECG010000103.1:0-3330 GCA_902825795.1 uncultured Bacteroidota bacterium
GCCGATGCAGCAACAAAAGAGGAATTCGCGCATTCCATCTGCAACCCGATAAAACACGGGGAGACAATGGCGATCATCTGGTATTTCGTAAAGCTGGGGCTCTCGCGGATCACCGCCGCGCTCCTGGTGCTGAAGATGCGCAACTGCGTGAGCATGATGACGGGCAATGCCGCCTTCGCTGCTCCGAACCCGCTGCCCGATCCCACCCTGGCAGAGGTGACCACGGCGATCGATGCGCTCGATGTCGCCGAGCAAGCCTACGCTTTCAACCGTGGCAAGATCGAGAAGGAAACGCGCGACATGGCCTTCCGCGCGGCGAAGGAGATCTTCCATCTCCTGGGCGGCTACGTGCAATTGGCCAGCGCCGGTGCCAAGGAGATCATCCTGAGCGCCGGATTGGACGTGGCCAGCACTCCGCAGGCCGCAGGCATTCCTGTGGCGCCACCCAATGTGCGGGCGGAGGCCACCAAGGTGCTGGGCCAGATCATTGTGCGCTGGGGCGCCAGCAAGGGCCGCAGGATCTACAAGGTGTACCAGACAGAGGGGGATCCCTCCTCGCCGGATGCCGTGTGGGTGCTGATCGCCGAGACCGGGAAAGTGCGCTTGGTGGTGGATGACCTGGTACGCTTCAGGACCTATAGCTACCGGGTGATCGCTGAAGGCGTGGGCGGGCTGAGCATCCCCAGTGATGCGGCAAGCGCCACGGCGGCCTGAACAAGAAAGCAAGACATGGCAGGTGGCCCCGGCGGAACTCCGAAAGGAGGGATGCCGGGGCTGTTTGTAGTAGAGCGTGATGCACTAAGCCTCTGCGGTCACGCCGATCGTCGGCACCCTCGCCGCAGGCAGCTATGCAGTGGGAACGGTGGGCACCGACGGGCGTGTACGTGCGCAGCGGTTGGTGAAATACTGAACTATCCTGATGCGGCGTCCTGTGATCCTCCGACCGGGGGTCCCGCAGGTTGATCCACGGTGGGTTCAGGTGCGAACGTCCTCGCCGTTCTTCACGGAACGGTTCCTCGGGGCTGAGTGATATTTTGCTCCCATGGAGATAGGTATCGGTGATCAGTACTTCCATCGAACAGAGGTGTGGGACTGGCTGACCAAGGACATGATCCATGTTATTGATATCAAGGCACCCAGGGTGATCACCTTGGACGCGTGGACGCAGAGGATCTATCTAGCTGCGACCGGTCAGCGCACCGTTCATGCATACATACAGGACATCGTGAGCTCTTATCCGAGAGGCGGGGCGCCGGGCGGCATTGAGGAGTATATCGCCGAAGAGATCCGGAAACTGGTAGTGGTTGAAGGGATCGTTGCGTTGTCGGACAAGCCTGTTCAATTGCCACCCCGCTTGGCAGAACCGTGCATCCTGGCTGGAACGGTGGCTATTAGCGGCCGGTGGCGGGGGAGCTACTCGTACGACCATGGGCCCCAGGCGGCTGTTCCGTTCGAGATCTTGGTACACGAGGTGATCGGTCAGCGCTTCAAGGGAACGGTGAAAGATGATGAGACCCAAGGGGGCACAGCGGGCACTGGCGAGATCACAGGAACGATCACTGCCGATGGGGTGACATTCACGAAGCAAATGCCAGTGTCCTCATTGATCGATGGGAAGGGGAACCGCATTGTGGACGCCTCGCGTAAGCATAGGCCCATCCACTATGCCGGAACGTTCTCGCGTACCAAACGGCAGATCACCGGCACTTGGCATTTCAAGACCGGCCTCCGCTGGATCGGTTGGCGACTTTACACCACCGGTGGTTCGGGCCAATGGCAAATGGAAAAGGTGGAATAGGTGCTCTTGTGCAGCAGTAGCTGGGCTATATGCCTGTCATGTGCCCTTCAGGAACAGAGGCTCTGTCCGATCCGTGTTCAACTATAACCTGTACTTGAACAGTTCCGCCAGCGCATCCTGGTAGTGCAGTTCAAGCGCAAGCCAGCGGTCGGTGCTTTCCTGTAGCAGCATCAGTTCCATCTGGTATTCCAGGCTCGTGAGCTGTCCGGCGTTGAAGGCCTTCTCGAGCAAGGCCACGCTGCTGGCACCGGCCAACCGTTGCTGGTAGTCGTTCGCGGTGGCGCGCAACGCTACGGTACGATCGTACAGATGGCGGGCTTCGTAGAAGTGCTCCACCTTGTGTTCGGCCGTGCGCAGTGTGTGGGCTTCGGTCCACTGTTGCTGCTGCTTCACCTTGTTGCGGTTGCTCCAGAGGGGGATGCTCATGCCCGCGTGTACGCCTTGGTAGTCGGCGCCGAGGATGCCTTGGTAGCGGTAGCCGATCTCGAAGCCCGGCAGGCCGGTGGCCTTGAAGGCGCGCGTCCGTTGTTCGCTCACCTGCACTTCGGTCTCCAGCACGCGCAGGGTCGGGTCCGCCGCTTCCATGGCGGCTTCGTAGGTCTCGAAAGCGGGCATCTCCGGTGAAGTGGGATAGACCGTGTCGGCGAATGCGATGGTGTTGCCGCCGTTCAGTTCGGCCAGGTGTTGTAGCAGTGCCAGCCGCTCCATCTCCGCTGCTTGCACATCGGCCGCGATGCCGGCTTCCAGCAGTTCCGCTTTGTTGCGATCGAGGATGGTCGCGGCCTCGCGTGCGAAGCGCTGGCGCATGCCGTCGCGGTAGCGCACGGCGGCGGCGTGGCGATCGGCGAGCAGCAGCGCGCGCTTGTTGGCGTGGACCAAGGCGATGCAGGTGCGTTGTGCATCGAGCAGCACGTCGCGCCGCGCGGCAATGGCTTCTTGTTCGTGCTGCGTCGTGCGCAGCTCCGCGACTTTCCTGCGCGCGCCATAGGCGGTGGGGAAGTCGAAGGGTTGTGTGACCGTGAGGTCGGTTTGCTGTCCTGCCGTTGCCGGAGTTCCGTTCATGTAGTCGAAGTCCACGGAAGGGTCGGGCAGCGAAAGGCCGGTGCGTTCCTGCAAGCGCAACGCTTCCACTTCGGCCGCATGCGCGCTTACGCGTTTGTTGTTGGCCAGCACTTGTTGCAGCACTTGGTCAACGGTGCTTTGCTGGGCGATCGATGCAGTGGCGAAGAGCAGTGCGATCGGGATCAGTAGGGCTTTCATCGCTTGGAAGAATTGCGCCGCACCATGGTGTACACGGCGGGGATGATGAACATGTTGAGAAGGGTGCTGCTGAGCAGTCCGCCGAGGATCACCTTGGCCATGGGGCTTTGGATCTCGTTGCCCGGTTCTTCGCTTGCGAGCGCCAAGGGGATGAGCGCCAGCGCCGCCGTCAGCGCGGTCATGAGGATAGGGGCAAGCCGGTCCACCGAGCCGAGCAGCACTGCTCTATCGAGCGGTTCGCCTTCGCGCTCCAGTTGTCCGTAATGGCTCAC
>CADECG010000103.1:3430-6212 GCA_902825795.1 uncultured Bacteroidota bacterium
TGGATCTCGTTCACCACGCCACGCAGGTCGCGGCCCGCGACGTTGGCACTGATGACGATGCGGCGTTGCACGTTCTCGCGGTTGATGGTGCTGGGCCCGCTGGCGCTGCGCACATCGGCCACGGCCGCCAGTGGCACACTGCCGTTGGGTGCGCTGATGGGCAACATGCGCAGGGCATCGATACTTGATCGGTCCTCCGGCTTGAAGCGCAGCACGAGGTCGAAGCGTCGTTCGCCCTCGAACACTTCGCCGACTTTCTCACCCGCCACGGCCACATCCACGAAGTCGGTGAAGTCGCCCGTCGGTATGCCGTAGCGTGCGAGCATGCCGCGCCGTGCGTCGATGCGCACTTGTGGGATATCCACTTGTTGCTCCACCGTCAAGTCGACCAGTCCCGGTGTGCTGGCGATGGCGTCCTTGATGCGGTTGCCCTGCGCGAAGAGGTCGCCGAGATCGGGACCGAAGAGCTTGATGGCGATGTTGGCCCGCGTGCCGCTGAGCATGTGATCGATGCGGTGGCCGATGGGCTGACCGATGGTGATGTTGGCCCCGCTGACGCCCGCGAGTTTCCCGCGCACCTCCGCCATGAAGCCTTCGCGACCGCGCTCACCCAACGTGAACGGCACTTCCACCTCGCTGCTGTTCACGCTCTGGGCATGCTCATCGCGCTCGGCGCGACCTGTCCTGCGGGTGGTGCCTTGTACTTCGGGAATGGTGAGCAGTGCTTCCTCCATTCGTGCGCCGATCGTATTGCTCTGGTCGAGGCTGATTCCCGGCAGGCTCACCACGCCCACCACCAATGAACCTTCGTTGAACTCCGGCAAGAAACTGCGACCAAGCGTGGCCATGAGTGCCATGCTGCCGATGAAGAGCACAACGGCGCCGATCACCATCGACTTCCGCATGTGCATCATGCGCGCGAGCGCGGCGCCGTACCACGCTTTCAACTTGCGCACCAGCCAACTGCCTTCGCTCTGCTTCAGCAACTGCTTCTCGTCGGTGAGAAGCAAACTGCACAGCACGGGCGTCACCGTAACAGCCACGATCAGCGAGGCGAACAGCGCCACGATGAACGAGACACCCAGCGGTGTGAGCATGCGCCCCTCCATGCCGCTGAGGAAGAACAACGGCACGAACGCGGCGATGATGATGAGCGTGGCGTTGAGAATGCTCGCGCGGATCTCGGTACTGGCATCGTAGATCACCGTGAGCGACGGACGACGTTCCGCCACGGGCAACTTCACGTTCTCGCGCAAGCGCTTCAGCACATTGTCCACGTCGATGATGGCATCGTCCACCAATGCACCGATGGCGATGGCCATGCCGCCTAGGCTCATGGTGTTGATGGTGAAGCCCAGCCAGCGCAACGCGAGGATGGACACCAGCAGCGCGAGCGGGATCGCCAGCAGCGAAATGAGGGTGCTGCGGATGTTCATGAGGAACACGAGCAGCACGATGACGACGAAGATGCTGCCCTCCAACAGCGAGCGTTGAACGTTGTGGATACTGCTCTCGATGAAGTCGCTTTGGCGAAAGATGCCGGTGTGCAGTTCGACGCCCTTGGGCAATCCGGCGCGCAGGTCCTCCAGCACGGTATCCAGGCGTTTGGTCAGTTCCAGCGTGTTGGTGCTGGGCTGCTTGCTGATGGTGATGACCACTGCGGGCTTGGTGCGCAGCGCGGCATCGCCGATACGGTCGCTGTTGCCGATCACCACTTCGGCCACATCCGCAATGCGCACCGGTCGACCATCGCGGTTGGCGACCACCACATCGCCCAGTTCATCGGGATCGGCGGTACGCGCTGTACCGCGCACGATGTACTCCTGTCCGTTGCCGACAATGGTGCCGCCAGCGGCATTCTCGTTGCTGCCTGCACAAGCCTCTTGCAATTCCTTCAACGAGATGTGGAAGCGCTGCATACGCAGCGGATCGGCCTGCACGATGTACTGTTTGTTGAGGCCGCCGATCACGATCACATTGGCCACGCCCGGCACGCTCTGCAAGCGCGGACGCAGGTTCCACTCCGCCAGCGTACGCAGTTCCATGCGGCCCACGCTGTCGCCCGTCAAGGCCACCAGCATGATCTCGCCCATGATGCTGCTCTGCGGTGCGAGGATCGGTTCGCTCACACCGGAGGGCAAAAGCGCCGTGATGGTGCCGAGCTTTTCGGTCACGGTCTGCCGTGCGAGCGGGATCTCGGTGCCCCACTCGAACTCCACCCACACGATACTGAAGCCCGTGGCACTGCTGCTGCGCACACGGCGCACACCGGCGGCGCCGTTCACGGCGCTCTCGATGGGGAAGGTCACGAGGCGTTCCACTTCCTCCGGTGCCATGCCATGGCTCTCGGTCATCACCACCACGGTGGGTGCGGTGAGATCGGGGAAGACGTCCACATCCATATTGCTGGCCGTGATACCGCCCCAGATGAGCAGCAACAAAGCCATGGCCAGCACGAACGGTCGTTGGTGCAGGGCGAACTTGATGATCGCGTTGAGCATGATCTGTTCTTTGTGTTTGTTCACCACAGAGGCACGGAGGACACGGAGAAATGCAAGTGCATTACTGCTCAGGTACCTCTGTGCTCTCTGTGCCTCTGTGGTGAAGGGCTTAGTGTTCGTGCCCGTGCGCAGGCAGTGCCCCGCCAGCCGTGGCCAGTTTCACATCCATCGCCCCGATGCTCACCACGCGTTCACCGGGTGCAAGTCCCTCGCGGACCTCCGCGCGCAAGCCATCGTTGGCACCGAGCGTGATGGTCCGTTTGTCCATCGTCTCTCCTGCG
>CADECG010000103.1:6222-13400 GCA_902825795.1 uncultured Bacteroidota bacterium
TGTTGGTGACAGCAGCCAGACTTCCACCACCGAACCGGGGAGCAGGCCTTGTGTGCCATCCACTTCCAGACGAACGGGAACGTAGAGCCCGTCGGCGCCCTGTCCCACGCTCAGTACGGTGCCGTTCAGTTGCTCCAGCGTACGCACGCTTCCGTCCTGCGCCTTGATGCGCGCGCCCTGCACACCGCGCAAACGGGCGAAGGCCTGTACCGGCACATCGGCATGGATGCTCAAGCGCGTATTGCGCGCCACCGTGGCGAGCACGGTACCCGCTTGCACGAACTGGCCCTCGCGCACATGCAGTGAGCGCACGTAGCCGTCCATGTTGGATGTGATGCTCTGTGCGCTGGCCGTCTGGTTCAACATCGCTTCCGCATTGGCGAAGTCGTTGCGCGCCCGCAGCACTTCCTGTTGGGTCGCGAGCTTGTCCTTGTACAGTGCTTCGATGCGTTCCAGATCGGCCTTCGCACGATCGCGGTCGTTGCGCGCCTGCTGGATCAATGCACCGACATTCCCTTCGCCAACACCTTGACTGCTCAGCGTGAAGAGCGCTTGCCCTGTCTTCACCGGCATGCCTTCCAAGGGAGCGTTCCCGAGCAGGTGTACCACGCCCGCACTGCGCGCCGCGAGCACTTGCTCACCGCTTACAGCAGGCTCCACCTCCGCGCCCACGCGCACCGAGCTGGCGAAGGCACCGCGTTCCAGTTGTTCCGTAGCGAAGGGGATCTTCCATGCTTGTTCCTTCGAAAAGGCGATGTCGCCAGCCGGTACCACAGCCTCAGCATGTGCCGCGTCATGTGCATCGGCATACACCGAGAGGCCATCGATGATGAGCGTGTCGGTGAAGGTCCCGGTGCGCACGGTGAAGACCAGCTTGCACGTGCCTGCCTTAGCGGGCTTCAGTGCAAGAGGGAAGATGCCCGGGCTCGATGGCGCATCGGCGGTTGCGGTACTTCCAGTGCCAGTGCCTTGGAGCGTTACCGTCGCGGTGCCTTCTACCACAGGACGGAACAACCTGCCCATGCGCGTGAAGTGTGCAGCGAACCTGGTCTCGTGCCCAACGACCAGCGGTGCGAACTCCACGAAGAGCTCGGTGCTGTCGGTGTAGACGGTGAACGTGAGCGGCGCGGCTTCGCCGTGATCGTGGGCGCCGTCGGCGGCGTCGTTGTCGTGCGCCTCGGGTGCGCCGCAAGCGGCGAACAAGGCAACAACAGTGAACGGAAGGAAGTACTTCTTCATCGGATGTATTGAAAGCAATGTGGAACGAAGTCAGCCACGCCAATGCGCAGCAGCGTGGCGCTTCAAAGCGCACACGTCTTCAAACGGCGCAATGGCCGCTCAGCAGGACTTCGGTGGGTTCCACACGCCGCCGGTGAAGGCACCTGACGCGATGGGGAGTTCGGCCACGCCCAAGGTGGTCGTGAGCGGAACGAGGGAGATCAACAGCGAACGGTTGTCGTGGGACAACGCGATCAAGCCACTGCACGCGCAGAACTCGCCGTGGCAGTCCTCATCGAAGGGCATGTGGTCGTGATCGGTATCGTGGTCGGTATGGTGATCATGATGCGTGCCTTCCTCGTCGTGATGTCCAAGATCACTGTGGTGCTCCAACAGGTGAAGGACCACCTGCGGTACGCGCGCCCACTCGTGCATTTCCGTGGCACTGAAGCCATAGGACAGGAGGGTGATGATGAACAACAGGCTGCGCACGGCTTCAAATGTAGGCGACGGCCCCTGTCAACGAATTCCGGCTCCGGGTTGTTGCATGCTGGCGTGGGACGGCCACCTTCAACTCCAACCCAGCGTACCTCCGCACAGCCACCACGTTCTGCCGAACCCCACATCACGAAGGAGCTGCGCGGCCTGGGCGCTCCGTCCTCCGCCTTTGGCACACACGGTAACGATGCGCTGGCGCTTCGACCAGGCGCGGGCTTGTTCCGCGAGCCGCTCGATAGGGATATTGATGGCCTGTGGCAGGTGGCCGCTCGCGTACTCCTCCGGCGACCGCACATCCACCACACGCACATCGCGGCGACCGGTCCAACCCTTAAGGTCATCCTGCTCCAAGCACTTGCGCTCGGCGGGCATGCGCAGCCAAACGACCAAGCCGGAGATCACGGTGATCATACCAATGGCCAGTATCGATGCCGTGATGCCGAAGCGATCGGCGATGAGGCCGGTGAGCAGCGCTCCGATGGCATAACCCAGATCGCGCCATAGGCGGAAGATGCCGAGACTCTCGGCCCGTTGGGTCGGGTGCGTGTGCGCAGCGATCACGGCGAGGAACGTGGGGTAGACCAACGCAGTACCCAAGCCGAGCGTTGCGCTCAACGCGATGTATGCACTTTGTGTGTCCACATACGGCAGGAAGAGAATGGCGATCCCTTGCAGCACCATGCCCAACACCAGCAACAGTTTCCGGTCCACGTGGTCGGCGAGCTTGCCGGTGGCGAGCTGCCCAAGTCCCCACACCGCTGGATATACCGCCGCTATTGCACCGATGCTGGCCGCACCAAAGCCTTGATCGGCCAGTAGCACCGGAAGCAAGCCCCACAGCATGCCGTCGTTGAGGTTGTTCGCCAAGCCCGCTTGCGTCACGCTTCCCAGTACTCGATGCCGAACGGTCGTATCGAGGAAGGGCTTTTCCAACAATGGCACCACGCTCTTCGCCGACTCAGCGCTCACGTGATGGCCGGTGTCCTTCACCCAGAGAACGGTCAACAACAAGCCGATCACTGCGACAACGATGCCCACTTCGAACGGCACAGGGCGTGGACCGTATTCAGCGGCGAGCAGTCCCGTAAGGAAGGCCATGGCCGCGACAGCCAGATAGCCTGCGAATTCGTTCAGCCCCATGGCGAGACCTCGGTCCTTGTCGCCCACGAGGTCCATCTTCATCACTACGGTACTGCTCCACGCGAATCCTTGGTGGATGCCCAGCAGGATGTTGGCGGCTACGACCCATGACCATGCATTGGCGTAGATCAACATGAACGGCACCGGAAGCGCCAATAACCAACCCGTCACCAACATCGACTTGCGACCGTAGCGCCCGGCCAGCCTTCCCACGAAGTAGTTCGACAGCGCTTTGCTGATCCCGAACGCCACGATGAAGGAAAGCGCGGCCGTGCGCGAGGCGATACCGAAGTCCGCTTCCGCGAGCATGGGCAGTACCGTTCGTTCGATGCCCACCATTGCGCCCACGAAGGCGTTGACGAGGACGAGCAGGGAGAACTGTTTCCAGTTGGCGCGCAGGCCGAGGCGGGTCGGGACTTCCGTCATGCACGAAAGCTATGCCGCGATCAGTGCTCCACCGGCATGTCCGCATCCATCCACGTTGCCAAGCCACCTGCCAGATCCACCACATCGGTGAAGCCTTCTTCTTTCAGGTATTCGCGCGCGGCGGCGCTCCTTCGCCCGCTGGCGCAGTAGAGGAGCACAGGCTTCGACTTGTCCAGTTCAGCGGCACGTTGCTCCAACTGACCATTAGTCCAGTCGAAGTTCAACGCACCGGCAATGTGGCCCTCTGCGTATTCGGCGGCGGTGCGCACATCCACCAGCTGCATGTTGCCCTTCGACAGGCGATCGGCGAAGGTGGAAGCATCGACGCTGGTGCTGCTTTGCTGCGGTACCACGCAACCCATCAACAAGAGCGATAGGGCGAGCAGCCGGGTGGGAGTGGAGGTGAGGTTGAACATGGTGATAGGGACGGATAACGACGAGGGCCGCGCCGAAGGCGCGGCCCTCGAACGATCGGTGTTGTTACTTGAGGTTCTTCACTGAGGTCCACGGTCCGCCGTTGTACACGTCGAACCCATGGCGCTTCAAGGTGTCAGCAGCCATGCCACTGCGCGCACCGCTGCGGCAGCAGGTGATCACCGGTTTGCTCTTGTCGAGCTTCTTCAACTCGTCCTGGATGCGGTCCAACGGGATGTTGATGGACCCTGCCACGTGGCCGCTCCGGAATTCGTCCGGTGTGCGTACGTCAACGATGGTGGCGCCTTGGGCGATCTTCTCGCGGAGGTCCACCTTGGGCCCGCCGATACCGAACAATGTCTTGAACATGGTCTATGGTGTTTTCCTTTCGCGGTACAAAGGTCCGGCGTTCGTCAGGCGCCGTTGGTGATGGACATCACACAGCGAGCGCAATTCAGAACACGTAGTTGATGATGAGGTCACCGTGCAGCATATTCACCTTGTTGATGGACTGCCTCTCGGTCAACGATGCATTCCCTAGCGGCAGCTTCGCTACTATGAGCACCTGCACGGCCAATCCTTTCCATCCGTTCTTGAACTGATACTGCGCGTTCACATCGAACTGCGTGTAGGACGGCATCGCGTATTTGTTCAGCCGCGCATCGGTGAGCTCGGGCATCCGGTACAGGCCGCCGTTCACTTGGATCCGCCAGCCGTTGTCCGCTTTCCAGATCAGGTTCAGCGAAGCCGCGTGTATATCACCAGCGCCTTCGTTGCGCTCGCGCGGCAGGAAGGTGAAGAACGGATCGCGGCCCCATTCGCGCGGCATCAGGTAACGGCCATGTGCGGTGATGCGCGTGTAGTTCAGCTGCCAGCGGAACTTGCCGAGCACGTTGCGCAAGCGACCGCTGAACGCCCACGATCCTTCGCTGGGTGGCATGTAGAGGAGCGAGTCGTTCGCTGCGCCTCGATACTGCGAGGCGTCCTGTCGGATCGCCATGGCCGAAGCACTCCACCGGGCTTCCTTGCTGCCAGCATCGAGTTGCAGCAATGCGCTATTGAAGACGTTTTCGGTGTGAACGTTCCAAGCGGTGATCGACACGGAGCGATGCACCTTCTGCTTGATGCTCGCAGCGAATAGGCCCGCGCTCTCCACGTGCTCGCCATGTTCTGCGCCTTCGCCGTACACATTCCGCCCGGCTGGGAACACCGACATGCTCTCGTCCACCGCGTACCATTGGCTGGCGCCGCGTGGCGCCACGCGGTAGATCCATCCGCCTTGCAGCGCTGTACCGTGCGTTGTGCGGTGCTGCGCCCAGATACCCTCGAACAAGCTCGGGTGCATGCGCCCATCCTGCGGGTTGAGGAAGGGTGTGTTCAGCTCTTGTTTTCCCAGCACCAACTGTGTCCGCTCGTTGCGCGACAACCAGTCCAACTGGAACTCGTGTAGGTAGGCCAGGTCGTTGGTATGGCGTGGGTCGTTCACATCGTACAATCCGATCTCGTAGCGGTTGGCAGAGCCGGTCACAGGGTCAAGCTCCGTCAGGTCACTGGTCGCTAGGTCGAAGGTGTAGCCACCGCTGAGCTTGAACCGCGTGCCATGCCAGCGTTGCGAAGTGAAACCGAGCGTGCCGCCGAATGCTACGGCGTGGTAATCGGCCGGTCCACCGTCGTTGATCGTCATCATGTTGTACAGCCGGAAGCGGCCATCCAGCTCACCGCGTTTCATGATGTCGTACAAATGGCTCGAGCCACGCAAGCTGTCGTTGCTGGGGATGTCCTGCTCGCTGTGCTGGGCGCTCGCGAGGAACGGTAACAAGACCGACAGGACAAAAGCCAAGCCCCACCGACCGCTGTGCGATCGGTTCATCACCGCGTACTGCATGGATCAGAAACCCGCTTTGATGTAGCTCCAGCCGTCCTCCTGCCGCTCCACGATGTGGATGATCCCAGCTTTCACATGGCCCGCTTCGGGCAGCACCTTGGCCGGATCGAGGTTGCGCTCACGGATGGTGTTGTCGCAGGCCAAGAACACGATGCCCTGCGCGGCGAACTCCTTCAGCTTCGCTTGCACAATGCTGCGGTCGCTCATGAGCATGTCCATGCCGGGACCGTGGCACACCACTTCGATCTGCATGGTGGGCGCAGCCTCCTTCATGTTCTTGAACTGCTTCATCAGGTTCTTGTGTACCAGCGTATCGCCACTGGTGAGCTGCATGACGATGCGGTGCTGGCGCTCGGTCTGTTGGGCGAACGTTGCGCTGCCGAGGAAGATGGCGAGGAGGAAGAGGAGCTTCTTCATAGAGCAAAGGTCCGGTGGCAGCGTTGAGCGGTCTGTGACCTGTCTCACACAACTCAGCGGAATTCGTAGTCGTAGCCTTCGAGTTGGCTCAACAAGGTCTGTGGCGCATCAGTAGCGGTGATCCGGCCTTCGACCTTCGGTGCCACGGGAGAAAACGCCCCGAAATACTCGCGCAGGATGTTGTGCATGGTGGCGTTGGCGCGGCGTGGGTTTGAGACTTTCTCCAAGCGACAGAGCGTATCGTTCGGGTCGCCTTCGCGCTCGCAGGCCGCGATGAGGTAGCTGCGCTTCAGGTCGATGGGCTTCTTGCCGATCTTGATCCAGTTCACGCGCTTGCCGAGGTCGTTGTTCATGGTGAAGTTGGCTGTCATGCCTTTGAACCGCACCACCCAACCACCGAATCGTTTGGCGGGATCCTTCGCGAAGACGTTGTGCAACTCCTTCTCCAGCCAGTCCCACAGCTGCTGACCGGTCGCTTCGCCGTACTTCGCTTCGCTGTCCACCGGGATCATGCTCCAGATGTTGTCGTTGGTGATCGGCGTGGGCGTTTTGCCATCGGCCACAATGGGCGGACAGAAACGGAAGCCGTTGCTGATAGCGACCTCCGGTTTCAGTTTCCACATGATGGCGTCTGTGATCAAATTGTCCATCGGATTCTCGATCACGTAGTAGCGCACCAGCGTGTTCTTCGTGCTGCCCACCACTTTGCTCAGTTGCCCCTTGTACGGCGCGCTCACTTCGTCAACGAGTTGAAGCATGCCTAGGTCCGCCGGGTATTTCTCCGGGTCCACATCGAGCAGTTCGTAGTGACTGTCCTTCACCTTGCCGTCTTCCACCACTACATCCAATCGCGCTACGAACGAGCCGAAGGCACCAGGTTCGGTCACCTTGCTGTACTTGCCGTCAATGGGCTTCCGCACGCGCTCATGCGTATCTGCTCCGAGGATCAGATCAGCGCCTTCCACTTCCGGTTTGTTCGCCAGGTCCACTTGCTGTGCGAGGCCCATGTGCGTGACGAGGAATACCATCGCGCATTGCTCGTAGTCGCGCAGGATGCGGATGTACTTCGCCACGTTCAGCTCGGGCTTGGTGAACTGGATGCCATAGCTGTACGCCGGAGATTGTCGTTTCGGCGTGAGCGGATCGTTGTAGCCGATGAAGCCGATCTTGACACCGGCCA
>CADECG010000104.1 GCA_902825795.1 uncultured Bacteroidota bacterium
GATCTGGGCCTGTTGCAAGACTTCACCAATTCCACCGCCTTGGGCACCGATGCCATGGGCAGCATCATCGTCGGTTCCAGCGGAACCTTCAATGAAACGACGTTCGAATTCACCCAACGCGCCGTGCTGTGGGAACGCAAGCGCAACCCCGACAATACATGGGGTCCCTTCGGCCCGCCGCAGGATGTGATGAACATGCTGCAAGCAGCCGGCTTGGCAAAGGAGGTCGGCGCGGATTGGCAACACCAAGCCAAGCGCATTTCCATGCAAGAGCGGTACATCATCGGCGATAGTCACCACAACGGCATCCGCCAAGCCTGGGTGGCGCAACTGCCCTGAGCAAAAACAGAGCACGCGCTCCTCGGCTGAAGGCCTCAACACCGCCTATCCGAATTCCCCCCCATGTTCAACGAACCCCTCAAAGACATCAGCGTCCTCGTTGCTGCGGCATCGGGCGCCTTCGCCTTGGTGCAAGGCGGCATAGCGCTGCACACCAAGCGCCGCGAGACCTTCCTCGGCAACATGGAAAAGCGCCGCAACGAGGTGCTGCGCCTGCTGGCCGACTACGACAAGAACCGCGACGCCTTCGAGATCATCTTCGATTATGAGTCGCCGCAGGACCACCACCTGCGCACCACCAACCTGGTGTTCGATGCCGAGCAGATGAACACCCGCCGCGCTACCGACCGCTGCTTCGAGCACCTGCGCAGCGTGTACATGAGCTGGCAAATGGGCCTCATCCACAAGGACGATCTGGGGCCGTGGACCTACTGGGTACACCGTACCCTGCAGCGCCCCTGCCTCAAGGACTTCGCAGCCGCCTGCGGCTACCTGCCCTTTGTGCAGGCCATGGCCGACGCCACCACGGACGCACCCGACATCGCGTGCCTGCAGGAGCATTGCCCCTGGTGGAACAAGAGCGACGGACCCAAATACCCCGAACAGCGCATTCACGTGGAACACGGCGCACAGGCGGAACGCAATGCGCCCAGTACTGCCGAAAAGAGTTGACCGTGCAAGCCACCCTCGCCACCCGCCGAAGCATACCCTTGCGCGATGAGCTCGACTTGGGCTCATTCACGCTGGTCATTGGCGCTGGCGCCAACAGTGGCGAACGGATCGCTGCCGCGTTCAGGGAGTATGTCACCACCGCATTCGAAACAGCGAACCCATTGCTGGCGAGCTACTACGAACTGGTGATCGAGGAAGGGGAGGTGTGGACGGGATCACGGAAGTCGCGCAATAAGATCAAGCTCCGGAAAAAGAAGGTGCGCACGGTCGTGGACTGGTTCAAAAAGAGCGGCGTGATCCTGATGACCTCGTTGAACCTGCTGGCCATTGACCCGGACGTGGTCAAGCATAACCTGAGCCACATCATTACTGCCGCCGAGCAGGTCTTCACCGGCACCGCTGCCGATGTGACCACCGAGGATCGGAACATCCGCTTCGATGAAACCATCTTCCACCCTCCACCACCACCACCGGCAGGGCGGGACACTACAGCAAGATGAACGGTAGACATCCGTCCAGCAGCGCGCGAACACGGCGGCGGCACGTTGCTCGTACCGTTTTGCACGACTGCACCGGCCTCGTATGCACGGGGCGGGTATTTTGAGCCACTATGACCACCCCCGGCTCAGCCTCTGACCACCTCATTGTCGACGACACCGACGCCGATCGAATTGCATGCCTGTACTGAGCCAACCCACATGAGCTTGATCAAGTCAAAAAAGCGTGTAGCCGACCACGGCGCAGGACTAAGATTAATGAAATCGACATGCTGCCCGGGTTTCTGAGCATCGAGCCCCTTACGGTGCGCCGCGCATTCAATGTCCCGACGGCCTACAAGACACCGGAAGATGGGATCGCGCAGGATTTCAGCATCGTACTTGAGGACGGAACGAATGGGCTAATCACCTATTACGAATGGGATTCTGGGAGAAGAGAGGTTCGCTCGGAAACGATTATGGACCTCGAACTGATATGGCCTAGACCATGGGAGCCGCTGTGCATGTTGGTGGACAAAGTCCGCTTCAAGGACGCGTTCTACCATCGTGCGCCGGTCGAACTGCTTGTGCATCCGACGGAAGGCAATTCTTGGGCGAATTTGCGACATGAGCCGATCAGGACCGGAACAGTACCGACCGGACCTGATGTGTTCGGCATGCTGGAAAGGTTTGGTGTGCAACACTGGGTGAAGGAGCATCAGTTGCCGGAACATTCCGGCAAGATGTACTCGAACCGCCTGTATGCGTTGTTCACTTTGAACGACAAGCGGGGTCCGGCGATGCTTTACGCCATCACCCGGTACAACCCTAGTGCATTGGATGACTGTCCTTGGCCAAGTGAACAGTTCGACTTGTTCGGGTAGCTCCCGGTTTAGCCGATACCTTGTATCCCGAATGTCCCTCATCAGATCCAAACAACGCGTAGCCGACCACGGCGAAGTATTCACCCCCGCGTGGATGGTGGAGGCTATGCTGGACCTCGTGAAGAGCGAGACCGAGCGCATCGATTCCCGCTTCCTGGAACCGGCGTGCGGCGACGGGAACTTCCTCGTCCGCATCCTGCAGCGCAAGATGGCGGCGGTGGAGTTGAAGTACGGGAAGAGCGAGTTCGAGAAGCGGCACTTCGCGCTACTTGGGGTGATGTGCTGCTATGGCATCGAACTCTTGGAGGACAACATGGCCGAGTGCCGCGCGAACATGCTGGAAGTGTTCAGCGAGTACTTGAATCTGGAGGAAGAGGACGACCTGTACCGCGCGGCGTTCTATGTGCTTTCGCAGAACCTCGTGCATGGCGATGCCTTGACGATGCGCACCAACCTCGATCAGCCGATGACCTTCGCCGAGTGGGGTTACCTCGGCAAGGGCAAGTTCCAGCGGCGTGACTTCCGCTTCGACGCGCTCGCACAGATGTCCGGTTTGAGCCAGGAGGGTTCGCTCTTCGGACACTTGGGCAAGCACGAGATCTTCGACCCTGTAAAGGATTACCCACCCGCCACGGTGAGCGAACTCGCGTCCTTCACGGATAGCATCATGCCCAACGAGACGCTATGAGCGGGCAAGCCAGTTTCGCCTTGCGCGGTCGCAATCCGGATGTGCTCACCTGCATCGCGAACCTTAGCAACGACGAGGTGTTCACGCCCCCGGAGTTC
The DNA here is from genome assembly GCA_902825795.1 of uncultured Bacteroidota bacterium. Classification (GTDB taxonomy): domain Bacteria; phylum Bacteroidota; class Bacteroidia; order Flavobacteriales_F; family PHOS-HE28; genus PHOS-HE28. The sequence goes on from CADECG010000104.1 coordinate 3,158, forward strand.
GCGAACCGCATGCTGGATACGCTGGCCGAAGCCTGGGCGGCTAACCACAAGGGTGCGGACATCTGGGCGGACAATACCGTGCGCTTCCTGGACCCCTGTACCAAGAGCGGGGTCTTCCTGCGCGAGATCACGCGCCGCCTCACCGAGGGTTTGAAGACCCAGATCCCGGACCTGGAGAAACGCGTGGACCACATCCTGGCCAAGCAGGTGTTCGGCATCGGCATCACGCAACTTACGGCCATGCTGGCGCGGCGCAGCGTGTACTGCACCAAGCACGCGAACGGTGAGCACTCCATCGCCAAGAGCTTTGCCAACGATGCGGGCAACATCTGGTTCGAGCGGATCGAGCACGATTGGAAGGATGGCAAGTGCAAGTACTGCGGTGCGAATTCAAGAGACTACGATCGTGGTTCAGAACTAGAAACACACGCCTATGCGCTAATTCACACGGACGATGTGACGGCGCGATTGAGCGAGATATTTGGAAACAACATGCAGTTTGACGTGATCATCGGCAACCCGCCGTACCAGCTTGGCCAGAGTGGCGGTGACGCAATCGGGAGCTTTGCGATGCCGATCTACCAGAAGTTCGTCAGCGCGGCAAAGGCTCTGGACCCGCGCTTCGTCGTCATGGTGATTCCCTCACGGTGGTTTGCGGGTGGTCGTGGGCTTGATGAATTCCGCCAAGAAATGCTAGCCGACCGTCGCCTCCACGCGATTGTAGACTTTCCCGAATCGCGCGAGGTGTTTGCGGGTGTAGATATCGCAGGAGGCATTTCATACTTCCTGTGGGATTCGTCATGGAACGGTGAGTGCGAATTCACCGCGATCACAGGCGGAGTCACTGGGCCTAAGATGACTCGATACCTTGATGAGTACGACATACTCGTCCGGCAGAACGAGGCTATCCCGATTCTGCATAAGGTGCTCGCGACACCTGTTGGGCAGCAATTCGATAGCCTTGCAAGTCGAGTCGCGCCGATTCAGCCGTTCAGCATTCGAACGAATTTTCGTGGCGCCCCTGTCAGCGACGGTATGACTGACCCGGTGGTGATTTACCAAAGCGGAGGGACTGCATTCATCGAACGCAGTGCTGTTCCAAGGAATGTTGAGTGGGTTGACCAGTGGAAGGTCATTGTCGGTGGAGCAGTCCCCGCAGGTGGACGCCCCGATAAGGATGGTCGTTACTACGGGCTAATCGGCGTCCGAGTACTTCCCCCTGGTACCGCATGCACTGAGACCTATTTGGTCGCCAATCGATTCCAGACAGAAGCCGAGGCCACCAACTTCGACGCATATCTCAGGACGAAGTTTGTACGCTTCCTCGTCTCGTTGCGCACTAACACTCAGCATCTCTATAGCGAGCGGTTTGCCTTCGTCCCGAATCTTGCCATGGATCGCTTGTGGACGGACATCGAACTCTACAAGAAATACGGCCTTACGAAGGATGAGGCTGAATTCATTGAGAGTACCATCCGCCCCATGAGTGATGGCGACGAGTAGATCCATCGAAGAGATCCTTGCGCCTAAGCCGGAAGCCCGGCTGCGCATCTATGCTTACACCATTGATGACGATGGGCACAAGGGCCTGCTGAAGGTGGGCCAGACCACGCGCGATGTGAAGAAGCGGGTTGGTGAGCAATTGAAGACCGCCGCGATCAAGAATTTCAAGATCATACTTGATGAGTTAGCCGAGCGCGAGGACGGCAGCACCTTCACCGATCACGAGGTGCGTGATGCTTTGGCGCGGAAGGGATTCGAGAAGGCCGAGTTGGAATGGATGCGCTGCACGCTGAAGGACGTGAAGACCGTCCTCACGGAGTTGCGCACCGGTCAGCGGTTCACGGGCTCGCATGACGAGACCTTCGGAATGCGGCGTGAGCAGATGGAAGCCGTAAAGCGGACACACGATTACTTCATTTCGCGGTGGTCCGAAGACATGAACGCCGTGCCGCGCTTCCTGTGGAACGCTAAGATGCGCTTCGGCAAGACCTTCACCACCTATCAACTGGCAAAGAGGATCGGTGCCAAGCGCGTGCTCGTGCTCACCTTCAAGCCCGCCGTAGAGGATGCGTGGCAAACGGACCTCGAAGGGCACAAGGACTTCGATGGCTGGCAATACCTCAGTAAGAACACCGGCGGCGACCCGACCAAGATGGACAAGAAGAAACCGGTGGTCTATTTCGGTTCGTTCCAGGATCTGCTCGGCCGCGATGCGGCGGGTAACATCAAGCCCAAGAACGAGTGGATCCACAAAGTGAAGTGGGACCTCGTGATTTTCGATGAGTACCACTTCGGTGCATGGCGCGATACGGCGAAGGAGCTTTTCGAGGGTGAAGAGGAGGCCGTTGCGAAGAAGGAAACGAAGCTCGAGTACGGTGGCGAGTTGAGCGGTGTGAACGAAGACATCGGCGAACTCTCGGCGAAGGAGACCGAGTTCCTGCCCATCACCACCAAGGCCTACCTCTACCTCAGCGGCACGCCGTTCAAGGCGTTGGCCACGGGCGAGTTCATCGAGGAGCAGATCTTCAACTGGACATACACCGACGAGCAGCGCGCGAAGGAGGAATTCCCGACCAAGAACCCCGGCAAACGCAACCCCTATGGCGCGCTGCCGCAGATGCGCCTGCTCACCTACCAGATGCCGGATGAGCTGCTGGCCATCGCGAGCGCTGGTGAGTTCGACGAGTTCGACCTCAACGCATTCTTCGAGGCATCGGGCACAGGATCCAAGGCGCAGTTCAAGCACAAGAGCGATGTGCAGAAGTGGCTGGAGATCATCCGTGGCGGATACACGCAACGCGCGGTGGAGCACCTGAAGACGGGCACACGGCCGCCGTTCCCGTATTCGGATACGCGCCTGCTGCCCTACCTGCAACACGCGTTCTGGTTCCTGCCCAACGTGGCGGCCTGCCAGGCCATGGCGAACCTGTTGGCCGAAAAGCACAACGTCTTCTGGCACGACTACACGGTGGTGGTGGCTGCGGGTGCTTCGGCCGGGATCGGCCTTGATGCATTGCCACCCGTTCGCAAGGCCATCGGCAGCGGATTCGAGAGCAAGACGATCACGCTCTCCTGCGGCAAGCTCACCACCGGTGTCACGGTCTCGCAGTGGTCGTCCATCCTGATGCTGCGCAACCTGAAGTCGCCGGAGACCTATTTCCAAGCGGCTTTCCGCGTGCAGTCGCCGTGGTCCATCAAGAACCCGAACGGCGACGACCCGAACGAAGAGGAGATCCTGAAGCCCGTGTGCTTCGTGTTCGACTTCGCGCCCACGCGCGCACTGCGGCAGCTTTCCGAATACGGCATCGGGCTGTCGCCCAACGAGCCGAACCCCGAGAACGCGGTGAGGGACCTTGTATCCTTCCTGCCCGTGCTGGCCTACGACGGTGCGAACATGACACAAGTGGATGCGGGCGGCATCCTCGACATCGCGATGGCGGGCACCTCGGCCACGCTACTTGCCCGCAAGTGGGAAAGCGCGCTGCTGGTGAACGTGGACAACGACACGTTGCGCCGCATCCTGGACAACCCTGAGGCGATGGCCGCCGTGGAGCGCATCGAAGGTTGGCGCGCGCTGGGCGACAACATCATCGAGACGATCATCAACAAGAGCGACAAGGTCAAGGAACTAAAAGGCCGGGCCAAGGAGCGTGAACTGACGCCCAAGGAGAAGAAGGAACTCACCGAAGAAGAGCGGGAGTACAAAAGCAAGCGCAAGCTGATCCAAGAGAAGCTGATCAAGTTCGCCACGCGCATCCCCGCGTTCATGTACCTCACGGACTTCCGCGAGAACACTTTGCAAGATGTGATCACGAAGCTGGAACCGGACCTGTTCCTAACGGTTACAGGTCTAACAGTAAAGGACTTCCACCTGCTTGTGAAGCTCAAGGTGTTCAACACCGAGCAGATGAACCAAGCGGTGTTCGCGTTCCGGAGGTATGAGGATGCGTCGCTGCGATATACTGGTATTGAGAGCCATCCGGGACTGACGCATTATGGGTTGTATGATACGGTTGTGGCGAAGGATTGATTTCGGGTCAGAACTATGAGATGAATAGACTCATGGATCCAAGCAAGGACAAGCCATCAGGTGTGCGCAAACTCTCTGCTCGCAACCAAGTCCGAGATCCCGTGGAGCATGCTCTTTGGGTCCAGTTTTATCCAATCATTGCTGAGTGGGAGCATCGACCCTATTTTAAAGAGCCGTCCATCCATTTGAACCTAGCAGCTGCTGAGCGCCTATATGCCCCCGAAATCCCCGAACGAAAGGCCGAGCACTTGCTGAGATGGAGGGCTGCCCAAGCTCACTTTATGGCAGTCATTGAATATCGGAGCGTGGGTGCAATAGGGAACAAATTGGAAGAACTTGGGGATGTGGAGGGTGCTGCCCGGATGCGAAACCTGGGTGCCAGCCTAGCACCTCGGATCGAAGCGGCCCGGCGCAAAGAGGAGCATATGCGCGCGGATCTCAAGCAATTGTTGGAGGCGGGTGGCCTCTCCACATTGCTGAATGATGAGCGATATGTGCCGCCGAAATATGGCGAGGACTTCGGCGAAGAGCCTGTGGTGTTCAGTATCGGCCAAACGAGCATTATTGGTGTGGCCAGTGTCAGGGTAAAGAACCTTTTCGATCCTCCGGACGATTTGGAAGGCTTACGAATAGTTTGCGACATGTACCCGCCACAACTCACTAGCCGTAATGAGTACCGTTACGCCATACGGCTGTACGACGGTCTTCCTTCCCGCCGCTTGTTCGATTGGTTCGGACACATTCCCGAGCGATGGGCAGAGTTCCAGCATTACCACCACCGCCAGTTGCACGCGGACCATCGAGGCATGGTGAAGATGCTGCAGTTGTTGAGCAAGGGGCCAACTACATTGTTGCACTTGAAGCGGGGGGAATATTCTATTGCTCAATCGTTATGCAACTACCTGTTGTCGCATTACCCTCACGTCTTCGCTACGAAATGAGCACTTTAGAGCTTCAGCGGGCTGCTCTTCGGCAGGTTCAGTCGAGTTGTTTGTGCGTGGGCGATGGGCTTTCGGAGGTGGTTTGCCGGATAGTGGTGGGCAGTGCTGTGAATGCAGCGAACAATCAAGTGGCAACACATGAGTAGCGCGGTGCCTGGTGAAAGGCAACGCCTGAAACTGGCGGACGACCTCAGGCGGGAGCTACCTGATTGCAATGAACTCTGGGTTGCGGTGGCCATGGCCACGGCAGACGGCTTCAAGCTGTTCCAAGAGGCCATCAAGGCCGATGCCTCACAGCATTGGTTAGTAGGTCTGAACCTGCCTACGGAGCCACAAGTGCTCCGCGACCTCATGAACGCAAAGGGAGGGCGGATCGCTGGCAGATACGTCCATCGTAAAGGCAAGACCTTCCACCCGAAAGTGTACTTGCTGCGATCGGATCAGAAGTACGTCGCGTACGTAGGCTCGGGCAATTGCACGCTCGGCGGTCTGGAAAAGAACACGGAAATAGCTCTTCGCACCGAGGATCAGGAACTCTGCGAAAGTCTCAGGAAGTCGATCGAAACCTGGTACAAGCTGGGAAGGGAGGTTGACAAGGACTTCCTGGCTACCTATGAGAAGCTCTACGCCCGGAGAAAGGCGCGTCAAAGGGAAGACAGAGCGGATGCTGAAGAGCTTCTGGTTGACGAAAGTCAACCAGGGCTGGACCTGGGCAAGATCAATTTCACAGGCCAGTTCTTCACGCGGGTGCATTTCGAAGCGTTCGCCGGTCGCAAGCCCTGGATCGAGACTGATGAGGCGAACGCCGAGCGCATGGCCGTGCGCAACCAGTTGTACCGGTTGAACGACCGCTGGCTCCTGCAACGGATTCAGCAACAAGGCTGGGACCTGCATGAACATTACAAAAGGGAGCATGTTGTTTCGCACGCAGTTCACGGTAAGTACACTTCCGAAAAGCTCGATGGCATCTGGCTGCACTATGGCCGTGACAAGGCGACCATAAAAGACTATGGCGAAGAGGAAACGCCGCTGGATTTCATGCGCATGCAGGTGGTCGCGCTGGCGACGAGCATCGGCGTTTGGTTGCGCATAGGCAAAGACCAAGGCAGCGAGCATGATCGGCGCCATATCAGAGAGCACTTGGTCAACGACCCGGCATGGACCCGGCGCTTGTTCGCTTTAGTGGGCGCATTGCCCGCGCACTACTACATCAGCTTGAACAATTTGGGTCGCAGCGTGAACGAGTTCGCCACGGCTGACGAACTGAAGAACTATCTCCTGGAGGCCAACCCCAGGTACTACTTCATCATTGGCATGGAGATACCTGCTGGTGATTCCCGGCTTTCAACAACGAACATCGCGGATACGGTGGTGCATGAGTTCAGCCTTCTGTATCCACTTTATGAGATGATGTTGCACAGGCTGGTCCCACCAAGTAGCTAGCGAGCTTCAGGCCCCCGATTCCGAACGATGGCACTCCCTGCAGTCAGTGACCAAGGTCTATTGCCACATGGCGTGCATCCTGCTTCCATGGAAGACCTGCACGAGCGTCTGGTCGCCCCGTTCGGTGCGAGTTCGAGGCTTGCCTTGTTCCAAGGATTCCAGCGCTACAGAGAAGCGTTGCTCGCGCTCGGCCTCCACGCCACGCAATGGGTGAACGGTTCGTTCGTGGATGCCACAAGAACCGATCCCGAGGACATTGACTTGGTGAACTTCTGCACAGAGAAGATGCTGCAGCATGTGCCGGAGAACGCCATGCACCGTGTGGGCGACTTGCTTGCCGGTGGCATGGCTACCATTGCGGAATTCGGGTGCCAGACGAACTTGGTGGTGGTGTATTCGCCAAGCCACGCATTGGCGGCCAACGTGATCGCCTGGCAGCAGAAGTGGTACACGCTGTTCTCCAGTGCCCGCGATTACACCGACCCGGACCGTCCCGTGGCCCCTGCCCGCGGCCGCAAGGGCTTCGCCGAATTGATCGTGGGTGATCCTAACTTGTGTCCGCAACTCCGCCATGAATTCTGACAAGCCGAAATACCACCGCCCAACATCGGAAGTGGAGGAGCAATTGGCGAGCGTCAAGTCGCTGATGGTATCGGAACCGGCTGCCGAGTACGGCAAGGGTGCCTGGTTCCAAGCCCGCGCCGATGCCACGCATTTGAAGGACCTGGAACAGGAACTTGATGAGAGCATCACCGCCGAGCTGCGCAACGCCGACCTCACCCTTGCCCTGGATGGAGCGCCGGTTCGCGGGCATCGGGTGAAAGGTGATTTCCTGAGCACCATGATCGCCAAGGCGCAAGGCTTAGTGAACGCGTTGGCAGCGGCCATGGAGCGGCCCGATGTGCGGAACACAACACCGGATGCCAAGGAAGAGAACTGCTTGTACGTCGGTCCTTCTTTCGCTTCATCCTATGGTTTGCGTTTCAGCTTGTTGAAAGCCGATGAGTTGGGCCGTATTCCCATTAGCAACCAAGAGGAAGTGCTGAAAGGGCTTACCACCTTGCTGGATGCGAGCAGCGCTGTGGAGGACGTGGAGCGCCTACTGAGCAGGCATCCACGTGTGCGCAGTAACTACCGCGATCTGGTGGAGACTATCGCCAGCAATGGTGCGCGCATTACGGCCCGGACTCATACACAACGCTCCGGTGTGCGCATGTCCCCGGAGCAAGCCCATGAACGCGCCGTGCGTTTGCGCACCGCTGCGGGCAACGCGGTGGAACTTCCGCCGATGAAAGGGATATTGGTGGGCGGCGATACCGCCACGCGATCCTTCCACTTGGTGGTGGGCGACAACGAATACAAAGGCGAGCTGTCGGATGAGGCGTGCTTGCAAGTGCCGCGGTTCCGCTGGAACGCGCATGTGACCGCTTACGTGCGCGCCACCACCAAGCAGGCCGCCGACGGCACGGCGGCCAAGCCCGAGTACATGCTGCTGAAGGTGACAGCAACGCGTGCGAAGCGGAAGAAGGGCTGAGCGTCCGAGCGTGACCATGACCATCAATCGCGCACTCGAAGTCACCTGCAACCTCTGTAGTGCATGCTGGACCGTTACCGTGCGTGAACAGGTGAACGATGAGCAATTGACCGGCTCGTGAAAATGTTAGCCTGCACAACCTTCATTGCTGCAATGGGTGTCTTGCTTGGTGACATCATAGGTGCAGCGCTTGGCGCGTTCCTCGGCTTTCTGGGTGCGTATGCGATCCTCCGGTTGGAGCAGCGGAAGGCCAGAAAGAAGGCGGAACAGCGGATCCGCGATCTTTTCGAGGACGTCGTAGCGATCCTGAAAGAAGCCAATGAGGCCTGGCTTGTTACGGCAGAGGACTACCGAACTCTCTCTGCGCAGTACGAAGTGGATCCCTATCAATTGCACATGCGCGTGGTGAGCACTAACCCGTCACACCTGACCCTCGATAGATTGGATCGTCACGCACTCCTTGTTGCATTCCGACAGGTGATAGGCCGCGAAACGGGCCGGGAAGCTTGGCTGGAATTCATGGAACTTATCGACACCAATACAGAGCATCGAATATTGCGCGAGGGGGCAGTGCTATCGATCATGGAAGACTTCAACAGGCAGAGCGTTGCCTTCGATGATCTCTGCCAGGATCTGCGGGCCACGCTGATAGCCCTGCTCGATACGTTGCCCGTAGACAACCCGCTGGTCCCGGACATCAAGAAGATCCAGGATAAGGCACAGGACGCCGGTTTGCTCACCGCGGAAAAGTACCACGTGCTGATCGTGGAGCCGGTCTTGCAACTGGTCAATACGCACAAGCTGCCACAGCCGGAACACACGATGGTGTTGTCTCTGATGTACAAGGCCCATGCGATGTACATCCGCGTGAAGCAGAGCGGTGCGCTGCTAGGAACCGAATCGAAGCGGTTCGCCGACGAGATCGCGGTGTACGCGGATGATGCTGTGCAGTTGATGCAAAGAATGAAGGGTTAACACCAACAGAAGCCATGTCCATCCACCGCCCCCTCGAACTCACGTGCAACCTCTGCCGCGCCCGGCAAACGGTAACCGTTTGGGAAACGGTGAACGTGATGCTGGACCCGGAGATGAAGGATGTGGTGCTCGAGCAGCGCGTGAATATGTTCGCCTGCGAGGGCTGTGGCGAACCGTTGTTCGTGGACATCAACTTCCTCTACAACGACATGGAGAAACGCTTCTGCGTGCGGTACGTGAGCAAATCGGAGATGGGCAACCCGGATTCCTACTCGCAGTTCAAGAAGGATGGGAGCTTGTCGTTAGCCGGTCCCGCGCGGGAAATGGCGGAAGCATCGGGTGGCGGGTACATGTTCCATCCGCATTGCGTGTTCAGCATGAGGGAGGTGGCTGCGTATGTGCTGTTCAGGGATCTGTGTGAGGAATACGGTCAGTAGTATCGAAGGATCACATCATTGAGGAACCAGAATCATGGACAACATCCTCCAATCCCACGTCTTCGACCATTTCGACAAGACCTACTTGTTGGACAGGCTGCAAGGCTCAGTGTTCCGCATCACCGAAACCGTACACGATGGCGCGCGCCGAGGTCGGTACGTGGTGGAGTTGGATGCGGCCGTGCTGAAACAGATCCAAGAGTTCGTGGAGGCGCCTGCGCCACCCTCGCCCAACAGCGCACCCATCTGGAAGCGGCCCTTCTTTACCGGTGAGCAATGCGATGCGATGAAGCGGAGCTACCTGAAGGGCGTGACCAGTGAAGCGTTGGCAGTGCAGTACGGGTGCAAGGCAGCCGATATCGAAGAGGTGCTGCGCTTTGCAGGTATTGCCGTGGTGGATCAGACATTGCCTTCGTCACCGCAGCAGGCACGCCAGCGAGCAACAAAACGGACGGTGAAGAGAAAGTCGAGCAAGAGTCCGGCGCGACGCCCTCCAGTGAAATTCCTGCCGCCGGATACTCCGTGGACGGAAGAGGAAGAAACCTCGCTGGCCCACCATTACCGCAGAGGTACAAGCATGCCGGACCTGGTGCGCTACTTCGGTAGGCCATACGCAACCGTGTACGCGCGCT
>CADECG010000105.1:0-6365 GCA_902825795.1 uncultured Bacteroidota bacterium
GCTCATCGACGATACCTACAATGCCATCCTCGACCACGGCACCTTCTCCATGGTGCTCACCATCGATGTCGTTACGCGCCAACCCATACGCCGCCTGCTGATCAACGGCAGTGAACGACAGCTCATGTGGGATTGGGACGATCAATTCGTGCGCGTCTTCCACCACGACCGGCAGGAATGGGAAACCATCACGCACGAAATGCCAGCGGCAGCGGCCGGGTACAACAAGAGCATTACCGAAGGCATGTATATCGAGGAGATGCGTGCGTTCCTGAACGGTATTGCGGAGCCTTCGCATTACGTGAACACCTTGGAGAACGATCATCGGGTTTTGAAACTGCTCTACACCCTTGAACGATCATGGGAACAGGGCCGATGGTTGACGGCATGACCGGACTGCTGATCACCGCACGCATGGGGTCGGCACGATTGCCTGCGAAGCATTTGTTGTTGGCCGGAGGCAAGCCCATGATCACATGGTTGTGCGCGCGCATGGCACACGAGTTCCAGCAAAAGATCGCCGGTGGCAACATCAAGATCATCATCGCCACCAGTACTGCGGCGGGTAACGACGTGTTCGCATCCGCACTAGGCCAGCTTCCGGTGGAAGTATTCCACGGCAGCGATGCGCACATCCCCTTGCGTCAGTTGCAGTGCGCCGAAGAGCTTGGTCTTGATAGGATCATCAGCATCGATGGCGACGATGTGCTGTGCTCGTTCCATGCCGCGCGCCTCGTGTACGATGCGCAGCCCAACGCCGATGATGTGGACATCGTTTCGACAGCGGGACTTCCGTTGGGCATGAACGTGAGCGGTTACTCGACAGCATACCTGAAGCGTTCCGTGGAAGCGGCACACGGTGATCAGTACGCAACGGGCTGGGGCCGCGTATTCAAGGCCCCGCGCACCCGCACCATCAAACTCGGCGACCACGCACCGGACGGTCCCATGCGGTTCACGCTGGATTATGAAGAGGATGCCTCCTTCTTCCGCACGATCATCGAACGGCTTGGTGAACGGGTGCTCGACATACCCGATGAGGATCTTATTGAATACGTGCGGATGCACGAACTTCACCGCATCAACACGCATGTGCAAGGGCGCTACTTCGAGAACTTCAATACCGAACGCGACAAGGAGATCGATGGCTGATCGCTGGCGCCCACACTCCCCCACGCTGCACAATTGATATGAGCAAAGACGAGGAATACCTCAAGTTCCTGAAGGCCAATACGGCAGAAACCCTCAGTTACCACACCAAGAGCGCGGTGAAGACCGAGCAGCAGAAAGCGCTCGAAGCACTGCTCATTGAACGGGGTCTTCAGCCTGAACGGGTAGCTGATATTGCATGTGGTGGCGGTGCCTTGAGCCACCACTTGAAAGCACTGTACCCGGCAGCCCATTTCACACTGTGCGATCTGGATACTGGCGCATTGGAACTGGCGCGCAAGCTGAACGGCGACAGCGGCTTCACCTACGCTTCCGAGGACATCAACACATTGGCGGGCCTACCGGACGACTCCTTCGATCTGGTGTGTTGCTGGCAAACCCTTCTGGCGATCACCGATCCGCGCGCAGCAGTGCAACAACTGATCAGGATCACCAAGCCCGGCGGAAGGATCTTCGCCAGTTCGCTGTTCAATCATCAGCACGATCTGGACATCCGCGCCGAACTGTTCGACCACACCCGACCAAGCACGGCGTTGGGGCATTCGGTGCACTACAACACCTACAGCTTGAGAACCGTGGCGAGCTGGCTGGAAGGCCTCAACGTCGAGCACCTTGTGCATCCCTTCACCCCCAATGTCGACATTGTGCATGAAGGCAAAGGATTGGGTACGTTCACGGTGAACAGCGATCGCGGGCGATTGCAGATATCGGGCGGGGTGTTGATGAATTGGGCCATATTGGAGATCGTGAAATGAACCGACCACTCGAAGGAAAGATCATTGTGATCACCGGTGCAACCGGGCGCTTGGGCACCGCGTTCTGCAACGCCGTGTTGGAAGCAGGTGCCAACCTTGTGGCCACCGATCTGGACAAACCGGCCACACAGCAGAAGCTTCGCGCGCTTCACGATGCTTTCGGTCAGGACCGCGTGCTACCGTTAGCCGTCGATACCACCAACAAAGAGTCGCTGGACAGTTGCGCGGAGGCTGCGGTCGCTCGGTTCGGGCGCGTGGATGCGTTGGTGAACAATGCTTACCCGCGCAATGCCAACTACGGCCGCCGCTTCGAGGAGGTCACCTACGAAGATCTCGTGGAGAACGTAGGGCTGCATGCCGGTGGTTATTTCCTGGCTTGCCAGCGCTTCTTGGAACTCTTCAAGCGGCAAGGTCACGGCAACATCGTGAACATGTCGAGCATCTATGGTGTCATTGCACCGAGGTTCGGCATCTACGCTGGCACGGAGATGACCATGCCGGTGGAATACGCCGTGATCAAGGCCGGCGTAGTGCACCTCACCAAGTACATCGCCAGCTATCACCGCGGACACGGCATGCGGATCCGGTGCAACGCCATCAGTCCGGGCGGTATCCGCGATGGGCAGCCACAGGAATTCCTTGACCGGTACAACGCCAGCGCTACGAGCAAAGGAATGCTCGACCCGAAGGACATCAACGGTGCGCTGATCTTCCTGCTCAGCGATGCGTCGGAATATGTGAACGGCCAGAATATCGTGGTGGATGATGGCTGGACGCTCTGAACCAGCGCGAGAGGGTGCCGGAGCGGATGCGCCCAAAACGGTGATGACCCGCTTGCAGGTGGTCGCGTTCCTCAACGATCTGGAACGGCGGCACGATGTGAATGCGATGATCCACAAAGGGGTACGCATTTGGCCGTTGCTCCGAATGAAGATCGGCGAACACTTGATCGCGCATGAACTTGCCGGAGCAGCAGTGGTGGATCAAGCCAGGCGCCATCCGGAATCAAAGTGGAAACAATTGGCGATCGGCGCATCCACGTTCCTTCCGTTCCATCGCCACGTTGAACGCACCGACCTGCTGTTCTACACCGAAAACAGGTTCACCGAAGTTTGGGATGGGGTTGCACATGAGCGGTATGCGGACCCGCTGATCAGAGCGGCCGGAGAACTCGGTCTCCGCAGTACAGTGGTGGAACACCGGCATGGTGTGCGCCCGCCGGCGAACAGATCGGTCCGTTGCCCGCGTTATGATATGAGCCCCGCGTTGGCATTGCGTGCTGCGCTGCATGCCCGCAAGCCAAAGCCCGACCCCCGGACGGTGATGGGGTTGGAAGCCTTGCTGCGCGAGGTATCGGCTGTAGGCAATGCCCCAACGCTGCCGCATTTGGCCAGCCAACTGCACGACTTCGACCTGTACCTCGACCTGCATACCCGACTCCTGCGCGAGTCGCGGCCACAATGCGTGTTCATCGTGTGTTGGTACGCCACCGAAAGTTTGGCGGTGCAGCACGTATGTCGTGTTCTGGGCATACGATGCGTCGACCTTCAGCACGGCATACAGGGAAAAGGCCATCTGGCTTACGGGCCGTGGGCGGCCTTACCACCGGATGCGTACAGCATTATGCCATCGGCCTTTTGGTGTTGGGACGAGGACAGCGCGAACAATATCCTATCATGGGCCGGGGCTACACCGCTGAAGGCCCTCGCGCTCGGCAACCCCTGGATGGAAGGATCCATTGGTTCCCCATCGCAACCGGTTTGGGAAAAGGATGGACGTACAAGAGTGCTCTACACCGCCTTCCTCCCGGATGTATTGCCCTACCCGGTGCTCGATGCGATCCGGGAGACGCGCACCACCTGTCAGTGGATATTGCGCACCCATCCTGGCAACCCGCAATTGCCAACTCTTATTTCCGAAGTGCTGAACACTGAGGACCTCAGCGGGAATGCACGTGTTTCTCCGGCGGCAGATGTGCCCCTGGCGGCAGTGCTGAAGGGATGTGATCTCCACATTACACAATACTCATCCGTTGTGCTGGAGGCGGTAAGCATGGGCGTACCCTCCGTGGCCATTCATCGCAATGCCACCGATCTCTTCGCCGAAGCACTGGCCAATGGCTCATTGCACATGGCCCTCACACTCGATGAACTGCGCGACCATTTGCGGGCACCGCGGCAGTTCCGAGGAACCACCGCCACCCCGGCCCCATTGGTGGATCGCTTGCGCCGGATCCTGCAATAGCGCGGACTCCGGTCGAACAACCGGTAGCGTAAGGCATCGTCCATACGTTGGGAGCCGACCCCGACCGATCGTTGACCGGCAACCGGTAACAAAACACCATCGCGCTACCCGGATCCATATCCACCCAAGGGTACATTCGCCCGAACACTATGGCACAACGAACATTGATCACCGGCGCAGGTGGGTTCATCGGCAGCCACCTCACGGAAGCGCTGGTACGCAGTGGCCGAAGCGTGCGCGCGTTGGTGCACTACAACAGCGGCAACAGTTGGGGATGGCTCGATGGTCTGTCCCCGGATGTGAAGAAGAACATCGAGGTGATGGCCGGCGACGTGCGCGACCCCAACGGCATGCGCGTGGCGGTGAAGGATCGCGATGAAGTATTCCACTTGGCCGCGTTGATCGGGATCCCATACAGCTATCACTCGCCCGACAATTATGTGGACACGAATGTGAAAGGAACCCTGAACGTGCTGCAGGCGGCGCGGGATGCCGGTGTACAGCGCGTTCTGGTGACCAGCACGAGCGAGGTTTACGGCACTGCGCGGACCGTCCCTATCACCGAGGAGCATCCGCGCCAAGGCCAATCGCCATATAGCGCCACCAAGATCGGCGCCGACTATTTGGCGCTTTCGTTCCACTTGAGTTTCGGCACACCGGTAAGTGTGGTGCGGCCGTTCAATACCTACGGTCCGCGCCAAAGCGCGCGGGCGGTGATCCCCACGATCCTTACGCAACTGCTGGCCGGTGCAACGGAAGTGAAGCTTGGCTCCGTCCATCCGACACGCGATCTCGTGTTCGTGGAAGACACGGCACAAGCGTTCATCGCGATCGCACAACAGCCTTCATTGATCGGCGCCGAAGTGAACATTGCCACGCAGCAGGAGATCAGTGTGGGCGATCTGGCAAAGAAGCTGATGACCCTCACAGGGAAACAAGCCACCCTCGTAGCGAGCGATGAACGGCTGCGACCGGCGAACAGCGAGGTTGAACGGCTGCTGGGCAGCGCGGAAAAGCTGAAGTCCGCCACTGGCTGGGCCCCCTCGCACAACCTTGATCAAGGTTTGATGCGGACGATCGATTGGTTCAGCCAACCGGCCAATCGCGCCAGCTACAAGTGGGAGATGTACAATGTTTGACGACATTATTCACGGCATACGCGGGATCTTCGGCGCACCGACGGGGCCCATACCGCTGCATGCCCCTTGGTTCGACAAGGAGGATGAGGAGGCTGTTGCAGCCTGCGTGCGCAGCACGTATGTGAGCAGTGTGGGTGCTGAGATCACCTCCTTCGAGCAGGATCTCGTCGACTTCACGGGTGCTGCGTATGCGGTAGCCACGGTGAACGGGACGGCCGCGCTGCACACCGCGCTCATGCTGGCCGAATGTGGTGCGAACGATCTGGTGATCACGCAGCCGTTCACGTTCATCGCAACTTGCAACGCCATTGCATACACCGGCGCGGCACCCGTATTCATTGATATCGATGCCGATACCTTGGGACTTTCGCCGGGTGCCGTGCGCACTTGGCTGGTGAAGCACTGCACAATGAAAGGGGGCCTGTGCATTCACTCAAGCGGCAAACGCGTGCGGGCGTGCGTGCCCATGCACAGTTTCGGCCTGCCCATGCACATCGATGCGCTGGTAGCACTATGCGTCGAATGGAACATCGCCGTTGTGGAGGATGCGGCCGAATCGCTCGGCTCCACACGCAACGGCAAGCACACGGGCACGTTCGCTCCGATGGCAACGCTGAGCTTCAATGGCAACAAGATCATCACCTGCGGAGGAGGAGGTGCCGTATTGTTCGGTGATGAAGACACGGCCAAACGCGCCAAGCATCTTACAACACAGGCGAAGGTGGCGCATCCGTGGGCCTTCAGTCACGATGCCACCGGCTACAACTACCGCATGCCGAACCTGAATGCGGCGTTGCTCAGGAGCCAGATGCGCAAGCTGCCGCACAACATTGCGGTGAAGCGGGAATTGCACGAACGCTACAACGCATTGTTCGCTGGTACACCATGGACCATGGTGCAAGAGCCCACCGGCACGCGCAGCAACCACTGGCTCAACGCCGTGTTGATGCGCAACAAGCAAGAACGTGAAGCTTTGCTGTCGGCCTGCCACACCGCCCACATTCAGGCCCGGCCCGCTTGGGAACTTGCCACCGATCAGCCGATGTATTCCAATGCG
>CADECG010000105.1:6375-10035 GCA_902825795.1 uncultured Bacteroidota bacterium
AGCAGTGCTCAACCGAAGCAAAACCCATTGCCATGACCGACCTGTGGATCCTCGGTGCAGGCGGTTTCGCCAAGGAAGTGTGCTGGTTGGCCAGGGCCACTGGCAAGTTCAACGTGCGTGGGTTCTTTGACCTGTCCGGGGGCTACGAAACCGTGATCGGGGGCATCACCTATCCGGTTCTTCCAGAGGGAGCCATCGCAACACTGAAGAAAGGTTCGGCGCTGGCCATAGGCTCCGGCGACCCACATGTGATCGCGAAACTTTCCGCTCGCTACAAGGAAGAGTGGCCCTTCCCAAATCTCGTGCATCCCACGATGACGGGCGATGAACACGGGGTGACCATGGGCATCGGCAACATCATCACCAGCAATACCATGTTCACCACGGCGATCCGCATCGGGTCGTTCAACGTGTTCAATCTCACCTGCACCATCGGGCACGACTGCATCATCGGCGACGCCAATGTCATCAATCCATCGGCGAACATTTCCGGCAGTGTCACTATTGGCAACAATAACCTGATAGGCACTAATGCAACCGTGTTGCAGGGCTTGAATATCGGCGATGATTGCAGGATCGGAGCGGGCAGTGTGGTGACCAAGGATGTGGCTTCGGGCCTCACGGTGGTGGGTGTGCCTGCGAAAACACTGGCGCCTACGGAACGGACCAACGGTGTGAAAGGCAAGTCCAAGCCGTCGCTCATCCTTGTAGGCGGCGGCGGCCACTGCCGGGCTGTGATCGATGTGATCGAAGCAGAGGGCAAATGGCGGATCGCAGGTGTGCTCGATCGCGAGGAATTCGTCGGCGACGATGTGCTCGGTCATCCGATCATCGGCACCGATGCACGGATCGGCGAGCTCGTGGCGAAAGGACACAGCATGCTCGTGACGGCAGGGCAGATCAAAGACGCAAGCCTGCGGGTGCGTTTGTTCGATCTAGTGGTCAAAGCCGGTGGATCCTTGGCAACGGTGGTCTCACCATCGGCCCGATTGGCCACTGGTGCCACCCTCGGTGCTGGAACAGTAGTGGGCCACTACGCTATCGTGAACAGCGCTGCGCACATTGGCGAGAACTGCATCCTCAACACAGGTGCGGTGGTGGAGCACGATTGCGCTATCGGGGATCACTGCCATATTTCCACCGGTGCGATCATCAACGGCGATTGTACGGTGGGAACTCGCGCCTTCATCGGCAGTCGCGCCATACTCCTTCAGTCGGTACAGGTGGGGGAGGATTGCGTGGTAGGGGCAGGAACGATCGTGCTGAAGGATGTGCAGAACGGATCAACGGTGGTAGGCCAACCAGCACGAGAACTTTGACACTCCTGCGTACGACCATCATTGCCGAAGCCGGTGTGAACCACAACGGCGACCTGGCGCTGGCAAAGCGTTTGATCGACGTGGCAGCGGATGCCGGGGCCGACATGGTGAAGTTCCAGACCTTCAAAGCGGAGATGAACATTGCGGCCGATGCCCCCAAGGCCGCTTATCAAGAGCGCAATACCGGTTCCGCGGAAAGTCAGCTGGAAATGGTGCGCGCGCTCGAACTCAGCGATGCGGACCATGATGCATTGATCGCACATTGCGCAGTGCGCAGCATCGCATTTCTATCCACTCCGTTCGATGCCGAAAGCATCGCTTTGCTCAAGCGCAAAGGCATCACCATCGGCAAGATCCCGAGCGGCGAGATCACCAACAAACCATACTTGCAAGCGATGGCGCGGGCCTTCCCGTATCTGATCATCAGTACCGGTATGTGCACGCTCGCTGAAGTGCGTGCGGCGCTTGCTGTACTCCTCGACGCCGGCGCCGACAAACAGAGGATAACGCTCCTGCATTGCAATACCGAATACCCCACACCAATGGCCGATGTGCACCTGCGCGCCATGGGCAGCATGCGCGAGGCGTTCGGACTTCCGGTGGGATACAGCGACCACACGCTGGGCATCGAAGTACCCATAGCCGCGGTGGCACTTGGTGCTACGGTCATCGAAAAGCACATTACGCTGGATCGCTCCATGCCCGGACCTGATCACCGTGCATCGCTGGAACCTGCGGAATTGAAGGCCATGGTGCAGGCCATCCGCAACGTCGAAGCCGCGTTGGGCACAGCACGGAAGCAACCCAGCCCTAGCGAAACGAAAAACACGGCCATTGCACGCAAGAGCATGCACCTCGCACGGCCAGTGGCAAAAGGTGAATTGATCGCGGCCGATGATCTGATCATGCTGCGCCCAGGCGACGGGATCCCACCAATGCGTATCGACGATGTGATCGGCAAGCGCGCCACGCGCGACCTGAGCAAGGGCGCGAAACTCCAAGAACAGGACCTGCAATGAGGATCACGGTGCTTACCAGCAGCCGGGCCGACTTCGGCATTCAGTTGCCCCTGCTCCGTGCGCTTAGGGCCGATCCGTTCTTTCAGTTGCATGTGATCGCTTTCGGAAGTCATGCCGACCGACGTTTCGGACATACGCTCGATGAGGTGGTCGCGTCCGGTTTAGCACCCACACTGGTGCTGCCGCCGGTTCTGGTGAACGACGATGCCTCAGGGATCGCGCTGGCCATGGCCAAAACCATGGAACAGTTCAGTTCCGCGTGGCGCGATCACGGCACCGATCTGATCGTTGCCCTTGGTGATCGCTACGAGATGTTCGCCGCAGTTGCGGCAGCACTTCCGTTCGGGATACCTGTTGCCCACTTGCACGGGGGTGAAACAACACTGGGCGCTATGGACAATGCGTTGCGCCATTCCATCACTCACATGTCCGCGTTGCACTTCACCGGCGCGGAAGCCTACCGCCAGCGTGTGCAGCAACTCGTTGGGTCCGATGTCAACGTGCATAACACGGGTGCATTGAGCATTGACAATCTGCGCAGTATGCAGCTGCTGTCCATCCCTGCCATCAAGGATCGCTTCAGCTGCGACGTGTCGCAACCCACGGTTCTCGTCACTTACCACCCTGAAACAGCCGGGACGCACGACGAAGACGCGGACTGGTTGAACTTTTCCAATGCCCTGCGCACGATCGCTGAACGATACCACATACTCGTAACGCTGCCGAACGCTGACACGCACGGTCTGCGCTTGCGCGAACGTTGGAAGGTCCTCCTGGCCGACATGCCGTCGGCCACTGGCGTCGATTCGCTCGGGGCACTGGGCTACCTCTCCTGCATGAATCACTGCGCTTTCGTGCTGGGCAACAGCAGCAGTGGCTACGTGGAGGCATCCTTCTTCCCGAAACACGTCATTGATCTAGGCGAACGCCAGACCGGACGCATCGTTACGCCCAACATCCAACGTTGCCGCATGGATACCGATGCGATACTTGCAGCCGTGAAGATCACCGAGGCCCGCCCTCCGGCAAGTGCCCAAGGAACGTACGGCGATGGCCACGCTGCACAACGTATGATCGGCTTGATCAAGCAGTTCCCACTCCCATCCCCTCGAAAGAGCTGATGAACGCATGATAGCCAACGACCGCCATGTGCTCCGCGTGAGTGCCACCATCAAGGAGGCGCTCGAGAAATTGAACGGCGCCGGCCTCTACCTCAACCTGTTCGTGGTGGACACCGATGGCCGATTGGTGGGTAGTATTACCGATGGCGATGTTCGCCGTGGATTGCTGGCAGGGAAGGAACTCTCGCAACCAGCAATGGC
>CADECG010000105.1:10045-12916 GCA_902825795.1 uncultured Bacteroidota bacterium
TCGCCAAGATCGCTGCGTGACGATGCCGATGCTGTCGACTTGTTGGACGAGCTGCGCGCCCGTGGCATCAAACTGTTGCCGATCATCGATGCCGCCGGGCGGTTGGTGCGCATTGCCGATGTTGACAGCACGCAGAGCATCCTGCCTTTGGATGCGCTGATCATGGCCGGCGGTCGCGGAGAACGCCTTCGGCCCGATACCGATGACCTGCCGAAGCCGTTGATCCCCGTTGGCGGCAAGCCCATTATCGAGCATACACTGGGGTTGTTGTCCCGCTTCGGTATACAGCACGTGGCCATATCGGTCAACTACTTGCGCGAACGGATCATGGAGCACCTCGGCACCGGCGAACGCTTCGGCTTACGCATCCGCTACATACACGAGGATGCACCGTTGGGTACGGTCGGCGCACTCGCGTTGCTCGATGGTATGCGGCACGATGCGCTCTTGATGATGAACAGCGATCTGCTCACCGATGTGGCGCTCGATCGCATGTACAAGCGGTTGCGCGAGGCCGATGCCGATCTGGCCGTGGCCACCACCGATCACCATGTGAGCTTACCATACGCCGTGATGGACCTCGATGGCGACCGTGTGCGTGCCTTCCGCGAAAACCCCTCCATCGCTTATCCATGCAACGCCGGCATCTACATGATGAAGCGCGACGTGACCGGTCAAGTACCCGGAAGCACGGCGTACAACGCCACCGATCTGATCCAGGACCTGCTCGACCGCCAAGGCAAGGTGATCGCCTTCCCCATCACAGGGTATTGGCTGGACATCGGCAAACACGAAGACCTCCAGCGCGCGCGGCGCGATCATGGACAACGCTCAGCGTAACATCGTCCACAAGAACCGGATCTTAGATGCGCATACCCTTCCTGATCACCGCTCGGCTCAGCAGTGTGCGGCTTCCCACCAAACTACTATTGGAACTTGACGGCACTGAGGTCGTCAGCAAGATCATCGAACGGGCACTCAAGGTGTTCAGTAAGGAGGATGTGATCGTTTGCACCTCCCCACTTTCCACCGATGACCCGCTGCAAGCGATCGCGCACCGCCACGGTATTGGCATTTCCAGAGGACACCCCGAGGACATACTGGTAAGGCTCTACGGCGCTTGCCGCGAAACGGACGCCTACGGTTTCGTTGGGATCACCGGCGAGAATCCGATCTTCCAATTGGATCATTGCCTGCGGATACGCGACGAGATCGCCGATGGCCGCGACCTGGTCCGGTACAGTGGCTTGCCCATGGGCTGCTCCCCCTACGGCATCGGCCGCGCAGCTCTGGGGTCGGTGGTCGCGCTGAAGGAAGAAGAGGACACCGGCTATTGGGGCGTATTCCTGAACCGGCCCGAAGCCTTCGACGTGCTGATGATACAGGCTGAAGATGCGCTTACAATGCCGGACGTGCGCTTGACGGTTGATTACCCCGAGGACCTGCAATTGATGCGCGCCATCTTCAAGATCCTGCCCGGCATGCCCGACCTTCGCGATGTGATCGCGTTGCTCAAGAGCGATCCGGATCTGCTTGCGATCAACGCCATGCGCCAGCAATCGGACATGCCGCCGGAAATGAAGCAACGGATCGATGGATGGTTCGCGGCGAACGCTCAACGCATCAAGGAACACCGCATGGCATATGCAGCGCAACTGCGCCGGAACACAACAGCGGCCAAAGGCGCGCCTGGATCCTGAACCGCAACGGAGACAGTAGCAAGGGCCATATCGCCCCGGCAAGGATCCACTCGCATGACGCACGCTGAAGCCGTAGCCTTCCTGAACGAATTGGAGGAAAAGCACGATGTCCGGAACATCCTGTTCGGCGACGTGCGCGTTTGGCCCTTGATCCGTCTAAGTGTCGGAGAGCAGTTGCTGGCCGAACATCTTGCACCTGGTAGCCATGTTCTAGGGTCGAAGCATTCGGGTTCAGGACGTCTTATGGCCCTTACAAAGGGACTGGTACATGGCGCGTTGGGACGTTACAGTCTACAACGAGCTGATCTGCTATTCAACACCCATAGCGCGCAGCTGACCCAACTCGGCAACAAACGTGTTGACCGTTTCGCGCATCCGATACTTGAAGCTGCGACCAGCCTCGGCTTGAGCACATGCATTGTGGAACATGCCGGCGGTTCGACCACGGCATTCCCTGAGCTTGATGCCGCGCACCGCTTCGATGCCTCACCATCACTGAACGCCCTTGCAATGGTCTATTGGCTCGGGCGCCCACCCCGCGCAAAGGAGGTTGAAGGACTGTTGCCAGTGCTAGAGGAAGTCAAGGTCGCTCATCCATCATTCCGGACCGCGAGCTTGGAAGACCGGCTGCGCAATTTCATGTTCTATTGCCGCTATCACACGCGCATCTTGCGGAAAGTCAAACCGCGTTGTGTGTTCCTGGTTTCGTGGTACAACATCGAACACATGGCTCTGGTGCACGCATGCAACGCACTAGGGATCGCGGTCGTCGATCTGCAACATGGCGTTCAGGGGCCCGCGCATTTGGCCTACGGGCCATGGCGGGCCATACCCACCAAAGGATGGTCCATGATGCCACGCTTGTTCTGGTGCTGGGACCGAACAAGTGCGGACAATATCAATGGCTGGTCCGAACACACACCGCATCGGGCTCTTGTGCTGGGTGATCCCTGGTTGGAGGCCACTTCAGGGTCGGCTGCGACCGTTCAATGGAAGGACGATGGACGAAAGCGGGTGCTCTTCACTGCTCAACCGTTGACGGACATTCTGCCCGATCGGCTGCTTGGCGCCATCACCAAAACGCTGTCCACCACACAGTGGATCATTCGCACCCATCCGAACAGACCTACAATGGCGGCGTTGATCGCGCAGCGCATTCAGGAAGCGGGGT
>CADECG010000106.1 GCA_902825795.1 uncultured Bacteroidota bacterium
TGTGCTCATGGAGGATGATTTCAACAGTGTGTGGATGTGCGATTACGGCATGGAGACCATGTACCGCAACGAAGTGGATACCGTGCTTTTGATGGATTGGATATACAACCGCCCACGGCCAGAGGACGATATACTGCCCGATGTCATTGCTACCTATAAGAACATCCCGCTGTACAGCAGCAGTCAAGCACCGTACGACCTTGTGCATACCGGTGGCAACTTCATGGCCGATGGTTTCGGTACGGCGTTCAGCAGTATGCTGGTGGATGATGAGAACGGTGCAAGCGGCGACTTCAACCAGACCGTGCGCACACCGTCCGGGGTGAACGACATGATGGAACTGTGGATGGGTATACCTCCTGCCCGTTATATCAAGATGGAGACCTTGCCGTTCGATGGTATCCACCACATCGACATGCATATGAAGCTGTTGGATGAGGAGACGTTGCTCGTCGGCGAGTTCCCTGCTGGCGTGAGCGATGGTCCACAACTCGAGTCGAATCTCACGGCCATCCAAGCGAATTACAACAGCGTTTTCGGAACTCCATACCGCGTCATCCGCATACCCATGCCCCCGAGCACCGGAGGTAATTATCCGCCCAACGCCAGCTATCGTACGTATGCGAACAACATCTTCATCAACAAAACGGTGCTGGTGCCCACCTACCGTCAGCAGTATGACACGACGGGTTTGCGCATCCTGCGGGAGTCGTTGCCCGGCTATCGTGTCATCGGTATCGATTGCGATAATTCGCCGGACAACATCATAAGCGCCAGCGGTGCATTGCATTGCATCACCAAGTGCATCGGCGTGGAAGATCCACTCTTGATCCGCCACCAGCGCTTGCGTGACACATACGAAACCGTTGTTCCATATAACGTTACCGGCTACATCCGGCATCGTTCCGGTATCACAAACGCCGACCTTTTCTGGACGATCGACACCACCCAGTCGTACGCTTCGGTTCCAATGACCAGTATCGGCAATAGCGAGTGGACAGCGGATATCCCAGCGCAACCGGTCGGTACGGAGGTGTTCTACTACATCCACGCCACCGCGAACAGTGGCAAGCAGCAAGTGCGGCCGATCGTCGCCCCTGATGGATATTGGAACTTCCACGTCCTCAACATTGGATCCGGGGTTGCCGAGAACATTGGCCAGCTGCTCGCGGAACCATTCCCAATGCCTGCTATGGATTGGGTCTGCATACCCGTAAGCGCGCGATCAGGTGCTGTGGAAGTCAACATTGTCGATGCCTTGGGTCGCGTCGTGCTTGCTGTTCACAAGGGTCAATTGCCCTCTGGTGGCAGGTTGTATGCGAACGTGTCCATGTTGGAGGCGGGCAGCTACTTCATAGTGGCAACGGGCCTTGGGCAACGCAGCGTGAAGCCTATGGTGAAGAACTGAACCACGGCACATCACCGATCACATACACAGGCGAGGGGTTCGATCATATCTTCGCCTCAACCACCGAACGATCGCATGAAATTCCTGCACCAACAATACCAGGCCAAGAAGAAGGAGATACTTGAAGTGGAGATCGACCAGCCGACGAAGGTGAAGTTCATGAGCGGGCTGGACTTCAAGAAGTACAAGTTGGGCAAGACCCACAAGTATTTCGGTGGGTTCTTTGAGGAAAGCCCTGTGCGTTTCGTGCTTCCATACGACAGCGTGTGGAGTGTGGTCGTTGAGAAGGGCACATGGAAGAACCCCATCGAGGTGAACTCCTCATGCAGGGTCCTTCAGCCTAACCGTACGGCCATCAGTTCAATAGCTGCCGATGCGCCAGCGCACGTGCGCAAAGCCATCCTCCTCGAGGAGCACGATGAACCCGCACCGGTTCAGAGCGCAGATAACGAGGGTTGAACACTAAGCTGCTTTGCGGGCCGTTAACCGCACATGAAAAGAAGCGCCATGCAACGCCGCTCGCATCTTGAAGAGGAACTCCGGAGCCTTCGCGGGTCGGCGGCATTTCTGGATGCCGTGCGAGGGATCCTGGAGGAAGAACAGAAGACGGATGATGTTCTGCGGGCCATGGTGCTCAGCAGCACGAAGGAGCGCCCCAACCGGATCTCGGGTTTGGACCTGGATCGTGTTTTCCCCACCGATGCCATCAAGCGGGTTGCGACGAAGTACCGGCTCCGGTTCCTCGATGGTGGCATGTTCAAGGGCGAACTGCCCATGCAGGCCATCCACGAATTGCGACAGTTGGAGAAGCGCGCCTCCGCGCCTTTGGCCGGGTTCAAGATCCTTGCTCCTGCGCACCGTTTCAAGCTGTGCGACGCCGAGGGTGACCCCTTGTTGTTCCTGCCGCTTGGTAATGGCTTGTACTACTTGGTACACCAGTGGGGTGGTGATCTGGCGTGGCACAGGGCCTTGTTGAACTGGCCCATGCGTAGCGCACTCCATCTCGCGACCACGGTGTTGCTGGTCGCGCTGGTGATCGCCGCTATAGTACCGGGTAATTGGGTGAACCCTATTGGAATAACCGGTTACCTCAACACGGGCCGATTGCTGACCCTGTTCTGGACGGGAATGGTCTTGGCCGGGTTCACGTCCTTCGGCTGGATGGCCTTCTTCGGGAAGTTCAGCTCCGAGGCTTGGAACAGCCGTCACTTCAATTAGGCCGCACGAATTCGCCTTGCAGCAGGATGCCTTGGGGTACCAAGGTTTCGGCTGCGGCGTTCACTTTGCAAACACAACTGCTGCGGAACCAGTTCTTCAGTTCCTCGCGGTCCTCGGCCACCAAGTTCTTGAAAGCCTTGCGGAGCTCCTTCCTGAAGATGCTGCGATCAACAAGGCTGATCTTGTCAAGCACGCTTTTGTAGTAGGTGAGCAGATCGATCTTCATGTAGTGCAAAGTTTGAGGGATCGGCATACGCACCGCAGTATGGAAGGTTTCATTTCTTGCCTTGGCCAATGATGACCTCTGCGGGAATATGGAAAACGCAGCGGGCAGCACAACGCGCACCACCCTTGGTCGCATAGGCGAACCTTGGCATGGCGTACAATGCTACTATGGCCTTTTGCATCGTAGGCTGATCAACAATGCCTTGGATCCCGATGTCCTTCACTTCGCCGTATTCGTTCACCGTGAAGGAAATATCGACCATCATGGCCACCGATCCGGGTTTGATCGGTCCTTGGCTTTGCAGACCCTTCAATACGTGCTGAGCAGTGCATCGATCCCGCTCAGCACCAACGGACGCTGCACAGTCAGGATGCGCGGGACCAACATCGAAAGCACCTGTGAACTCCCATGTCATTTCATCATGTACCGGTGCAATAGCAGGTGCTGCCCCAGCCTCCGGTTTGATCTCTTTCGCCTCGGTCTTCACCACGCGGGGTGGGTTAGTGGGTTGTTGAGCAAAAAGCACAGTGCAGCAAGCAAATGCGTGGGCAACCATTAGTGTCCGCTTCATGATCGGTGGGCTTTGGTGGCTGAATGTAGCGGCCAACACGAAGCGCCCCTATAAGGGGCGCTTCGTTCAGGATTGGATACGTTCAACCAATGTTGACCGCAAAGGCCTTTGGCTTGCTCTCTTCGTGCTTCGGCAGCGTCACAGTGAGGATGCCGTCGACGTGTTCCGCGCTGATCGCTTCTGTTCGAATGCCTTCAGGCAAGCGGAAGGTGCGGCGCACTGCGTTCCGACCGAACTCGCGGCGGTTCCAACGTTCGTTCTCCTTGAGCGTACTGGTCTTGCTCTCAGCCTTGATCACGAGCGTGTTGTTCTCCACGTTCACGGTCAGTTCATTCTTGGCGAAACCGGGAGCGAGAAGTTGAAGGGTGAAAGCGCTGGGGGAATCGATGATGTTCACCCGTGGGGTGATGCCGCGGATCTCATCGCTACCCACGGTCTGGCCAATTCCAGCGCCGAAAAATGCATCGAACAACTCGTTGATGGGGGTGCCGAGCGCACCGTGCTGACGGTCCCTCATGAGGGCAACGCCGCTTTGGCAATTGTGTTTCATGGCCGCTTGATCGTCAAGCAATGTTCCGCCCCCGGATCCACTGACAGAAGGTGTTGGATCAACCGGGACATCGCGTCAAACTTGCCGCGAGCAAAGGATTCAGATGACGGAATGACCGGAGGGCACCGGTAGAGGAGATCCCGGATCACTGCGCGACGAACACGAATTTGATCCAGCCTCGTTGCGGATCATCGGCAGTTGCTGATGTGCTGAAGGTCGCCTTGGCAGCGGCTTGTTCCGCAAGGTCGGTCATGCACGCGTCGCTGGTCGTGGAGGTGCCTTTGTTCAGATCCGCGCGCTGAACGACCCCATTGCGATCCACTTCCACATCGACCACAACAATGCCACCGGTTTTGCACATGTACGCCGGTACGGCAATGTTCGCTGAGCGCTCGGCCAAGTTGTGCTCTACGGTAACGTTGCCCGCGAGTTTGATCGGCTTCGCCGGCTCCATGTAGAGAGACTTGTCCCACTTCTCGGGGGTCAGGTTCGGAACGGTGACCACTTCACCACGCTCCACCCGTTCCTGTGCGAGCCGATCGAACTCTTGTTGCTCGAGGGCTTTCAGGTCCTCCATGCTCTTGGCTTCGTAGCGTTCAAGGGTTGCTGCACTGGGCTTGCCCATATCGGCGAGCGCATTGCTGATGGCATTGGTCACTTCGCCCAGCTCCGTTTGCTGCTGCAGGTTTTGCTCGGCAATGGCTTGGATCTCGGCCTCGGTCATAGGTGTAACGATCTCCAAATATTCCTCCTCCGTCGTTTCCGCCTTTTCGCGCGACTTGAGTTCAGCCACGGAGAATCCGAGCAGCACGAAGCTGTGTAACAGCACGGTACCGATGATCCCGTACTTGTGCTTCTCGAACCAGCGATCGAACCTGTCCAACATGGCGTTGCCCCAAAGTAACGCGCCGGGCGGTCTGTTCAACGCATCCTGATACGCCAAGGATCCGGCCAATGGTTATTCCATCGTTTACCGGCGCCCTTTGCCCAGCCTAGGGCGAGTTCCTCAAACACCACCAGCGCGAAGCCTGAGGCTTGTGTTGCACGCAGTGCTTCACCGCGCAAATAGCGCAATGCATCATCCTTGTCGACCGCTATCGTCGGTACGGAATTTCTGTCGAGTAAGGTGCTAAGAGCGAGGGCTGGGTGCGGTTTCCCCAGTTGTCCGTTCAACTCGGCGATGGGTATACCCGGCACGATCGGGTCCACCGCTTGGATAAGGCCTTGGATGGCATCTGCATGCGCCGAATGTGATGCGTGCACAAGGTCACGTCGTTGGTGAAAGTCGAGGTCGGCGGCTCCTTCAAGCATACGCCGTAGCGCATCATCGATCTTCATAGGTGGGACAACTCGGGGATGTGCATGCGGGTGCTCGAGCACTCCTGGTTTGCGCAACAGCGCCATGAACTGGCCCTCGCCCTTCACCAAATGAGGAGCGCAACGCAGGCCAATGCCGTTCCTCCCGCGGCCAATGCCGTGCTCATCCGTTCCAACCACCTCGATGTGTTCAGCACCGCGGTCGGTCATCAATCGCTCCACTTGCTCCTCGTTCTCACATGCCTCGTATGTGCAGGTGCCGTACACGAGATATCCTCCGGGGCGCAATGATGGCCACACCGCATCGAGTATGCGTCTCTGGCGCACTGCGCATTCGCGCACAAGGCCAGAGCTCCATTGCGATACAGCGTACGGATCCTTCCGCATCAGTCCCTCACCACTGCAGGGCGCGTCGACCACTATCAGGTCGAAGAACCGTTGGAGTTGGCTGAAACGCTCAGGTGCGTTGTTGCACACCACAACGTTCGGATGTCCCCACTTCCAGATGTTCTCACACAAAATGCTGGCCCGCTTGGGGTCGATCTCGTTGCAAACCAGCAACGAGCCATCGCTGAGCAAGCTCCGCAGGTGTGTGGATTTGCCACCAGGAGCAGCGCATACGTCCAACGCTGTGATATCACGACCAGCAAGACCAGTTGCGTTGAACACCGGTTCCAGGATCATGCTGCTGGCCTCTTGAACGTAGTAAGCGCCGGCGTGCAACCGTGGATCCAGCGTGAAAACCGGTCGCTCGGCCAAATACCGACCATGCATACACCACGGCACTTGCTCGCCATGGACTTCCGATGGTTTGAACGGATTCAGCCGGACGCTGACAGGAGCGGGTTGCGCGAGGGCATGCTCGAAA
The DNA here is from genome assembly GCA_902825795.1 of uncultured Bacteroidota bacterium. Taxonomy (GTDB): domain Bacteria; phylum Bacteroidota; class Bacteroidia; order Flavobacteriales_F; family PHOS-HE28; genus PHOS-HE28. The sequence continues at coordinate 6,159 of CADECG010000106.1, forward strand.
GCCTCCAGATCGCCGCCAAAGCTCGCGCGCAACGCAGCGCGGAGATCGGGCTTCAAAGCGGACATCGCTTACGCGATCAATGAACGGCAGCTGTTTCGCGCAGCACCATTTGTTCGCGGCCTGGGCCCAGGCTCACCATGGTGACCGGAACGCCGACCGCCTGTTCCACGCGCTCAATGAATGCGGACAATCGTCCATCGATGGCGGTGCTATCCGTCCAGCCGGGCATGCTCTCGAAGATGGGTTCGATGTCGGTGCTGATATCATAGGGCATCCGGTCGCTCATTCGTCCGTTCACCTTATAGTGTGTGCAGAGGCACACCTCCGCCATACCACTCAGCACATCTGCCTTGGTCATGGCCAGTTCGGTGACCCCATTGATCATCACTGCGTAACGCAGCGCCGGAATGTCAAGCCATCCGCAGCGACGCGGACGCCCCGTCGTGCTGCCGAATTCACCACCGGCTTGTCGTATGCTCTCACCCAGATCGTTGTCCAGTTCCGTGGGGAACGGTCCGCTGCCAACGCGTGTACAATAGGCTTTGAAGATGCCAATGACCCGCCCGATGCGTTGCGGCGCCACGCCCAAGCCCGTACAAGCACCAGCCGAAATGGTATTGCTACTTGTAACGAACGGGTAGGTCCCGAAGTCGATGTCGAGCAATGTGCCCTGTGCGCCTTCGGCAAGCACATCATGCCCAGCGCGCAGGGTTTCATCCATGAAGTGCTCGCTATCCACCAAAGGAAGTTCGCGAAGCCGTTTCACGGCGTCCATCCATTCCTGTTCGTTGGTGGTTTGCACACCCGTGCCTTCGTACAACGTGAGCAACCGTTCGTGCTTTCGCTTCAACGTGTTGTAGCGTTCAGCAAGGTCACTTCGTTCCAAGTCCCCGACGCGCAGTCCATTGCGGCCTGTCTTGTCCATGTATGTCGGCCCGATGCCCTTGAGCGTGCTGCCGATCTTCCCTTTACCCTTGTCCGCTTCGCTGGCTGCATCCAGCGTGCGATGACTGGGGAGTATCAAATGGGCCCTGCGTCCGATCCGCAGATTCTCTTTCACATCAATGCCGATCGCCTTCAGTGCATCCACTTCGCGCATGAAGATCACCGGGTCTATCACTACGCCATTGCCCACCAAATTCACGATACCCGGCCGGAACACGCCGCTCGGGATCGTGTGGAGCACATGCTTTTTGCCATCGATGATGAGGGTGTGCCCTGCGTTGGGTCCTCCTTGGAAACGGGCAACCACTTTGTATCGTGGCGTGATCGTATCAACGACTTTGCCTTTGCCCTCATCGCCCCACTGGGCACCGAGCAGCACATCAACCTTTGCCATGTGTTTCATTCCACCGTATGGCGGATCGGGGTCAGTTCAGTGAACTCATTTTCTCCACGGCGTCGGTTTCCGACGGGAAGATGCTGAACACTTGGTCCAATTTGGTAACGATGAACAGGGTCTTCACACTGCTGCTCATGCGGCAGATGTAAGTGTCTCCACCAGCATTGCGCGTCTTTGTGAGCACGCTGATAAGGATGTTGAGGCCGGTGCTGTTCATGTACTGCAGGTCGTGCAGGTTCAGGATCACCTTGTTGTGCCCCTGAGCGACCACATCGTCGAGCGTGGTCATCAGTTGATCGGCGTGCACCTGGTCCATCAATCGGCCGAACAGGTGGAATACCTGGCAGCCCTCGCGCTCTTTAACGGTGATCTCGAAAGGTTGGACGCTGGTGCTCATGTTTTCATGTCCCGATGGGTCGGGACGGCGTTTGGTTCTTTTCCGCGCATTCGCGGCATTGGCCGTAAAGATGCAACGCATGGTGATGCACCCGGAATCCTGTGACTTCCGAAACCGTTGCGCGGATGGATTGTATGCGCGGGTCGCAGAATTCGGTTACACGTTCGCAGGTAGTGCAGATCAAATGATCATGCTGCTTGTAGCTGTGGGCTTTCTCGAACTGGGCTTGTGCCTGACCGAACCGGTGCTTGCGCACCAGATCGCACTCCAGCAACAGGTCCATTGTATTGTAGAGCGTGGCGCGGCTTACGCGGTAGTTCTTGCCCTTCATACGGGCGTACAACCGTTCGATGTCGAAGTGCCCCTCATGGTCATACACTTCGGTGAGGATGGCGAACCGCTCCGGGGTTTTGCGGTGGCCATGGCGCTCCAGGTATTCGCTGAAGAGCTTTTTCACATTGTCCTTCGTCTCGGTAGGGGCCATTGCGTTGGCGAAAGTAGGATGCGGTCTCAGTGGTCCACGCGTTCAACGCTTTTCACGCCTTCAACCCCGCGGAGCTTCTCGATCAACTGGTTCAAGTGATCGGTGTTCTGCACATAGGCCATCACCTTCCCCTCGAAGATCCCGTCGTTGCTCTCGAATCCGATGGAGCGCATGTTCACGTTATGCTCAGCACTGATGATGGTAGTGATGTTGAGCACGATACCCGCACTGTCGATGCCGCTGAACCGCAGACCGGCCAGGAATTCCATCTGGTCCTTGCCTTTCCATCGCGCTTTCACGATCCGATAGGCGAAGTTGCTCATGAGTTGAACGGCGCTCGGGCAGCTGACCCGGTGCACCTTGATACCATCGTGCTGGGTGATGAAGCCAAAGACATCATCGCCAGGTATCGGGTTGCAGCACTTGCTCAGTTGATAGTCGATCCGTTGCAGGTCATCGCCAAGCAACAGTGCCCCGCCCTTGGCTCCCCGGATCTCGGCCACCACATCTTCGAAGGATCGTTCATCGCCCTGTGGCACTTGCACCGGAAGTTCCAGTCGACCCTTGGCGCTGACGGCAGGTGTGATCTTGTCCAGATCGAAACGGCCACGGGCAACGTGCCAGAACAGGTCGTTCTCCGATGTGGCCCGGAAGTACTCAACGAGCGCGGCTATGTTCTTCGCGTCCGGCTTCACCCCCCATTTGCGCATGTGATCTTCCACGCTTTCGCGCCCCACGCCGGCCATTTTCTTCTTCTGGTCGCGCAGGTTCTGCTTGATGCGGGCGCGTGCCTTGGCGGTCACCACGTAGTTGAGCCAATCTTCCTTCGGCTGTTGCTTCTTACTGGTGATGATCTCGATCTGGTCGCCGTTGCGCAGCGGGTGGCTCAGCGGCACTAACTTGTGGTTCACCTTGGCGCCGATGCATTGCCGACCGAGATCGGTGTGTATGTCGAAGGCGAAATCGAGCGCTGTGCTGCCCGCGGGTAACGTGCGCATTTCGCCGTTCGGGGTGAAGGCGACGATCTCTTCGCTGAAGAGGTTCAGCTTGAAGTCGTTGACGAAGTCCACCGCACTACTGCCGGGATCCTCCAAAGCTTCCCGGATGCGATCGATCCACGCATCCATGGCATTCTGCTTCTCGTCCGAATCCTTGTAGCGCCAATGTGCGGCATAGCCCATCTCCGCCACTTCGTCCATCCGCTTACTGCGGATCTGCACTTCCACCCAACGGCCACCGGGGCTCATTACCGTGGTGTGCAGGCTTTCGTAGCCGTTGGCCTTGGGTAGGCTGATCCAATCGCGCAACCGATCCGGGTTGGGCTGGTAGTAGTCGGTAACAATGGAGTACACTTTCCAACAATCCGCTTTCTCCAACTCGGGCCTGCTGTTCACGATGATGCGGATGGCGAACACGTCGTACACCTCTTCGAAGCTCACGTTCTTCTTCTGCATCTTGTTCCAGATGCTGTGCACGCTCTTGGGCCTTCCCTTGATCTCGTACCCGAAGCCTTCTTTCTCCAGCGCTGCACCAATGGGCATTGAGAAGCGGCTGATGAAACGCTTCCGCACGGGCTCGCTCTTCTTGAGTTTCGTGCTGATCTCCTCGAAGATCTCCGGCTCTTTGTACTTGAGCGCAAGATCCTCCAGTTCGTTCTTGATGTTGTATAGGCCGAGGCGATGGGCCAGCGGAGCGTAGAGGAACAGCGTTTCGCTGGCGATCTTCAACTGCTTTTCTCGCGCCATGCTGTCCAGCGTCCGCATGTTGTGCAATCGATCGGCCAACTTGATCAGGATCACGCGCACATCCTGCGCCATGCTCAAAAGCACTTTGCGGAAGTTCTCCGCTTGCATGCTACCGGTAACGTTCAGCCCGCTGATCTTGGTCAGGCCATCGATGATCGTGGCTTCGGTGGGGCCGAAGAGTTCCCGCACGTCATCGAGCGTCAGGTCGGTATCCTCAACGGTATCGTGCAACAACGCGCACAGCACACTTGTCGGCCCAAGCCCGATCTCTTCGGCGCAGATCCGCGCTACAGCGATCGGGTGGTAGATATAAGGCTCGCCGCTCTTACGCCGCTGGTCCTTGTGCGCTTCAAGCGCAATGTTGAACGCCTTGCGTATACGCCGCACACCCTCGGGGGTGCGCTCGCCTTTGAGCGAGCGCAGCAGTCCGCGATAGCGGGAAAGGATCTCCTGCTTTTCGCGCTCAAGGTCGATCGCAGGGTCGGTTGCCGGGGCCGGTTCCACTTTGCTCATTCCCCACAAAGTAATGCTGCCGCAGTGCGCATCATAACGCCGGTAGCACTTTGGCCCGCACCTCACCGAATCCGATGCGAACGCCACTGGCTTCGGCATGGCCACGCATCACAACGGTATCGCCATCCTCGATGAACTTCCGCTCGCCGCCGCCATCGAGCTTCAACGGCTTGGTTCCTTTCCAGGACAGTTCCAGCATGCTACCATAGCTGTCGGGGGTATCGCCACTGATGGTGCCGCTCGCCATCAGGTCACCAGCGTTCACATTGCACCCGTTCACGGTGTGGTGCGCAAGCTGTTGGGCCATGTTCCAATACAGGTGTTTGTGGTTACTGCGGGAGACGACAGTTTCACTACCGCCTTCCGGAATGATGCCCACTTCCAGTTGGATGTCGAAGTGCTTTTTCCCCTCGTATTGCAGATAGGGCAACACCGGCGGGTCCTGCTTCGGCCCGGCTACACGGAAGGGTTCCAGCGCATCGAGCGTAACGACCCAGGGCGAGATGGACGAGGCGAAGTTCTTACCGAGGAACGGGCCCAGCGGAACATATTCCCAGGCTTGGATATCACGCGCGCTCCAATCGTTGAAGAGCACCAGCCCGAAGATGTGGTCTTCGGCTTCGTCGGTTGAGATGCGTTCACCAAGCAGCGGCTTCCCAATGTGGGTAATGAAACCGACCTCCAGTTCGAAATCGAGTTGGCGCGTTGGCCCGAACACCGGGGCGGCATCCGGGTTGGGCTTGAATTGGCCGCATGGTCTGTGGAAGTCGACACCGCTTTCGATGATGCTGCTTGCCCGGCCGTGGTAGCCGACCGGCAAGTGCAGCCAGTTCGGTAACAGCGCGTTCGCGGGGTCGCGGAACATGCAGCCCACGTTGTAGGCATGCTGACGACTGCTGTAGAAGTCGGTGTAGTCCCCGATCCGGAACGGCAGCTGCATGTCCACTCGATCAATATGGACCAACGCCTCGCTCACCAGTGCTTTGTTGTCCCGCAGTTCGGCGCTGTCCACGCGCAGTAGTTCGGATAGACGTTGTCGGATGTAACGGGGTATGCGCGGACCAAAGAGTATCAGATCGTTCAATTTCGAATAGGACAGCATGTCCCGATCAAGTTCTTCGAATTCGAGCAGTCCGGCGTCGAAGAGGACGGAAAGGTCGATGCACATGTCACCGATGCGGGACATGGTTGCGACATCGCCGCCTCCCAGCCGCTCGCCAACGCCGAACGGCAGATTCTGAATAGGGAAGTCGGAGCCAGCGGGAACATCGACCCAACTGCGCAGTGCGGGATCGTTGGCGGATATCTTGGTCGTGGACATGGGCCAAAGGTCATTCATAGAAGTGCATCTCACGGCATGAAGAACGAACAAGGGAGTGCCAGGTGGTTGGTGGTCGCCATCGTTGTGGGTCATATGTCGTTGCTGGCGGCCTACACACTTCCGGCCGCATGGGTGCCAACGCGTGTGCGCTACTGGTCGCAAGCCTACTCACGCGTTCTGTTCCACCAGGATTGGCGGCTCTTTGCGCCGGACCCACCGACATGTGGCTGTAGCATACAGGTGAAGGGTGCGCAAGACGAGCAATGGGTGGACCTGGATCGCGCACATGCCCATTTTGTCTGGGACCGGATGAGCAGCAATGCTTGTCGGTATGCCGAAGCCGGGTTGGCCGATAACGATAGTGTGGTGAAGGCACCGATCGCGCTCACGGTATCACTGGAGCGGATGGCGGGATCCATCCCCCGCAAAGGGCCGCTGGAAGCCAGATCATTGCGTGCGGGAGCTCGTCCTGAAGTTGTGTGGATCGAATTGACCGCGCACCGATGAAGGAGGTGGCCTGCTTGTTCCGGTGGACTTCGTGCGGCTGGCTCTTCCTGTACGTGTTGTCCGTGCTCATGCTTGGTGAGGACGCCTTCGCAAGCGCACACGTGCCGTTGGCGAGCGGTGGTGGTTTGTTGTCCTGGATCGGTCTGCTGCTCGAATTGGCCACGCCTGTTGTCTGTAGGGTCATCTTGGTTGCGCTGATGCTCCTTTCGATCTTGATGGCGCGCGTTCCGCGTTGGTGGCTGGGCCTCAGCATCTGGTTCCTCTTCCGCATCATTACCCACCGCATGTGGTTGGCCAGCAACGGTGGCATCCAATTGATGGAGAATATGCTCT
>CADECG010000107.1 GCA_902825795.1 uncultured Bacteroidota bacterium
CATGGACAGCACCCTCACGGCCGACTGGAAAGCGTTCGTGCGGAAGCACGACTTGGATTGGATCAATGTTGGGTTGTCCTGGAAGATCTTCAAGGACCTGAGGACGAACCGGGGCAAGTACGTGCCAGCGCTCACCACCAATGAGAGCATCAGTTACCAGAACAATTGGAACGCCATCAATACGCCTATGTTCTACCTGTTGGACAAGGAGAAGAGGATCGCGGGGAAACGCCTGGATCCGGACCGGATCGTGGAGTTGATCAACCAGCGTAGGGCGCGGGAAGCCGGGAAACGCTGAACCGGTCACGCCATTCCTGCCGGACCTTCCCGGAAAACCGGACAGATGTTCCGCTGGGGCGTGGAAATGCTTCCACGATCGGCTTCGGGAGGCAGCGGGAGCTGGGCGTTCGAATGTCTGGCACTGGATCCGCTGCGAACAGCACCATGAGCACACCAGAAACCACCGTAACGCGTACGGTCGTCATCGCTGCGCCACGCGAAACGGTTTGGAAAGCACTGAGCGATACCGGCCTGAGCAGGCTGCACTTGCTGGTTGACAAGAGCGATACCCCCTTGCAGGAAGGGCGCGAGATGACGTGGTACGAACCGGAGAACCCGGGCGCCATGCCGCGTTGGAAAGGACGGATCACGGTCATTTCCCCACCACGCCGTATCGCCTTCATGGCGTTCATGCCTTCCATCGGCATAGAGGACATCCCCGAGAACTATACGCTGGTGGATATCGACCTGAAAGAGGAAGAGGATGGACGCACTTCAGTCACCGTGGAACAAGGTGATTTCGCCGAGCATCCACATGGGACCCGACTGGCCAAACAGGTGGGCAATAGCTGGGTGGAAGCGCTGATCCGGTTGAAGGAACGGGTGGAACGCGAGGCGGCAGCGTAGCAGGCCGCGCCACGGTCACTCGATCACTAAACCATACTTGGCGAGCAGCGCCATCGCGCCGTCCATGGACAAGCGTGCGCCTTTCATCTCGTTCCGTTCCGGGTCGATACTGTAGTTGAACGCGGTCGTTAGATCCGCACCACGCAGTAGGGTACCGTTGAACACGGCATCCTCTAGATCGCAGGTATCCAGCACGGCCTCGTTCAGGTCCGTTTGTTCGAAGTCCACGCTCTTCAACGAGCAGCGTGTGAAGCGCGCCTTCGGCATCCTACGCTTCACGAAGACGGAATGGTCCAATGCGCATTGTTCGAACCGCACGCTGAACAACATCTCGGAGCAACCGCTGAAGTCCACCCCGAGCACCTTGCTTTCCTTGAACACCACATGTTGCATGCTTGCGCCGCGGAGCTTCATCATGGACAAGTCGCAACCGTTGAACGTGCAGTCGATGAAACGGCTCTTGGTGAAATCGCTCCGGGAAAAGTCGCAACGCGTGAAGGTGCACTTGTCGAAGGTGCGGCCATGGAACGCCTTGCCGGGCTCCACCACTTTTTCGAATGTTCTGTCCTCGTGGGTAAGCGTCTCCATGTGCGCAAGTTCGTGACAAGGTTAGCGCCGGTAGTGGCCACGATCACGTTCCTTCACTTTCGTGCGCGTGATCCACAGGGTGCGCAACTGAACCGCTATTCTTACTTCATCCTGTTCATGGATGCATTCAGGTCCTGCTGTGATTATGGCACTGCCGCCGCGCAAGTGTTCAGGGGGGCGCGCTAAACCTCAAGCTGTCCAAGACGAACTCGTTCTCTTGCGAGACGATGCTGAAATCCAGGTGACAGTCATCGCGACCGTCGGGCAGGTGACGCCAGTCCTGCCGGAAGTTGATCAGATGGAACTGCACCGTTCCATCTGAGAACCATGCGAGCACGTTTAGGCATACGAAGTGCTCAGCGCTCTTCACCGTCTCCGCTTCTGCAGGAGCCAGCACGCGCACATGCGTGTCCTCGATCATCGCGGGCAGTTCGATATCCGGGAAGTCCTCGTGCCGGTTGATGTACAAGGTGTCCGGGAACGAACCATCGCGCTTGGTCATGGCCCCGATGTATTCGCCGATCGCATAGCGATAGACCAATGCCGTATCCGGCGCGGATGTCGGCTGCGATGAGTGGGGAACAGGGTGCGGTTGGGCTGGTACACATGCCCACTGGAACAGAAGTAGGAGCGGGAAAAGCAGCACTGCTTTCATGGTGTATCAAACCTATGAAGGGGTGGGTGTAGATCAAGGAGCCCTTTTGAAATTCCTATCGCCCCAATAGCAAACGCTGGTGCAACAGCGCTCCACTGTACCCGCTGATCCGCACCAAATGGATCCCCGCGGAGAACCCTGATGTGGGGATCCGTTGCCCATTGCGCACGTTTGATAGGCTCAGCAATGCGCGACCCGTAACGTCCCATAACTCGACTTTCACGGGCGCCCGCGGTCCGTCCATGCGTATCAGCAGATCGCCGCCGTCCATGAAAAGGTGCACAGGACTTTCCGAGGCCGTGAACTCCTCAACACCCACTGCGGTGCTCACCTCGGCGTCGGCGCGGCCACACAACATGTACAGGGCATGGTTGCCCGTTGCGTTGCTCATGTCGTACTCGTACACATGGAACGCATACGCGGTGCCGGGACTGAGCCCGTTCACCTGCACACTGTTGCCGGTGCCGGCGAAGACCACATGGTTCCCATTGCCGAGATCCGTGCCCAGGCCATAGGTGTCATTGGCGGTGTAGTCCGTGCCGTCCAGTGGGAACGACGTTGCGTTGGTTGCCGGTCGCACCACCACCAGTCGCGCGTCGCCATCGCCATTGGTCCACTGCACATCCACCGATCCGGTGCCCACGTTCCCGAAGGTGATCGCGCTCGCGTTCTCCGTCGGCATGGCCATCAAGTCGTGCGAGGGGAAGTTGGCCGTGGAGGAAATGCAATCCCAGCCGAGCTGATCGATCGCGGTCCAGAACGCTCCCGATAGGTTGCCGATCTCCCGCTTGTTCAACAGGATGGCCCATGTGTACTGGTTGGAACTGCGTGCGATCATCGTGGCCGTGCCATCGAGCGATCCCGTGTGCCACCAGTTGTTGAACGGGTTAACGGACCAGCCTGCGGCGTAGCCGCTGTTCACCGGGCAGGGATCCACCATGGCGTTGATGGATGCCGCATTGAGAATGTCCGGCTTCGTCGTGAACCCGTCCACCGCCACCAACAACTTCACCAGCTCTCTGGCCGATGCTACCCAACCACCGTGGGCATCCATGGCTTCCAAGTTCCATCCGCCATACTCCCATGGTACCAAGGCGCCAGTGCCGTAGCAATTCGGTGCTGTGTACCCGTTGCCCTCGTACTCCACCTCGCGCTCCAATTTGTCCAACATCAGATTGCGGCCTGTGTGCATGTCGCAAATGCCGAGCGGCTCGAGCACGTTGCTCTTCACATAGTCCTCATAGCTCATCCCGGAGATCGACTCCAGTACCACACCCAACACCAAGTAGCCGATGTTACTATAGGCATAAGTAGAGCCCGGGTCATGATCCAGCCCATGCGCCATCAGGAAAGCGATGGGCATGTACTTGTCCATCGGGTTCGTTTCGCCCAACACCTGTGTTACATGCAGTGGTGCCGATATCGGGTCGCAACCACCCGTTGTCCAGGTGTAAGGTGAGGTAGGCGAGGGGAAACAATCGATGTCGCGGTCCCATCCTGCGGTATGCTGTAACAGTTGCAGCACTGTTATATCATGCAGCCGCATATCGGTATACGGCGCTGCACCCAAGTAAACGTGGTTCTCCAGAAGGCCGCCGGGTCCGAACACCTTGTCGCTCAATGCGAGTTGACCGTTCTGCACGGCCAACATCACGGCAATGGATGTGATCGGTTTCGAAACGCTCGCTAAACGGAACAGGTGATGTGGGTATGTCGTTTCGCTCAATGCGAGATCCGCATGGCCGTATGAGCGCGAGAACACCAGCTTGCCGTTCTTCGCCAACGCGAACGATGCGCCGTTGACGCCATGGGTGCTGAGGATATCCTGAACGGCCGCATCGCAAGACGTCATGGATGGCACTGCTATCCCTGTTTGTGCGTGTGCAGTCCCTGCCAGTAGCAATGCGATCGTTGCGATGGTCGATCTGTTCTTCATACCACGTGTGTTTGCGACGCGAAAGGTCGTAAAGCACAGGTGTAGGTGCATCACGAGAATTCGTGGTGGGGAGCTGATCGAGCTCGCCGGTCCTGCCATTTGCTGATCAATTGTGCAACAGCTGTTGCACAATTTCAACATCCGCTCAACGGCCAATTGTCCAATAGTCCGCCGGACAATTCAAGCTACCTGCTCAAGTACATGCTCCGCTCCCCATACACCTCCCTGAAGAAGGGATCCTTCAGGTCTTTGATGAAGTATGTCGCTTGCATCCTCTTAACGCAATTACCAGCGCACGTCCCTCAGTAGCTGGAACAACCAGAAGTCCATGATCAAAAGGCAGCCCAATATGAGCCAGGTGTACGCCTTGTCGATGCTCTTGAAAATCAAAAAGAGGAGGCCAGCGAACGCAGCAAGTATCATCCCCACGTAGATCAATTCTCCATAGCCCATGCCCAGATAACCTTCGAAGAAGAAGTACCAGATCAGGAACGCCAACAACGCAAGCGTATGCACCCATAGAACAGCCTTATACCAAGAGGGCTTCATTCCATAAGTGATTGCTTGACGGTCCTCTTCATTTCGTGTTCAGTTCGACCACTCACTCATTGGTACACCGAAGTGCTCTAGAGCACAACGCTTGCACATTTCCACGGTGTCTTGGAGGTAGTCACGCGTGTTACGGTCGCCCTCGTAGACATACAGGTAATAACCAACCTCTGGCAGGTCCGCCGCGATTTCGAACACACGTCCCTCGTGCTCTGCTCTTGAGACAATGTCCTCACGCACACTCATCGGCTCAAATACATGCTCCGCTCCCCATACACCTCCCTGAAGAAAGGATCCTTCAGGTCTTTGATGAAGTGGATCGCTTCGCCGGTGCTCTTCATTTCGGGCCCGAGGCTCTTGTCCACATCGGGGAACTTGTCGAAGCTGAAGACGGGCACCTTGATGGCGTAGCCCTCCAGTTTCGGCTTGAAGGGGAAGTCCTTCACCTTGGCTTTTCCGAGCATGACTTTCGTCGCCCAGTTCACATAGGGTTCACCGTAGGCCTTCGCGATGAAGGGCACGGTGCGGCTGGCGCGCGGGTTGGCTTCGATCACGTACACCACCTCGTCCTTGATGGCGAATTGGATGTTCACCAGGCCCTTGGTCTTCAGCGCGAGCGCGATCTTCTTCGTGTGGTTCTCGATCTGCTCCATCACGTGCGGGCTCAGGTCGAAGGGCGGCAGCACGGCGTTGCTGTCGCCGCTGTGGATGCCGGCCGGCTCGATGTGCTCCATGATGCCGATGATGCGCACCTCTTCGCCGTCGCAGATGGAATCGCTTTCCGCTTCGATGGCGCCGTCGAGAAAGTGATCGATGAGGATGCGGTTGTCCGGCATGTTGTGCAGGATGTCGAGCACCTGCGCCTCCAGCTCGTCCTCGTTGATCACGATCTTCATCTTCTGCCCGCCGAGCACGTAGCTCGGGCGCACCAGCAGCGGGAAGCCGAGCTCACGTGAAGTGAGGATCGCTTCCTCGGCGGTGTTGACACCCGCAAACTTCGGGTAGGGGATCTTGAGGTCGCGCAGCAAGCTGCTGAAGCGCTCGCGGTCCTCGGCCATGTCCAGCGCTTCGTACTGCGTGCCCATGATCTTGATGCCGTAACGCTGCATCTTCTCGGCCAGCTTCAACGCGGTCTGCCCACCGAGTTGCACTATGACGCCTTCGGGCTGCTCGTGCTGGATGATGTCGTAGATGTGCTCCCAGAACACCGGCTCGAAGTAGAGTTTGTCAGCCGTGTCGAAGTCGGTGCTCACCGTCTCCGGGTTACAGTTGATCATGATGGTCTCGTAGCCGCACTCCTTGGCCGCGAGCACGCCGTGCACACAACTGTAGTCGAACTCGATGCCCTGGCCGATGCGGTTGGGGCCGCTGCCCAGCACCACGATCTTGGGACGGTCGCTGCGGATGCTCTCGTTCTCTTCTTCGAAGGTGCTGTAGTAGTACGGCGTCCGTGCGGTGAACTCACCGGCACAGGTGTCCACCAATTTGTACACGCGCTTGATGCCAAGATCGTTGCGCTTCTTGTACACCTCGCTTTCCAGACAGTCGAGCAGGTGCGCCACCTGCCGGTCGGCGTAGCCTTTCTGTTTCGCTTCGAAGAGCAGCGCATCGGGGATGGTGTCCAGCGTGTACTTCTCCACTTCCTTCTCGGTGAGGATCATGTCCTCGATCTGCTTCAAGAACCAGATGTCGATGCGCGTGAGGTCATGGATCTTCTTGAAGGGGATGCCGAGCTTGATGGCGTCGTACACATGGAAGAGCCGGTGCCAGCTGGGGTTGGCGAGACTTTCCAGGATCACGTTCGCGTCGGTGAGTTCCCGGCCGTCGGCGCCGAGACCGTTGCGCTTGATCTCCAAACTCTGACAGGCTTTCTGCAACGCTTCCTGAAAGCTGCGGCCGATGCCCATCACCTCGCCGACGCTCTTCATCTGCACGCCGAGGCGGCGGTCGCTGCCTTCGAACTTGTCGAAGTTCCAGCGGGGGATCTTCACGATCACATAGTCGAGCGTGGGTTCGAAGAAGGCGCTGGTGCCCGTGATCGGGTTCTCCAGTTCATCCAGCCGGTAACCGATGGCCAGCTTGCTCGCGATCTTGGCGATGGGATAACCGGTGGCCTTCGACGCAAGCGCTGAACTGCGGCTCACACGTGGGTTGATCTCGATCGCGTAGATCTCTTCCTTCTCATCGGGGCTTACCGCGAACTGCACGTTGCACCCGCCGGCGAAGTCGCCGATGCTGCGCATCATCTTGATGGCCTCGGTGCGCATGCGTTGGTACGTGCGATCGCTCAGGGTCATCGCTGGCGCCACAGTGATGCTGTCGCCCGTGTGGATGCCCATCGGATCGAAGTTCTCGATGCTGCAGATGATCGCCACGTTGTCGTCCTTGTCGCGTAGCAGTTCCAACTCGTACTCCTTCCAACCCAACAGCGCCTTGTCGATGAGCACTTCGTGGATGGGGCTCACCTGTAGGCCATGCTTCAACAGCTTGTCGAAGTCCTCGGGCTTGTGCACGAAGGCGGCGCCGCTGCCACCGAGCGTATAGCTCGCGCGGATCACCAGCGGGAAGCCGAACTCCTGCGCCACCTTCTTGCCTTCGAGATAGCTTGTTACGGTCTTGCTGGCGGCCATCGGAACACCGATGCGTTCCATTAGCGCCCGGAAGTGCTCGCGGTTCTCGGTGATGTCGATCGCGGCGGTGTCCACACCGATCATGCGCACGCCGTACTGCTTCCACAGCCCGAGCTTCTCGCATTCGATCGCGAGGTTCAACGCTGTCTGTCCGCCCATGGTGGGCAGTACTGCATCGATCTTGTGTTTCTTCAGGATCGTCTCGATGCTATCGGTGGTGAGCGGCAACAGGTACACGTTGTCCGCCGTCACCGGGTCGGTCATGATCGTGGCGGGGTTGCTGTTGATCAGCGTTACCTCAATGCCTTCATCACGAAGAGAGCGGGATGCTTGGCTGCCGCTGTAATCGAATTCGCAAGCTTGGCCGATGACGATGGGACCGCTGCCGATGAGCAGAACGGAGCGGATGGAGGTGTCTTTAGGCATGTCCGGTGGTTGACCGGGGCGCGAAGCTATTCGGGGAAGATGTGGAGGTGAGGGGATGTGGATAATGAGGGTGGATCGTGGAGAAAACCGATCAGAAGATGGCTTGCGCTTGGACCGATCACATTCCCACGGAGCGGAAGCGACGAACTTTGGCGCATTCGATCATCTGATCGTCTGATCTTCTCATTGTCCGATCGCACATTCTCCCACAACGGCCTCACCATCGCCTATCGCACCTTCGGCCATGGCCCGGTGCATGCGATCGGTTTCCATGGCTACGGCGGCAGTACCAACGACTTCGCGCCGTTCGCGCGTCCGCTGGCCGATCACTGTACCATACACGCCTTCGATATCTGGTTCAACGGTGCGAGCATGTGGCCGCCCGGTCGCCCGGTGAGCGACCCGCTGCGACCTGAGGAATTGACAGAACTGATACGGGCCTATGCGGATGCGCACGGGATCGATCGCGCCTTGTACATGGGGTTCAGCTTGGGTGGCCGCTTGGCGATGAGCCTGATGGAGCGATTGTCGGAACGGTCGCGTGGTCTGCTGCTATTGGCCCCTGACGGGTTGGTGCGCAACCCGTGGTACCGGGCGCTGAGCCGCTATGGCTGGGGCAGGGCGCTGTACCGGAGTTTCCAAGAGAAGCCCGGTGCATGGTTCCGCACGGTGGACACCCTGCATCGCATGAAGTTGGTGACCGCTAAACGCCACAGCTTCCTGCGGTTCCACACCGAAGACCAAGCGAAGCGCCAGTTGGTGCACGATGTATGGCTGAGCCTGCGCCTGCTGGAGCCCGACCTACGCACAGTGGTGAGGAACCTTCGCCACCAGAACCTGCACGCTCACCTCTACATGGGCCGTTTCGACAGTGTGATCAAGCTGCCTTGGGGGCAGCGGTTCCAGCGGCTGGCGCCGGACCATATTCACCTTACGGTGCTGGAAACCGGCCATGCCGTGCGCACCCCTGAACTGGTGGGCCTGTTGGCGGGGCATCCCACCTTGTGGAAATGAGAACAGGGGCCGCGGTGGCCCCTGTTCGGTAGTTCGTGTTGGACCGGAACGGTCCCGAGCAGCCCTTACTTGGTGTGCTTCTCGTCGCTGGTGCTGAGCTTGTGCCGGCCTTGGGCGCGGCGGTTGCTCAATACTGCGCGGCCACCAGCCGACTTCATCCGCTTGCGGAAACCGTGTTTGTTGGTGCGCTTGCGCTTGCTGGGCTGGAAGGTGCGTTTCATGGCCGTAGGGTGTCTCTTGTCCTGATCAGTTCCGCCAAAGGATCCGGCGAAGGGGCCGCAAATGTAAACGGATCGGCTTAGCCTCCAAACGTCCGATCAACGCTCCCCGAAACGAAGCCGCTCCAAACCATAGGCGGCCACATTGCCATCCTCGGTTTCCACGATCAGGCGGCCATCCCGGTCCACATCCATCGCCCTGGCCGTTATGGGGTTCCCATCCAGTTCGAAGGCGGCCCAGCGGCCAACGGACCACAAAGCGTCCGAAAAGTCGGAGCCCAAGGCCGGATGGTCGGTCTCCAACTGCACCCAGCGCCGCTCAAAAGCCGAAAGCAGTTCGTCGAGAACGGCCAAGCGGTCTTGCTCCACGCCCGTTTCCAGCCGCAGGCTGGTGGGCAAGTAGGCCTCGTCCAGTTCGCGGCTGTTCACGTTGAGGCCGATGCCCACGATGGAGCTCTGTACCATGTTGCCCACGACGGCGTTCTTGATCAATATGCCCGCGATCTTCCTGCGTTCCACCAGCACATCGTTCGGCCATTTGATCTTCACCTCGTTCCGCACCTTTGCCTGCACCACCTCCTGCACCGCGAGAGCAGCCACTTTGGCCAACTTGAATTGGTCGGATGCGTGCAGGCGGCTTGGCAGCAGAACAATGCTGAACGTGAGATCGAGGCTCGAGCCGCTTACCCAACTTCGTCCCCGTTGGCCCCGGCCATCGGTCTGCTCGTGGGCCAGTATGACAGTGCCGTGTACCACTTGTGACAGCGCAAGGCGTTCGGCAGCCTCCTTGTTGGTACTGCCAACACTACCCAACTCGATCAGTTCCTTCCCGATGATCCTCGCCGTCATGTTGCCGTTGCCGCTATGCAGTGCCTGTGGCGCCATTATGAACACCTACCTTTGAACGGCCCAAGTTATAGGGGATGAAGAAAGCCACGGGCGCCGATCAGAGCGTTCTCCTTACCGAAGCCATCGTGCTCGGGATCCAAGAAGTGAAGGGACGCGATATCGTCACCTTGGACTTACGCGGTGTCCCTAACAGCATGACCTACCATTTCGTGATCTGCCATGGCGATAGCGATACGCAAGTGCAAGCCATCGCAACAAGCGTGGAGCGTTTCGCCCGGGAACGGATGCACGAAAAACCTTGGCATGTGGAGGGCGAGCGCAACGCCGAATGGATACTGATGGATTATGTCCATGTGGTGGTGCACATCTTCAACAAGACCAAACGCGGTTACTACGGGTTGGAGGACCTTTGGGCCGATGCCGCAAGGCGCACATATCCGAACGTAGCGTGAAGAACAACGAACAAGAGAACGCTGGTAACGCCGGCAAGCCTGAGAAGCCCGGAAAGGAAAAGCCGCGCAAGGTTTTCAACCTGTACTGGATCTATGGGGTGGTGATCGTCATCATCCTCAGCCTGCAGTTGTTCACGTTCGGCGGCAAGAACACGGAGATCACGTTCGGCGATTTCAAAACTTACGTGGAGGGTGGCGATGTGGACCGGGTGGTGATCATTACCGGTGAAGGCGGGCGCCAAGCCAATGTCTTCATCAAGAAGGACAGCTTGAATACGGGCCCGCACGCGGAAGCCTTGAAGAAGGAGAAGATCGGTACCGAAGGGTTCCAGTACTTCTTCAATATGGGCGGTTCCGATGCGCGGGTGAGCGAGATCGAGAAACTCATGGACCAATATGCCGTCCGTTACAACTACAGGACGGACGATACGTGGGGGAAGGACCTGCTGGGTTGGATTTTGCCGTTCGGCATCCTCATAGTGGTATGGTTGTTCATCATGCGCCGCATGGGTGGGGCAGGAGGCCCCGGCGGGCAGATCTTCAACATCGGCAAGAGCCGTGCGCAGGTGTTCGAAGGGAGCAAGACCACCAACACCACGTTCAACGATGTGGCAGGTCTCGACGAGGCCAAGGAGGAACTGGAAGAGATCGTCGACTTCCTCAAGTCGCCGAAGAAATACACCGACCTCGGGGCGAAGATCCCCAAAGGAGCGTTGCTCGTTGGTCCACCGGGTACGGGCAAAACGTTGTTGGCTAAGGCCGTAGCGGGCGAAGCGGAGGTGCCGTTCTTCTCCTTGAGCGGATCGGATTTCGTTGAGATGTTCGTGGGCGTTGGTGCCAGCCGTGTGCGCGACCTGTTCAAGCAGGCCAAGGAGAAGGCACCGGCCATCATCTTCATTGACGAGATCGATGCGATCGGCCGTGCGCGCGGACGTAGCGCCAGTATGGGTGCCAACGACGAACGCGAGAACACGCTGAACCAGCTCCTTACCGAGATGGATGGCTTTGGTACCAACAGCGGTGTGATCCTGCTGGGTGCCACCAACCGCGCCGATGTGCTGGACCGTGCACTGATGCGTCCCGGACGTTTCGATCGCCAGATCTACGTGGACATGCCCGACCTGAATGAGCGTGTGGCGATCTTCAAGGTGCACTTGAAGCCGCTGAAGCTCGACCTGTCCGTGGATGTGGAATTCCTCGCCAAGCAGACGCCGGGTTTCAGTGGAGCCGACATCGCGAACATCTGTAATGAAGGCGCGTTGATCGCTGCCCGCCGCAAGAAGAAGGTCATCGACAAGCAGGATTTCCTGGATGCTGTGGACCGTGTGATCGGTGGATTGGAGAAGAAGAACAAGATCATCACCCAGGACGAGAAACGGGCCATCGCCTTCCACGAGGCTGGGCATGCCACGGTGAGTTGGTTGATCGAGCACGCATCGCCCTTGGTGAAGGTCACTATCGTACCCCGCGGAAACTCGCTTGGTGCGGCGTGGTACCTGCCCGAAGAGCGGCACCTCACCACCACGGAGCAAATGCTTGATGAGATCTGCGCGGCCTTGGGTGGTCGGGCTGCTGAGGACATCATGTTCAACAAGGTGAGCACCGGTGCGTTGAGCGACTTGGAGAAAGTGACCAAGCAAGCCATGGCCATGGTGAGCATCTACGGGTTGAACGACCGCATCGGCAACATCAGCTACTACGACAGCAGTGGACAGGGCGAATACAACTTCGGCAAGCCGTACAGCGAGCAGACCGCACAGACGATCGACCAAGAGGTGAGCAAGATCATCGAGGGCCAGTATGCCAGGGCCAAGAAGATCCTTGCAGAGAACAAAGACAAACTGACGGCATTGGCCGATCAGTTGTTGGAGAAGGAGGTGATCTTCAAGGAAGACCTGGAGACCATCTTCGGTAAGCGAGCATGGGAACGTGAGGAGGCAGCGCCGACGAACGGTGCCGCGAAGACTGCGGCCGCTGTCCCTGCGTCAGCGCCAGCGCCCACCCCCACTAGCGAACCGACCGCCTAGCCATTCGGCCACGCATGAAGGAGATCGGTATCCGAGCGGCCACCGGTGCTGTGTACGTTGGATTGACCCTGCTTGCAGCACTGGTAGGGCCGTTGCCTACGCTGATACTATTCCTGCCCGTGTGCGTTGTTGCCGCAAGCGAGCTGCACAACCTGCTGCACTTCACTCCTGACGGTGGGCGCATGCGCTGCATGGTCATTGCGGGCATAGCATACAGTTTGATCGCTGCGAACAGCTTGGCGCCGTTCGATGTGACCGGCGCCGTTATTGCGATCGGCCTGTTGTTGCTCGTTTTCGTCTCCTTGGCCATGTTGCTTTCGCGCAACCCACCTGATCC
>CADECG010000108.1 GCA_902825795.1 uncultured Bacteroidota bacterium
CTCCCGGGTCGTACGCTTCGATGAAACCATAGCTGTCCATACTATCGGTGTCGAGCCATTGCTTCCAAGTGATGGATCGGCCTAAGTAGTTCTGGTCATTTGCGATCATGGAGAACTGCGCATAACAGGTAGTGTTCGTCGGATGCGGAAGAAGCGTATCGGTCACCAATGCCTTGCCCGGTGAGTACGCGCCCGTGAACACCGGTTTTGATGGAGTGCCCACCTGCCAGCAGCCAGCCGGGTACACACTGTCCAATTGCAACGGTTCGCCAGGTGTGTCGAAGTACATGGTGAGCGTATCGCCCGGTGATTGAGCGGTGACGGCAATCGCGAGCAGAGCGAACGATAGCGTAGACGTTTTTCTCATGGGCCAAGAGGTTTCCGTAAAGACCACCCGAACCTACGCCCCGCTGCCTACAACGACCGCTTCTTCTTGAAGAAGGCCTTCATCAGGTCGGCGCATTCGGCTTCGAGTATGCCACCCGTGACTTGTGTCTTGGGGTGCAGCAGCGTGTTGCCGATGCGGCGGTAGCCGCCCTTTTCATCGAACGCGCCGAAGACGATGCGGCTGATGTGGCTCCAGTTGAGCGCGCCTGCGCACATGACGCAGGGTTCCACGGTAACGTACAGCGTGCAGTCGTTCAGGTACTTGCCACCGATGAATTCCGCGGCGGCGGTGATCGACTGCATCTCGGCGTGCGCGGTCACATCGTTGAGGCGCTCCACCAGGTTGTGCCCACGGGCAATGATGCGATCACGGCTCACGATCACCGCACCTATCGGCACTTCATCCGCGCTGAACGCCTGCTCCGCTTCGCGCAGCGCATGGCGCATGTAGTGCTCGTCGCCGGGTGGTTCGATCATGGCTCCAACAGGAATATCGAGGACCCCGCGTCATCGCGAAACCATTCAGATGGTTGAAGCGATCCATGAGTTGCGCTGGACACCAAGAAGGTCATCACGGGACCAGATGGTAGCATGGATCGCTTCGTCGCAAAGCCTCCTCGCGATGACGTGCGTGCCCCGATCATTGGAGCACCAGCGGTATTCGCGTCATGACTTGTCCGTGCGTATCGCGCACCTCGCATAGGTAGGTGCCACGCGCAAGCCCTTCGACACCGATGGCGGTGAGGCCACCGGCGTAGCGCAAGCTCTTCACTGTTCGTCCGTTCGCGTCCAGCACACGCACCTCGCGTCCAGCGGTTGCTTGCACGTTGATGCGGTCGGTGACGAGCGTGGGCCAAACGTCCACGTCAGCGTTCGTCATGGTTTCCTCCACACCGATGTTGAAGTCGGTTGCGCAGTTGAGGTGGTGGCCGGCGTGTGTACTGTTGTCGATGACGGTGAGCGTATCGAAGGGGAAGCCGAACGCCCACGCGAAGTAGAACAGCATCATCTCATCGGTGGTGGCTTCGCCCAGGAAAACCCATTGCGTGGCCGTGTCCGCCGGATTGTTCGGATTGGTGATGGTGTTGTTGTACGTGGCTTCACCGTGCAGCACACTGTTCAGCGGCAGGAAGATCGGCTTGCGGAATTCATACAAGCCTTGCCACTCGAAGTCCCAGTACGGGATGTCGATGAGCGGAATGGTGTCGTTGTTGGGCAACGTAGCAAAGGCTTTCATGCTCGTGCACACCTTGTGCGCATGCGGCCCGATGGCCGTGATGATCCCCTGTAACGGCACTTGGAACTCGCTATGGAATGTCTTGATCTGATCCGGCGGGATGATCAGCGGACCATCGGTGAGCGTGTAGAAATGTTCGAGCAGTGGGTCGATCGCCAAGCCGCGCAACGGCCCCGGATCCAATTGGATGTTGATGCGTGTGCTATCCAGCTCGGCATTGCTCGTTGCGGGATAGTGGATCTGGATCACGATATCGGCACCGGCGACCAAGTTGATGCCGAAACCCGGCGGGGTGAAGTAGGGCGATGAGCCGGGCACCCAAATGCCGATGAGCTTCGCATCGTCCACGCCGATACCACCGAAGTTGGTGTAGCCAGGAGCCGGGTCGGCATTGTCCAGTTGTTGCGCTACGCCGCTGGTGTCCTGGAACACCAAGGCGTGGTGTACCATGGATGGATTCCCCGGTATCACTTCCAAGCCGGTGATGTACTGGTCGATGGTGGTGTTGCTCGGCATCACGAAACAACGGTAGAGATCCGCGGTACTCGGTGGGATCACGTAGTCGTCCATGATCACCGAGATATCGGGCTGGTCGATCACCACTTCGTTCAGGTACACGGGTGGCGCGGGTGCGTTGCCGGGAACACCTTCGGGAGCGTTGCCTTGCACCCACGCGCCGATGATATCGATCTCGTCCTGCGTCAACGAACGCTCATGGGCCAAGCTGCGGTAGTCCTCATCGGGCGGCCACGGCGGCATGATGCGCGCCGACGTGAGCAGTTGCATATCGCCGCGCTTGTTGTAGGCATCCACATACGTCATCAGGCTGAAGTGCCCGGCGCCGCCATCGTGGTGGCAGGTGGTGCAATGGCTGTACACGATGCACGAAACATCATCGGCCCACGTAGGGACTTGCGCCCGTAGCGAGGATGTGAGCAGGAAAGCGGAAGCAACGAGGAAGAGGTGGCGCATACGGAAGCTGTTGGAACGAAAGTAGGATGTGCGCCCCGGTCGATGGTTTGATCAGGGTCAAGCCTGTGTGAACGCCTTGGACTCCTCACTAACGAGCAGTCCTTCCGTGCCGAGCTTGATATCCTTCACGTTCAGCTGCAAGGACGTGCGCCCTTGCCACTCGTTTTCTTCAATGGTATAGAGCACGCTGAACGGCTCGCCGCTGTGGATCAGTTCATCGTGGTGCGCTTGCCGGAACGCAATGGCCTCGAACCGTTTGCTGGGATCGCTCGGGTGGAACAACGACATCTTCAAATGCGCTTCGCCCACCACCCGCGCACCGCCGCTGTCCACCACGCCGCGCGTAAGGAACACCGGCTTCATATTGCCCGGACCGAAGGGGCCCATGTGGTTCAGGGTGTTCATGAGCTTATCGTTCACGTCGTGGAAGCCGAGTTCCAAGTCCACCTCTTCAACGGGTATGCGTTGCTCGGGCCGCAGGCGTTCGCGCACCACTTGCTCGAAACGTTCGGCGAACTTCTCCACGTTCTCTATCGGCATGGTGAGGCCGGCAGCGTACATGTGCCCGCCGTACTGTTCCAGCAGGTCGCTGCAAGCACCGATGGCCTCGTAGAGGTCGAAGTCCTTCACACTGCGCGCGCTGCCCGCTGCCTTGCCGTTGCTTTCGGTGAGTATGATGGTGGGGCGGTAGTAGTGTTCGATGACGCGACTGGCCACAATGCCGATCACGCCCTTGTGCCACGACTTGTCGTAGAGCACCGTGCTCCAGCGCTCATCCACATCGGGTTGCAGGCTGATGCGTTCCATCACCTGCCGCGTGATGTCCTTGTCCAGTCCTTGCCGGTGCGAGTTGTTCTTGTCGATGCGCAATCCGCTCTGTTCGGCGTTCTGTTCGTCGTGGGCCAGCAACAGCTCCACGGCCATGGCCCCGTGTTCCACCCTGCCGGCGGCGTTGATGCGCGGGCCGATGAGGAACACCAGGTCGGTGATGTTGAGTGCGCGTTTCACATTCGCCATCCGCAACATGGCCTTGAAACCCGGACGCGGATCGGTGTTGATGCGTTTCAACCCGAGGTGCGCCAGCACGCGGTTCTCGCCGGTCACCGGTACAATGTCGCACGCCGTGCTCACGGCAACGAGATCGAGCAACGGTTCCAGTTCGGTCCACGGCAGATCGTTGCGCAAGGCCAGCGCCTGCATCAGTTTGAAGCCGATGCCGCAACCGCTCAGCTCCTTGCATGGGTACGGGCAATCGCTGCGTTTGGGGTCGAGCACCGCAACGGCCGCGGGAAGTTCATCGCCGGGCAAGTGGTGATCGCAGATGATGAAGTCGATGCCCTTCTTGGCCGCGTACTCCACCTTGTCGATCGACTTGATACCGCAGTCCAACGCGATGATGAGCGTTACGCCATCCTGCTCCGCGCGGTCGATGCCTTTGAACGAAATGCCGTAGCCCTCGGCGTAGCGATCGGGGATATAGAACTGCACATCGCTGGTGAACTTCTTGAGGAAGCTGTACGCGAGCGCAACGGCCGTGGTGCCGTCCACATCGTAGTCGCCGTACACCATCATGCGTTCGCCATCGCCGAGCGCGCGCTCAATGCGTTCCACGGCAACTTGCATGTCCTTCATCAGGAACGGATCGTGCAACTGCTCGTGTCCCGGACGGAAGAACGCGCTGGCCTGCTCAGGCGACGTGATGCCCCGCTGCGCCAGCAGTTTCGCCACCACCAGCGGGCAGCGATCGTGCAGCAGCGCATCCACCGCCTGTTGATCGGCAGCGGCTTTCAGGCGCCAGCGTTTGGTAGGGAGCATCGGGCGACAAGGTAGAAGTTGAACGAACGGCTCCGAACCCATGCACGGCTCACCGCACCACGGCTACTTCTCCGCCGCCAACAACTTCCTCGCTTCCACCAAGCCTGCCTTCTGCTTGTCGGTCAATTGCGGCGGTTGCAGATCCATTGCTTCCATGCGCTCGCGCACCAATTGCGCAACGGTTGCGCGCGTTTCCCATTGCTCATCGGCGGGCACCAGATACCATGGTGCATGCGGGGCGGCCGTGGCACCGATAGCATCCTCGTACGCCTTCATGTAATCATCCCACCGCGCGCGTTCGTGTATGTCGTCCACGCTGAACTTCCAGTTCTTCAACGGATCGTCGAGGCGCTCCATCAGGCGTTCCTTCTGTGCATCGCGGCCCATGCGCAAGTGGAACTTCATCAGCACGATGCCCTGTGCAGCAAGGTGCTCCTCGAAGTTGCGGATGCTCTCGAAGCGCCGCTTCCAGAAAGCGGCATCCACATCCTTCACACTTTCGATACCCGGGATCTTCTGGCCCATCAAATACTCCGGGTGTACGCGCACCACCAGCACCTCCTCGTAGTGGCTGCGGTTGTGTATGCCGATGACGCCCCGCTCCGGCAACGCGCACGCATGGCGCCACAGGAAATCGTGCGCGAGCTCCTCATTGCTCGGCGCCTTGAAACTCCACGTGCGCACGCCCACGGGGTTAACGCCGCTGAGCACATGCTTGGCGCAGCTGTCCTTGCCGCTGGCGTCCATGGCTTGGAAGACGATCAGCAAGGCGTGCCGATCATCAGCGTACAACTTCTCCTGCAGCTTAATGATCGCGTCGCGTTCCTCCGCCACCTTCTCCTTCAGTTCCTCCTTCTTCGGCTTCCCCGGAAGTCGCGTAGGGTACTTGTCCAGATCAATGGCGCCTTGCTTGGCAACAACGAATGCGGGATCGTGCAGGAGTTCGGGCATGCGTCTTTGTCCCGGTTTGGCGGGAGGTGCAAAGTAGGGTGGTGTTGGTGCCCCGCGACTTGGCGGGGCGGGTCTCAATTCCCACTCATCTACTCCAACACCACCTGCGCTACGCGCACAACCCCATCGGCTGCTGTGCAGCGCATGGCATACCATCCGGGAGACAACGCTTCAGTACCGATGCTGACCTCGGCGGTGGCCGATGGTGCTTGCACGCGCACTACACGGCCTTGTGGATCGATCAGTTCGATCTTGCAACGCTCCGCACCTGTCACGCGCAGTGCTGTTCCTGCGGAAGCGGGTATGGGCCAGATGCGCAATAGCGCATCGTGCTGCAACGGCTCACCGGTGCTGATGATCATATCGCACAGGTCGATCGTGGCTACGGACGGAACGTCCACAAGTGCCACCGGCGTTGAGGCGATGGTGATGTAGGGAAAGATCGGCGGTGCACTGAAACCATTGACGGAGGGTTCGGTGACCACCACACCGACCGGGAGTTGCAAGCGGGGCGATACGCTTACCGAATCCAGGCAATGCGTGAAGTTCGGTGCGTCGTATCGTGCGATCACCGGCCGTCGCGACCACGTCCCGAACTGGTCGTACTGGTGCGCGGCGCCGTACAAGAGCATCTCTTGGCCGGAAGCGACCAAACCGTTCAGTGCGGTAACGACCGTATTCGGTCCAACAATGGGTGAGAGCAGTTCGTGGCGTTCCATGCTCCCCCCCAGTGTATCGCCGAATAGGAGTACCGTCTCGGTATAGCCGTTGGAAAGACTCACGATCAACCCGGCGCCTGGAGCAAAGGCCAGTTTGTTACCGCCAATTGAAGATCCTTCTTCCGCGAACTCCCCATGATCCAACGTACCGTCGTCGTTTATGTGGTAAAGCACGAACCCGTTCATGACGGCGTCTACCCTGCCCAGCGCGATGATCTTCCCGGTAGGGGAAACGATAAAATCACTGTAACGGGTGTAGGCCGCCCCGTTGGTATAGTCGTAACGGTTCATCCATAGCAAGTCGCCATTTGTGCTGATGCGTGCGAGGAACATATCACCCAATGGTCCATCCGTGCCACAGCCCACAATGACATCACCATTGCTCAGGCAGGCTGCCTTCAATACCTGCCGTGCGGTTGAGATCCCTCCATTATCCGACACATCGCGCACCCATAGGACCGTACCGTCCGAGGGATCAAGCGCTATCAATTGCCAATGGGCCCAGCCCCCGAAGGCCTCATGCTCAACCAGTGCATACATCAGGTTCTGATCATGCACCACCAAGGACACCCCCGCAGGCTGCCACAGGTCCAAAAACAAAAAGACTTCTATCTCGGTGCGTTCGAGATCAGTACGCCAAAGGACAGTGCCATCGCTCGCAACATGCGTGATCACAAGGCGCCAAACGAGGGTATCGAAATCGTTCCAATTCTCATCGGAAACGCTGCCCATGGGTGCATGCGCAACGAAGAACCCGCCATTGTCATCGGGTGCAAGCGGTGTGCAGGTCTCCTCCGATCGCAGGATGCGCGCCCCGGGGTACCACTTGTTCCAGATCAGGTTGCCCGTTGCGTCCATACGCCGCAGCAGGGTGCTGTTCTCGCCGAAATAGCTCAGCACGCTGGACCCGTCGGAGCACAGTATGCCGTACTGCCTAGGGTAGTTGCTGGTGCCTGCCGTATCCAATACGATCGCGTAATTGTTCTGCGCTGAGGTGGTCAGTGCAAGTAACGCGACAAGCAAAGTCGTGGCGTAGGATCTCATGTGCTGGAGGATGGTGAACGGCTGTAAGTGGATCGAGCAATGGGACATGATGTCCTTCCTTCCTGTGATGTGTACTAGATGTAAGTTGTCGAAACTACGCTGCCTCACTCCGGACAAGCCTCGGCCAACCGGCCGGGGCTTGTTTCGTTTTGGGCCCCATGAACGCCGAAGCCCCGCGACTTGGCGGGGAAAGCCACTTTGGCTGCAGGGTACTCGGGAATCACCGATCGAGCGCAACAATTTTGATGTTATCCACAAGAAAGACCACGCCATCCACGGTTGCCGATTTCCGAAAGTTCATATGAAGCTCGCCCATGAACAGGTACTTGACACCTTTGGGGAGCAACAACTCTTGCCGAATATGCACCCACCCTTCCCTTTGGATCGGCACCGTGATCACCGTGGTCAGGTCGAATGGCATGCATTGGAGTAACGTGTCGCAGGTTTCCCAGTATCTGTCGCTAAGACTATCCAAATTGTTGTACACGGGATCTGTCCCACCAAAGGCTAAGCTGAAAGGAACTGTGTCTTGCAGATCACCAAAATGGCGGATGTAGGATAGATCGAACTCGATCAAGCATCGAGTTTCTTCGACGACGGACGCCACGAACTCTGTTGCCCAAATGTGAGGCCTCCAATTCGTGATATCAGGCGTGCTCACGAAGTACTTGACATAGGCGCTGAAGTCCAGTTGGTCCCGCCCGCTGTTGGCGATCACTTGCACAAGCTGGCCTTGACCGTCCACTGTACAGCTATCACAATACAATGGCATGATCTCCCCCGAAGGAATAAGCCCTGAGATCACCTTCGTCTGTCGGAGAACGCCGTTGCTCAATTCGTGCATATGCTTCGCAAAGGGATATGCCTGCATGTTCTCTCCGATCACACAGTTCACATCGGTTCGAAAGTCCTCATTCAACAGCACGGTTTGCGCAAATCCTACCGACGCACACAGGACTGCGATGAGAGTTGGAAACAACTCCAGCTTGTTGCTATTCATGGTCGCCATTTCGCCTCCTGCTCGGTTCATGCCATACGCGCTCAAACGTGACCCCTCGCCCTTGGCTCGCAACAAGTCACATTGAGCGTAAGCGTTCGCTGGTCGGCTTGGGGTTTCTACGGCCAAGCCTGACAACTGCTAGCAAGCCTCGGCCAACCGGCCGGGCGTGTTCCGTTTTGGTTCCACGCTCCCCGACAAGTCTCAGCCTTCCCACTCAACGTGCACATAGCGGTTGCGTGCTCGTGCTTCCTCCATCACATTCGCGGCAACTTCCACAGATCATGCTTTACCACCACGCGCTGCGCCTCTGCTTCACTGCTTCACTGCTTTACTGCTTCACCGCCAACGCGCAACTGGAAGCGTTGCGCTACGATGCCAACCTGAGCGCCCAACCGGAGTGGGTGCAACTGATGTACAGCGCCAACCCCGACCCCGGCGCGGTGATCGCGGCGTACGATGCGTTCTACGCGAACAACCCGTTCGTGAAGAACAGCCACACGCAATACTTCAAGCGCTGGAAGCGCGAGATGGGCCACGACCTTGTCCCGCAGGACCCCGCCCAGCTAGCAGCGTACACGCAGACCACGCGCGATTACCTCGATGCCACCGAGGACCTCTTGCAACAACGCGCCGCCAACTGGAGCTGCATAGGCCCCATCGATTGGGACCATGGTTCCGTGGTGAAGAGTTATGCCGCCGGTGCCGCGCACGTGTACACGGTGGAGCAGAGCGCCGCCAACACCAACCTCCTCTACGCGGGCACCGCCAACAGCGGTGTTTGGAAGAGCACGGACAAGGGCCTCAACTGGACGAACGTCACCAAGACGATGATGGTGGGGTCGGTGTTGAGCGTGGAGTTGGACCACACCGTGCAGAACACGGCCTACTTCGGCGCCGAGGGCGATCTGTTCAAGACCACCGACGGCGGCACCACATGGAATGCGATCGGCGATGCGGCGTTCCAAGCGCTCAACCACAGCATCAGGGACATTGTGATGCACCCCACCAACAACCAGATCCTGTACGTGGTGAGCAATCAAGGCTTGTGGCGTAGCGCCAATGCCGGCACTGCCTTCACGCAGGTGCAGACCGGTAGCTGGCAAGAGCTGGAGCTGAAGCCCACGGATCCCACCATCGTGTACGCGGTGAAGCAAGTGAGCAACCGCACGGAGTTCTGGCGCAGCATCAACGGCGGTGTCTCGTTCACGCAGCTCGGTGTCAACTGGCCGCTGCCCGTTGCACCCGATGAACAGGAGCGTACCGAGATCGCGGTAACGGCTGCGGCACCCAACACCGTGTATGCCTTGTGTACCGGCGCGGCCGACGGCGGCAGCGGTCTGTACGGCGTGTACAAGAGCATCGACCAAGGCGCCAACTGGACGTTCCAGTGCTGCGGCACGGGGCCGGGCGGCGTACCATCCGCTACCAACTTCAACCTGATGGGTTGGGACGATGGCGGGCAGGATGATGGCGGGCAGTACTACTACGACCTCGCCTTCAACGTGGATCCCGCCAACGCGAACAAGCTGCAAGTGTGCGGCGTGCAGCGCTGGGTGAGCACCGATGGCGGCATCACCTTCACCTGCCCGGCCAAGTGGAGCCACAGCAACAAAGTGGATTATGTGCACGCCGACATCCACGACTTCCGTTACTACGGCAGCGAGATCTGGGCGGCGTGTGACGGCGGAATCTTTTACAGCAGCGATGCGGGCGCCACCTTCAACCGGCGCATGTTCGGCATTGCGGGCACCGACTTCTGGGGCTTCGGCGCTGGCGGCTGGACGGGCAGTCAGGTGATGCTCGGCGGCACCTACCACAACGGAACATTGCTGAAGGACGGTAACGTGTACACCAACGGTTGGGTATGCACCGACGGCGGCGATGGCATCCGCGGTTTCGTGCACCCGCAGTACGATCGCCGCGCGCTGAGCGACTATGGCTACAAGACCTTGAGCGGCGACCGCTTGGTGGCCAACGGCAACAGCAGTTGGGACAAGCAACCGAACGGCAGCTACATCACCGGCGAAAGCAGCGATCTGGTGTGGCACCCCAACTTGGTGAACACCGCTTACCTCGGGAACGGTAACAGCCTGTGGCGCACCGACGACAACGGTGGCTCGTTCACGGAAGTCCACAACTTCAACGAGAAGGTGACGAGCCTCGAGGTGGCCTTCAGCGATCCGAACACCATCTACGCGTGTACCTACTTGGGTTGGTGGGATACGAAGCGCGTGTGGCGTAGCACCGATGCTGGCGACACGTGGACGAACATCACACCGACGGTTGGGCAACTGAACGGCAACGAGTGGGTGCCCTACGACATCACCGTGAGCGGTAGCGATCCGCAAACGATCTGGTTGTGCCGCACCAGTCAGTACGGCGACTACCCGAACATCAACGGCTACGTAGTGTACAAGAGCACCAACGGCGGAAGCGCATGGACGAACATCACCGATGCGAGCCTCAACAACGAGTGGCCGAGCAACATCACGCATCAGCTCGGCAGCAACGGCGCCCTGTACATCGGCACACGGCGAGGGGTGTACTACCGCAGCGATGCCGCACCCGCGTGGGCGCTGTGGAACGCAGGGCTCCCCGCGCGCATCTACAGCACGCGGTTGCTCATCAACTACAAGGAAGGCAAGATCCGCAACGGCACCGACCGCAGTGTGTGGGAGAGCGCCGTGGAAGCCCCGAGCGCGCCGCTGGCGAACTTCAGTGCCGATCGCACCAACCCCAATTGCCTAACACCCACGGTGCAGTTTTGGGACAACAGCGCGCTGAATGTGAACGGCGCAACATGGGCGTGGACCTTCGCCGGTGGAAGTCCGGCCACGAGCAGCATCCGCAACCCCTTGGTGACGTACGCCACCGCAGGTGTGTACGATGTGTCGCTCACCGTTACCGATGTGAACGGTACGAGCACCAAGACCATCGCCACGTTCATCAACTCGGGGATCATTGGTGCTGGCACCCCCTTCGTGGAGGATGTGGAAAGCGGCGCCGCAACACCCACCGGTTGGAATCTGCAGAACCCTGATGCCAGCAGCACGTGGGGCACCGTGTCACTGCCCATGGGTGCCGATTGTGTGCCCACCACCGCTTGGCGTTTGGACCACTACTACTATGACGCTTCGGGCCAAGAGGATCGGTTGGTCACGCCCTTCATCAACCTCGCCGGCAGCGCAGGCACACGGTTGAAGTTCGATCACGCCTACGCGCCGTACGGCAGCGGATACGACGACGGCTTCCGGGTGGAGATCAGCACCAACTGTGGCGCCAACTGGACACAGCTCTACTTCGCCCAAGGCGCTGCCCTGGGTACTGCGCCGCAGAACGGCAACCCGTGGGAACCATTAGCGTGCAACGAATGGCAGGCGCACGACATCAACCTGAGCGCGTACGACGGGCAGAACGTGTTGCTGCGTTTCGTCGCGATCAACGACTACGGCAACCGCTTCTACTTGGACAATGTGGCGGTGGTGAACAACGGCGTGCGCCTCGCGCTGAAGCTGATGCTCGAGGGCGCTTACGACGCGGGCACCTTGAAGATGCGCGATGACCTGCGCGTTGCGGGCATCATCCCGAACAACGAGCCGTACACGGGATTCGGCTTCACCCAAGCCAGCGATGGTGGGGGCGAAGTATTGCAATCCGGGGCGACGTCCACCACGGGCGACAACGCAGTAGTGGACTGGGTGTTGGTGGAACTGCGCAACGCGATCACACCCACCACCATAGTTGCCACGCGCACAGCGCTTGTGCAACGCGATGGCGATGTGGTGGCCGAGGACGGCCTCTCACCGATCAGCCTGCTCGCCGCTGCTGGCAACTACCATGTTGCGGTCCGTCACCGCAACCACTTGGGCGCGATGACATCAACACCGGTCGCGTTGAACGGTACGGCGCTCACGCTGGACTTCACCAACGGAAGTGTGGCCACGTACGGCACCGATGCACAGAAGATCAACGGCACCAAGCGATTGCTCTGGACCGGCAATGCCGTGCGCGACGGTCTGCTCAAGTACACCGGCACCACCAATGACCGCGATCCGATCCTCACGCGTGTCGGCGGCACGGTGCCCACCGCAACCGCCAACGGCTATTGGCCCGAAGACCACACGCTGGATGGTGTGGTGAAGTACACCGGCATCAGCAACGA
>CADECG010000109.1 GCA_902825795.1 uncultured Bacteroidota bacterium
ACCTTTCCTTCGCAGTACTGGTTCGCTATCGGTCTCTCAGCAGTATTTAGCCTTGCCAGATGGTTCTGGCAGATTCAGACAGGATCTCACGTGTCCCGCCTTACTCAGGATACCACTAGGTACAGTATGCATTTCGTGTACGGGACTATCACCCGCTATGGTCCAACTTTCCAGAAGGGTTCCACTACACATACTGAGTCCACATTGTGGTCCTACAACCCCGGTTGCGCCGAAACGCCCCCGGTTTGGGCTCTTCCCTTTTCGCTCGCCACTACTAGGGGAATCACTACTTGTTTTCTTTTCCTCCAGGTACTTAGATGTTTCAGTTCCCTGGGTTTGCTTCCTTTTCAGGATAACTGGTCTTCAACCAGCTGGGTTGCCCCATTCGGAGATCCACGGATCACAGGTCATTATGCACCTCCCCGTGGCTTATCGCAGCCTATCGCGTCCTTCATCGCCTCTGAGAGCCAAGGCATCCACCGTACGCCCTTAGTAACTTTTCGATCTTCTCAAGATCTTAATTGCTCGGTGGACCGATCACTCGGTCTGTTCTTGTTTGTCCAACAACATGTCAAAGAACGGTGCCCTGGATGGGCATGCTACCTCACCCCCGCTGGAAGGCGTTCGTGAAGTGGCATAGTGGAGAATATCGGAGTCGAACCGATGACCTCCTGCTTGCAAAGCAGGCGCTCTAGCCAGCTGAGCTAATCCCCCGTTTGCCTATCCCGTGGTAGTCCTGCGCAGATTTGAACTGCGGACCTCTACATTATCAGTGTAGCGCTCTAACCAACTGAGCTACAGGACTATGGAGATGGTAACGGCGGTACCGTTAAGAAGTATTATCCAACTGAGAGACAGCGATGTCGCCTCGTATTGCTACGAGACAGAGACCTGTCATTTACTCTAAAAAGGAGATGTTCCAGCCGCACCTTCCGGTACGGCTACCTTGTTACGACTTAGCCCCAGTCACCGATTTTACCTTGGATAGCTCCCAGTGAAGTCACCATCTTCAGGTACCCTCGGCTCCCATGGCTTGACGGGCGGTGTGTACAAGGTCCGGGAACGTATTCACCGCGCCATTGCTGATGCGCGATTACTAGCGATTCCAACTTCATGCAGGCGAGTTGCAGCCTGCAATCCGAACTGAGACCGGCTTTCTGCGATTAGCTCACCCTCGCGGGCTTGCGACGCTTTGTACCGACCATTGTAGCACGTGTGTAGCCCTGGACATAAAGGCCATGCTGACTTGACGTCATCCCCACCTTCCTCCGGTTTATCACCGGCAGTCTCCTCAGAGTGCCCAGCATAACCTGATGGCAACAGAGGACGAGGGTTGCGCTCGTTGCGGGACTTAACCCAACATCTCACGACACGAGCTGACGACAGCCATGCAGCACCTTGTAAGCGGCCCCGAAGGGCTATGAACTTTCATCCATATTCCACATACATTCTAGCCCAGGTAAGGTTCCTCGCGTATCATCGAATTAAACCACATGCTCCACCGCTTGTGCGGGCCCCCGTCAATTCCTTTGAGTTTCAATCTTGCGATCGTACTCCCCAGGTGGATCACTTAACGCTTTCGCTAGGTCACTGACTGTGTATCGCCAATGACGAGTGATCATCGTTTACGGCGTGGACTACCAGGGTATCTAATCCTGTTCGATCCCCACGCTTTCGTGCCTCAGCGTCAGTATCGCCTTAGTAAGCTGCCTTCGCAATCGGTGTTCTGTGTCATATCTAAGCATTTCACCGCTACACGACACATTCCGCCTACTTCAAGCGCACTCAAGAGCGTCAGTATCAATGGCAAGTCTACAGTTGAGCTGCAGGATTTCACCACTGACTTAACGCCCCGCCTACGCACCCTTTAAACCCAATGAATCCGGATAACGCTTGCACCCTTCGTATTACCGCGGCTGCTGGCACGAAGTTAGCCGGTGCTTATTCCTCCGGTACCGTCAACCCAGGACACGTCCTGGGGTTTCTTCCCGGTTAAAAGCAGTTTACAACGCGTAGCGCCTTCTTCCTGCACGCGGCATGGCTGCGTCAGAGTTGCCTCCATTGCGCAATATTCCTCACTGCTGCCTCCCGTAGGAGTCTGGTCCGTGTCTCAGTACCAGTGTGGGGGATAACCCTCTCAGGCCCCCTAACGATCGTAGCCTAGGTGAGCCGTTACCTCACCTACTAGCTAATCGTGCGCATGGCCATCCTTTACCGCCGGAGCTTTCAAAACAAAGTGATGCCACTTCGTTTATTATGGGATATTAATCCGGATTTCTCCGGGCTATCTCCCAGTAAAGGGTAAGTTCCATACGTGTTACGCACCCGTGCGCCGGTCGCCGCCAATGTATTGCTACATCGCGCTGCCCCTCGACTTGCATGTGTTAAGCCTGCCGCTAGCGTTCATCCTGAGCCAGGATCAAACTCTCCATTGTAAGTGTTTGTTTGATCTGCTCGAAATTTGACGAGGTCTCCCACTTCGATCGGTGTGATCGAAAGGATACCTGCTGTTCTAAATCAGACTTGGACAATACATCAAAGAACGGTATGCGTTCCGCCGAAGCGGTTTGCAGTCTTGTTCAGGCCTCTCTTGCTTCCGGGTGTTGACCCTTTCCGCGAGAGGGGCGGCAAAAGTAGTTGCGCCGACCATACTGTTGGTGGTGTGTCGAAAACTTTCTCGACCCACTCACCTTCTCACTCCACTACCCTCCTTCCGGAGGCGCAACAAAGAACGTTTCGTTGAAATCGGGCTGCAAATGTAGACGGATGAACCACATCGGCAACACTGTAGATGAAATAAATTGAGAATACCCCGCCGATCAAGGGTTCGAGACAGCCACCGGCAGCACTTGGCCGTTGAATACGCGGTGTCCCTCCAAGGCGAACCGGGCGATGAAGGCCCCCATGGTGGCTGGGGTGGTGGGCGAAGCGTAACCGGGAAAGGCCGCTCGCAGCATAGCGGTATCAACAGAACCCAAGCACAAGCAGTTCACTTTGGGGCCGGTACTGGCGAACTCGGTGGCAAGACATTGACTTAGACAAGCCAAGGCAGCTTTGCTGGCGCTGTAGCTGCTGAGCCCGGGGTACTTGGTGCTGTCCTGAAAACCGCCCATGCTGCCGATGGTGACCACATGACCGCTGCTGAGACCTCCCAAGAGGGCCTGCACTACAGTAACGCACGAGAAGACGTTGGCCGTGAAGAGTTCCTGCAGTTCGGCGCGGGTGATCTGGGCGAAGGGTTTGTTGAGCAGTTGCCCATGGTTAAGGACGAGTGCATCGATATTCCGCGCACCCACCGCTGCTTTCAAGCGCTCGCCCGCATTGGCTGCGGTGAGGTCCAGCGCGAGCACCTCAACCCTACCCTGCGCGGCCGCTTCGGCGGCAAGTGACGCAAGCGCATTGGCATTGCGGGATACGGCCAGCACCGAGCAGCCGCGTACACTGGCCAGTTCCAAGGCCGTAGCCCTGCCGAAGCCTTGGCCAGCACCGGTTACAATGACGCAGGGGGCTGCGTCTGACTTCATTTCTTCTTTTTGCGACGTGCTTTGCGTTCCTCTTTCGCTTGCAGTGCTTTCTCGTTCCGCTCGCGGATGGCCGGATCGAGCACGTTGCCCAGGTTGTTGATGTTGCGCACCACCCACGCTTGCCGACGACCGGTGAACGGTCCGGGTTTCTTGCAACTATACCGGCGTGGCGAGGGCAATAGCACGGCAACCAGCGCGGCTTGGCTCTGGGTGAGTTTGGCGGCAGGCTTCCCGAAGCAGTGTTGTGCAGCGGCTTCGGCACCGAAGCGCCCGGCCCCGGTCTCAGCCACATTCAGGTACACTTCCAGTATGCGCTCTTTGGTCCAGAAGGTCTCGATGAGGATGGTGAACCACGCTTCGATGCCTTTGCGCAAAAGGGTGCGGCCATCCCATAGGAAGACGTTCTTGGCCGTTTGCTGACTGATGGTACTGGCGCCCTTCAACTTTTTGCGGCGCGTGGGCTTATCGTACTCGGCCCAAGCCTTTTCCAAGGCTTCCATATCGAAGCCGTTGTGGTCCATGAACTTCTGGTCTTCGCTGGCGATAACGGCCAATGGCATCCAAAGGCTGATCTCGTCCAAATCCTTCCATGTGCAACCGAAGGCCTTCTGCTCGTTGCTCTGCTGCACCATGATCCAGGTGACCGGCGGATCCACCGCACCCAGCAGCAGCACCCACAACACACTTACCGCCATGCACCCGAACGCGGTTGCGCCCAGCCATTTCAGGGGAGTAAGGACATAGCGGCGCATGGGTCAGTGACCGAGGGGGCGGGTGGCGAAGATGTGGATTCGGGGACCTCACCCCTAACCCCTCTCCCAAGGAGAGGGGAATAGCGATGTCTTGGGGTGGCCTTCGGCTATTACTGGCAAGTGAGGAAGTGACAAGTATTCATTAGAGATGGTGCGGGGCGATGCGGTGATGTTCCTTTTCGATACGGACAGTGTCTTTGGAGCACGGGTGACTGCCAAGGCTTCGTGTGCAGGTGTGCTTTGTTACTGGGTGGGTGAGGTGGTGACTCTGCTTTTCGATGAGGAGAGTGCCCTTTCTCAAGGGGGCCATGCAAGCCGCACTTCCGGCTCAGCCCCCCCCAAGCGAACCCACCCACCCCACCCCGCGTAACAAGGCCAACTCTCCCCACTATGCGGAATAACCGATCGGTACTAATGGCCTGTAGCCTGCTGCTGACAACAACGCTTGTTGCCCAGCAGAGCGAGCGTTTCCTCCCTGTGGTGGTGAATGTGATGAGCAATGGTGCTGCGGCCGAGCAGTTCACGGTAACGCTCTACAAGGACAATGAGGAAGTGACGCAGTTGCTGCCCACGGCGCATAGCGCATTCGAGCTGGCGCTGGATCTGGGGAGCTACTATTCCATTCGCATCAGCAAAGCGGGCTTCCGAGATAAGCTGGTGTTCGTTGACAGCCATTTGCCTGAAGGGGTGCGGCGGTATGCCGACTACGTGTGCGAGGTTCACTTGGAACCGCTGGACCGGTTCAGTCATTCCGATCATTTCTACCTGGACTTCCCCAGCGCCGTGGTGCGTTGGGATGATACCAAGCAGAGTTACGACCACAGCGATCAGTACCTGGCAGACATACAAGGGAAGGTCGCGTTGCTGAGCTTACAGGCGGAAACGTTCTGATAATTGCTGCAGCAGCCAACGACAAGGGCGCGACTTTCGTCGCGCCCCGCCGATCGTTCGCCAAACCTCTTGCTACCCCTGTTGCTTGCGGCGTACGATAAAGCTCATGCCTCTGACTTCTTGATCATTTGCTTCCGGGCCTCAGCCACGCGCTTGTGCGCCATTATCAAGGCGAACCCGCCACACACCAATACTGCAATGAAGAACGGAGCAGGATTGTCGCCCTCTTCCACTCCTCGGAACATCACAGTGTGCGCGAACCAGCCGATGGCAACACCGGCGCCGACACCTATACTGAGATAGCCCAAGCGCAGACCCGTGAAACTGTGGATGATGTTAGGGTCCTGCCCTTTCTCGATAAGGGCCATGCGTTGGCGGTGTTGCGTGGTGAAGTACACGTACACCACACCGAAGATCATGGCGAACATGATGGGAAGAATGACGATCTCAGGATTCATGGCTGCTGTTGAATTGTTGTTCTAATCCATGGGACGCAGGGTTTTGCGAGCCGGTTACAAAAGGGGTCTTGCTACAGATGGTCACAGATCAACACAGATAAATGCCGCGAGCGAGAAGTGGCTTTGATCATGGTGTAGTACCGCAGCGCATGTGGCCATTGGCCGCTCGTGTAGAACGCGCGCATGGCGCCACTGAATACAGCACATTCGTAACCGCTATTGGGTGAAGAGCGTCCCATCCGCGCTACCCAGTGAACGAACACGAAGCCATAGCCCTTGCCGCCCGCGGTGATCACAACGCTTTCGCGTGGATCATCGGCGAGTACAAGCACATGGTGCATACGGCGAGCTACCGCATCCTGCGTCACCGCGAGGAAGCCGAGGAAGCCACGCAGGACACCTTCGTAAAGGCCTACCAGAACCTTGGCGGCTATCAGGGTGGAAGCAAGTTCAGCACATGGTTGTTCAGCATTGCCTACCGCACGGCGATCTCCCAGCTGAGGAAGCGTCGGGAAGGAACCGCATCGATCGATGACCTCGGTGCGCACGAGCCGACGGAGCGGGAAACACTTTCCGTGGAAGCGGGGGACCGTACGGCCGCATTGACCAAAGCCCTTGCGCAACTTCCCGAAGAGGACGCTGCGATCGTGAGCTTCTACTACTTGGAAGAAATGAGCGTGGAGGAGATCGTAACCGTGACAGGTCTCGGTGCGTCGAATGTGAAAGTGAAGTTGCACCGCTGCCGCAAGCGCTTGTTGGAGATCTTGCAGCACGAACTCAAAGAGGAAACATGGACGCTGATCGCAGATTGAACGAGTCCGAGGCCGACAAGGCCCTGCGGGATCTGTTCCGCACAAGCGGTCATGTGGAAGCGCCAGCAGGATTGGATGCGCGCATCCTCCAACGCATTGCCGTTGCTCCGAAGCCCGTGTTGAAGCCGGAGGCCGCGCTGTTACCCAAGTGGGTGTGGGGTGCGATGGTCGTTGGGCTTGTTGGGCTCACGATCTTCCTCTTGGCCAATTCCAGCGCAACTGAACCCAGCGTGCTGAGCCCGTATTTGCAGTCGATACCCTCGTTCTCTTTTGCGGGCTTGTTCTCCTCTCCTTGGCTTTGGATGGGATGCGGCAGCTTGGTGCTGCTGCTGGGGTTGGATGTGGTGTTGGAGAGGAAGAGGCTTGTCATGCGCCGCGCGCATTAGGTACCTCACCCCTGGCCCCTCTCCAAAGGAGAGGGGAAATGCCGTTTCAGCACGATGTGATCGAGTGTGCAACTCTCCTTGGGCAAGGGCAGGGTGAGGTCAGAGCAACGCCTTCACCGCGGCCATGGCCACATCGTAATCCGGTTCGGCACCGAGTTCAGGCGCTACTTCCAAATAGCGGATCACTCCATGCACGTCGATCACCCAAGTAATGCGGCCCAGGGTGGCGGCCAGGTTGCCTTCGGCGAGCGCTGCACCCCAGACGTGAGCGGCATCGTGATAACGGAAGTCGCTACCGGTTTCGACATTGGCGATCCCCTCGGCACCACAAAACCGCTTCAGGGCGGGCGGCAGATCCATGGTTACAGCCAGCACACGGGCCCCAATACCTGTAGCGAGCTTGTTGAATGTGCGCATTTCAAGCGCGCAGGTGCTGGTGTCCACGCTGGGGAACATGATCAGCGCCACTACGCTGCCTTTGTGATCGGCGAGCGTGGCTTCGACCCTATCGTGTCGCACATAGCGCAGCGTAGGGGCCGTGGTGCCGGGCTGCGGAAGCGGACCGTGGAATTTTGGTTGTGGCATGGAAGAGAGTCGTGAGTGGTGAGTCGCGAGTCGTGAGTGAAGAGGACAGAATACTGAAGTGATGCTCCGGACCTGAAGACCATGACGGTTGAGACTTGTGACTGGAGTCTTTACACCGTCATCGCTTTCGGGAGCACGTCCTCGTGGATCTTGCGGGCATCTTCGATGAAATCGAAGGGCTCATCATCCACCACGAGCTTGCCTTTGGTGACGTGACCAAGTAGGATGCACGGCACTTTGCTGGCACCCATGATGTCGAGGAACTCTATCTCGGTGGCTTCGTTCACCGTCACCACAACACGGCCCTGGCCTTCGCCGAAGAGGAACGCGTCGGGACGGATCTCACTGTCGGTAACGATGTCGAAACCAAGGCCACGTGGCAGGCCCATTTCGATGAGCGTTTGCCAGAGGCCACCATCGCTCACATCATGCGCCGCATGGATCAAGCCTTTGCGGATCAGGATGAGCATCATGGTGTGCAACCAGCGCTCCTCATCGATGTTGAAGTACGGCGCGGGTGAGCGCTCTTCCTTGTGCAGTCGGTACAAATACTCGCTGCTGGCGATGTCCTCCGTGACTTTCCCGAGCAGATAGATGAGGTCGCCCTTCGTCTTGAAGTCGAGGCTCATGCGCTTGTTGATGTCGGGCACGATGCCCACCATGCCGATCGTCGGTGTCGGGAAGACGGGAATGTTCTTCTTGTCGGTGACCGTGTGGTTGTAGAAGCTGACGTTGCCACCGGTGACCGGCGTTTCGAATGCACGACATGCATCGCCCATGCCACGGATCACTTCGGTGAACTGCCAGTACACTTCAGGATCATAGGGGTTACCGAAGTTGAGGCAGTTGGTAACGCCACAGGGTTCACCACCCGTGCAGGCGATGTTGCGCGCGGCCTCGGCCACAGCGATCATGGCACCCGTGTACGGGTCGGCATGCACGTAGCGGCTATTGCAGTCCACCGTCATGGCCAGCGCCTTGCCGGTTTCCTTGATCAACACCAAACCCGCATCGCTCGGTGCATTGGTGCTCATATTGCCTGTGCGCACCATCGTGTCGTACTGTTCGATCACCCAGCGCTTGCTCGCGAGGTTCGGGCTGGCCAATAGTTTGAAGGCGATGGCCTTCAAGTCGTCCGGTTGTTCGATCTCGTTGATGTCGAACGCCTTGTTCTCGGCGATGTAGGCGGGCTCGCGCGTCTCGCGCTCGTACACGGGAGCACCACCGCCAAGCACCAGACTTTCGGCGGGCACTTCGGCAACGAGCTCACCGTGCCAGAAGTAGCGGATGGTGTTGCCCTTGGTCACGGTGCCGCACTCCACGCAGTTCAGGTCCCACTTGTCGAAGATCTTCTTCACATCCTTCTCGCGACCCTTCTTCACCACTACAAGCATGCGCTCCTGGCTTTCGCTCAGCAGCACTTCCCACGGCCGCATGCCGTCCTGGCGCATCGGCACGCGGTCCAAGAACACATCCATTCCGCTCTCCCCTTTCGCGCTCATCTCGCTGGTGCTGCATGTGATCCCCGCAGCGCCCATGTCCTGCATGCCGATGATGCAGTCCGTCTGCGCGAGCTCGAGCGATGCCTCAAGCAGCAACTTCTCCATGAAAGGATCGCCCACCTGCACAGCAGGCAGGTCATCCATGCTTGTTTCAGTGATGTCTTTACTAGCGAACGACGCACCATGGATACCATCCTTGCCGGTTGAGGAACCAACGATGAAGACCGGATTCCCTTCGCCGTGGCTGGTGGCACTGATCACCTTGTCGGTGCGCACGATGCCCACGCTCATGGCGTTCACCAACGGGTTGGTGTTATAGCACTTGTCGAAGAACACTTCGCCGCCGAGAACAGGCACACCGAAAGCATTGCCGTAATCGCCAATGCCTTTCACTACGCCCTTCAACAACCAGCGCGTGCGCTCTTCCTTCAGGTCGCCGAAACGCAAACTGTTCAACTGCGCGATCGGGCGGGCACCCATCGTGAAGATGTCGCGATTGATGCCGCCCACACCGGTTGCGGCACCTTGGTAAGGCTCCAACGCGCTGGGGTGGTTGTGGCTCTCGATCTTGAACGCGCAGGCCCAACCATCACCGATGTCCACCAAGCCGGCATTCTCCGCGCCTGCTTCAGCCAACAGTTTCGGACCAGTACGGGGAAGCGTCTTCAGTTGCTTGATGGAGTTCTTGTACGAGCAGTGCTCGCTCCACATGGCGCTGTAGATGCTGGTCTCGGTGAAGTTCGGCGTGCGCCCGAGGACCTGCTTGATCTTCTCGAATTCGTCTTCCCGCAAGCCGAGCTTAACGGCGGTTTCGGTGCTGGCCGGGGCCAGTTCAGCGGCGAGGGCTTTGTCGGTGGTGGTGGTTGGCATGATCGGGTGCAAAGGAAAGCACCTCACCCCTAACCCCTCTTCCAAGGAGAGGGGAATGTGGAATGATGCCCTGATCGTGCTTCTTTCCCTTTCTGACCCTCTCCTTGCGAGCGGGCAGGGTGAGGTTCCGTTCCTTCGCTGCATGCTCGGCGCCCTCCTTGCCACCGGCTACACGGCCCTCTTCCTGTTGCTGATCCACAAGCTGAAGTTCTTCGGCGGGGTGGGCTTGGGCAAGCGTTTCCTATTGGGCATGTTCGTGCTGAAGGTGTTGGCGGGAACAGGTGTGTGGTGGCTTTACACCTATTACTATACGAGCCGAGCGGATGCCGACATCTACAAGTTCTTCGACAGCGGCAATACGATGTTCGCAACACTGTTGACGAACCCGGGCGACTACTTCCGCATGCTCTTCGGCATCGCCAACGACACGCCGTACTTCGACACCCACTACTACCGGCACATCGACCACTGGTACCGGGAGTACGAAAGCAACCTGTACAACGATGCCCATACCATGATCCGCTTCAACGCCTTCGTGCGGATCTTCTCCTTCGGGCATTACCATGTGCACACCGTGTTCATCTGCTTCCTGTCGCTGATCGGATTGGTAAGCCTGCATAAGGCGTTTGCCCCGTTGTTACGGGGCAAGGAGAAGGCGCTTGCCCTGGCGCTCTTCCTGTTGCCGGGAGTGCTCTTCTGGGGAAGCGCAGTGATCAAGGAATCGCTGCTGATGTTCGGGCTGGGCATCTTCCTGCTGCACACGTTCCGGCTGATCGAAGGACGCTGGAGCGTGCGAAGTGTGTTGGCGTTGCTCGTGGCCATGATCCTGCTCTTCGTGCTGAAGTACTATGTGCTTGCATGCATGTTGCCGGGGATCCTCGCGCTTGTTGTCTGTTCCAGATGGAAGCCGCGTCGGAGTATTCGGGTCTTTGCATTGGTCATCGGCGTTTGTGCGTTGATCGCGGCCAACCTGCACCACATCGCACCGGGCTTCGACTTGGCCTATCTGTTCAGCGTGAAACAGAAGGACATGTACGGCTTGGCGAACGCAACCAATGCAGGCAGTATCGTTTACGTGCCTCGTCTTACCGAAGAGCTATGGAGTTTCGTGGCAGCCGCCCCTGTAGCGCTCTTCAACGCGGTACTCGGCCCGAGCGTGCTGTTGAAGGGTGGTGTGATGGCGATCGTCCCGGCAACGGAAAATCTTGTTCTACTGGTGGCGTTGGTGCTCGCGATCGTATATCGCAAACGGGAAGGCATCGCATGGCCCATGCTCTGGTTCTGCATCAGCTATTGCGTCCTTTTGTTGCTCATCATCGGCTGGACAACACCGGTTATGGGCGCCTTGGTGCGGTACCGAGTTCCCGCGTTGCCGTTCATGGCGGTGATCGCGTTGCTGGTTGTTGACCGCGAACGCTTGTTGAAGCGATGGCCGCGACTGAAATCCATTTTTCTATGATCAAGACTTCCCTCCTGTTG
The DNA here is from genome assembly GCA_902825795.1 of uncultured Bacteroidota bacterium. Classification (GTDB taxonomy): domain Bacteria; phylum Bacteroidota; class Bacteroidia; order Flavobacteriales_F; family PHOS-HE28; genus PHOS-HE28. The sequence continues at coordinate 11,260 of CADECG010000109.1, forward strand.
AGCGCCTGCACGCTCCTGCTTTCCTGCCGCTACAACGACCGCGAAGCGGATCTGGTGGTGCACAACGCGAACATCGTATCGCTCGACGGGGACAACACCGTGTACGAAGCGATGGCGATCTTGAACGGGCGCATCATTGAACTGGGCCCTGAACAACAGATCCGCAACCGATACAATGCCAAGGAAACGTTCAATGCGGCCGGGCAGTGGATCTATCCGGGCTTCATTGATGGGCACTGCCACTTCCTCGGTCATGGCTTGAACAAACAGAAGGTGGACCTGTTGGGTTGCACCGGCCCCGATGATCTTATCGCACGTGTCTCCGCTTTTGCGAAGGCGCACCCCGAGAAGGAATGGATCGTGGGACGCGGTTGGGACCAGAACGATTGGGCGGTGAAAGAATACCCGGACAACACCCAATTGAACAAACTGTTCCCCGAACGACCCGTGGTGTTACAGCGGATCGATGGACACGCGGCGTTGGTGAACGATGCCGCGCTTCGCAAGGCCGGCCTGGACATCAGCAAGCAGATCGAAGGTGGGCAGCTATTGATGCGCGCCGGCGTTTTCACCGGGATCCTAATGGACAACGCTGCTGATGTTTTCCAGACCATCTTCGACGATGCACCGGAAGCTGACAAGCGCCAAGCACTGCTCGATGCGCAACGTGACTGCTTCGCCGCCGGGCTCACCGGGGTGCACGAAGCCGGTCTCGATACGGGCACGATCGACCTCATCGAAAAGATGCAGGCCGAAGGCGTATTGAAGATGCGCATCAACGCCATGGTGGCGGACAAGAAGGACAACCTGTTGCACTTCGCGAAGCGCGGCGTTATCGAGACCGACCGCCTGCGGGTGGCCACGGTGAAGGTGTATGGCGAC
>CADECG010000110.1 GCA_902825795.1 uncultured Bacteroidota bacterium
TGACCGATTGGACCAGCAAGGCATCTTTCACATCACTGAGAAACGCTACACGCATAAACTGCGGCTCGTGAAACGGGTGGCCTGACCGGCCGATCAGAACCGCAACGTGTACTGCACCACGGGCAGGATGCTCAACTGTGCATAGCTCTTGATGGTCTCTGTGCGATCGTCGTAGAAATGGCCCACGGGCGTTTGGGCGTTCAGCACGTTCTGCACATCCACCTTGAACTCGTGGCTCACCTTGGGGCGGCCCACGCGGTAGCTCGTCACCACATCCACCTTGAACACCGCCGGTAGTTTCTCACTCCATTCGGCCTCGGTAAAGACAGTCTCCCCTGCCGAGCGGCTCGCGTCAAGGTCGATCGGGGTGTAGTACTGTCCGCCCTGCACCGACCACCGGAACCCGGCCATGATCACCCGGTCCTTCCCGCGACTTGCACCGAGCTTCCATTCCTTGCCCGCCAGCACATTGGCCACCGTACCAAGGTTGAAGCGTGAGTTATGCCACACGCCGTCCAACGCCTTGTACTTCGTTTCGCTGAAGGATCCTGTGGCCATGAAGTGATAGCCGCGCGTGAAGAATTTCTCAAGGCTCAGTTCCACGCCCGTGTTGTAGCCGGTGCCTTCGTTCACCAGTGCCTTATTGCTGAACCACTCCACGGTGTTGCTCTCGCTGTAAGCGCTCGTGATGTCGTTCTCCACGGGCAGGTCATAGAGATGCTGGTAGTAGGCTTCCGCTTTCAACTGGATGTCCTCGGCCAGCATGCGCTCATATCCGAACACCGCATGCGCTGCCCGAGTGAGCCCCAGTTCCTGGTTCGGGCGGATCACATTGCCTTGGGCATCGAAGTCCTGTGCTTGCAGTGTGAGCAGCGATTGGGTTTTGGAATGCAACCCAGCACCGAAGGTGAAAGCTTGGTCGGGCCTCAACTGGTAACGAAGCGCAAGCCGGGGCTCTACGCTGAAGGCATCGTTGCCATCGTAGTGCAAGAGGTGAACGCCGCTGGTCATTGTCCAACGCTCATTCCAACGCCACTTGTGGCTGACAAAGGCTTGTGTTGTGTTGGCCGCTCCCGTCCGGTCCAATTGGTCCTCCATTACGCCGATCGTGTTGTCCCAGTCCCGCACCAACATGCGGTAGTGGTCGTTGGAGAAGATGATGCCCGTTCGCAGTTTGTGGTTGGCATTGATCCGTTTGTTCAAGGTGCTCGTGGCGCGAAGGGTCCACTTCGTCAGGTCAGCCGTGCTCCGCAACTCGATATCGGACTCGCCCGGCGCAGGCGCTTCAAAATACTCGTTGCCGCTACCGTTCCCGCTCATGGCCAGTGTGCTGTACACATAACTGTTCTCGCCCACGGTGCGCGTGTGCGTAATCCCCACCACACCCATCCTGGAGCGGTAATCGTTCCGGGCGAACAGCGTGTCGCCCGTCACGCCTTCATCCTCGGCAAGTATGCTGCTGCGGCCTCCTACACCGAAGAGAGAGAAGGTGCCCAGCTTTGCTGTTGGCACCTTCAGTTTGAAGGCACCGTCCGTGTACTTCGGTACGCCTTGGTAGTCCACAATGCCGGCACCGTCGAGCATCGCCAGCGTGCTGTAGCGATAGTTCGCGAGGTACGATCCACCTTCCACACCGGGCAAGGGTCCTTCTGCTGTGAGGTCAGTACCGAGGACACCGGCTTTCAGCGTGTACTCGCGCTTCTTGTTGTTGCCATCGCGCAGACGCATGTCGAAGACCGCGCTGTACACGTTGCCGTACTCGGCACTGAACGCACCCGTCAGGAAGTCCGAGTCATCGATCATATCGCTATTGAGGACATTGATGGGGCCTCCGGTGGAACCATCATCCGAAAAGTGGTTCGGGTTGGGGATCTCCATGCCTTCCAAGCGCCACTGCACACCCTTGGGCGAGTTACCGCGCACAACGATGGTGTTATTCCCGCCCGGGTCACCGGCCACACCGGGGAAGGTGCTCACCATGCGCGCGGGATCGTTGATGCCACCAGCGATACGCGAGGTTTCCTCCACGCTGATCTTCCGTGTGCTCACGGTGCTCATGTCGTTGCGGGCAATGCCTTTGCGCTTTCCCACGGTCACCTTGGCCGCTTCCAATTGTTTCACACTGGTGGTCAGCGCGACATCGAGTACGGTTTCCTTGCTGGAGATGACCAACAGGTTTGCGAGCGTCCGTGGTTCGTAACCGACGATGTGGATGATGAGGTCGATGCGACCCGTGGGGACATTCTTGATCGTGAAGCGACCGTCTTGGTCGGTGATGGTGCTATGAGCCGGGCTACCGCTGACTTCCACCACAGCGCCGAACAATGGCAAGCGCGTGTCGGTATCCGTGACGGTTCCACGAACGGTCTGCGTAGTGCTTTGTGCAAGAAGACGCGGCGCCAATACGATCAAGGCGAGAAGAAGAACGGAACGGAACGTTGCGAATGTCATGGTGGGTTACTTGTTGAGCCTATGACAGCACGCACCAGTGATACCCCTACCCGACCATTGAAAAATTTCAGAAACGCAGTCCAACGCCTGCACGGAACCCCAGCCAACCCTGGCTCCGGACGTCCGCGTCCACCTGCTCCCATTGGACACGCGGAGCGGCTTCGGAGAGGAAAGCAGCGGTCTCTTCATCACGCCAATCACTCACGAGTACATTGACGCTTGGCCCCGCCGAAAGCACGAGCCGTTCAGCGATAGTGAACCCGTAGGTGAGATGAAAACTCCCGAGAATGTTCACCGCTTCCAGCCATATCGGTCCTTCGTTGATATGCTCTGCGTGGAGTTCGACGTTGAGCACATGCCTGCCCGGCCATCCGATCTCGGTGCCCGCGCCATAGCCGAAACCCCAGCGACCGTTGATCTCCGGCGAATAACTGAAGGAATTATAGAACCGGTGCGTACCGGTGCGCAGCGTCGCGGTGATCGGGAAGATCTCGTCATAAGCGACATCCAAACGGTGATATCCGTGCCACGCGAAACTGAGGAAGCCGACGCTCGCACCGGTGTTGGTGTCGCTGAAGTTCAAGAATCCCAGCTGACCACCTTCGCATTTGCGGGCCACGTTCACGAATCCGACTTGTCCACCGCGCACGGAGTGGAGCGCGACGTTGAGCAACCCCGCGACCTGACCGCCGGAAACATCCTTGGTATAGTTGAGCAAACCTGCGACCTGTCCACCGCCAACGCTGTCCAGCGAAACATTCACCAGGCCGGCAACCTGTGCCCCGCTCACACTGCGCCCGTAGTTGAGCAATCCCGTTGCCTGCCAGCGGTGCACATCACCGAGTGTCACATTCAACCCACCACTGATCTGGGCTCCTTCGCAGTTCTGCGTGGTCACGTTCATCAACCCGGCCACCTGGGTGCCCAGCATCCCGCCCTTCACCATGTTTACCGCGCCAGCCACCTGCACTCCAGTAAGCGTATCCCACACCACATTCGCCAAACCGGCCACTTGCACCCCGCTTAAAGAACGCATGGTGTGATTGACAGCCCCTGCGATCTGCACGCCGTTCGAACTGCCGCCGACCAGATTGGTAAGCCCGGAGATCTGCACGCCCTTCACATCGCGGCGCTCCACATTGAACGCACCGGCCAGTTCGAAGCCATTGAGCCCACGCGCGTAGCCGCCGATCACGTTGAACGAGGCACGATTCACCATGGAACCGCTCACTTTGCCATTTGTACCGATGTTCGGCACCAGCGATACCTGCCATGCACGCTCCTCGGCATACCCCAAGTTGGCGGCCTGCTCGCTGAGCGAACTGCGCACCAAAACACGGGACAGGTCCAACTCCTCGACACCCGTCAATCGGGTGTTGAGTTTGGGCAGTTCATCCAACGCCTTCAGTCGGACCCGGTCGAGCCTACCGCTGCGAACAACGAAAACAACAGTGTCGCGAAAAGCGACCTTAGAGATCCGCAGCGCCGCACGTTCCTGCCGGCCGGTGACCTGCAAGCTGAATGATCCGTGGGCATCGGTAAGCGCGGAGGCGTGCTCATCGATCTCGTACACCGATGCGCGCGCGATGGCGTGGCCGGTGGTCGCGTCCACAACGCTTCCGGTTACGACGAACTTCCGCTTCGGTTGAGCGGGACCCAGGATGATCAAGTGCTCACCGCTTTCCTTGAGCTTACGTTCCTTGCCGAGCAACTGCGCCATTGCCATTTCCACGGTTGTGGCGCCGGTAGCCACGTCCACGATGCTATCGGCATTGATGAGCGCGGCATTGTAGCTCAGCTTGAAACGACCGTCCTGTGCGACCAAGTGCAGGGCATCGGCCAACCGCACGTTGCGTGCGCGAACGTCGACCTTGCGTTGCAGTATGGACTGGGCCCGAAGTCCGTTGGCAGCGAAGACCGCAACGATCAAAAGCTTCCACCGGAGATCAGCAGCCATCGCCGGTAAGGGTGAGGCTGCCATCTGGATGTTGGGTCACCTCCAAGCCAAAGGTGTTCGCGATCACGCGCACGATCTCGCCGATCGGCTCATCCCCGAATGATGCCGTGAGCGGACAACCTGAAATGGCAGCACTGCCTAGGACGATCCGGGAATCGTACACGGAATTCAACTCATCGACAACCTGATGGAGCGGGGCATTGTTGAACTGGATGATGCGCCCGGCCCATCGCTCCACCGGGCCAATGACATTTCGTTCCAACAAACGATCGCCACGCACCCAAGTAGTTTGTTCACCGGCGGTCAGGAAGAGGGAATCCTGAAACTTATCGCCCTTCGTTGGGCTCAACGTCACAAGTACTTTCCCATGCCGCACACGCACCATCACCGTGTCGTTGCCTTCGAAAGCGGTCACCTCGAAGGCCGTCCCCAGAACAGTGACATCAATATTGGTGGTATGAACGACGAAGGGCCGTTGCTCGTCGCGCTTCACCTCGAAATAGGCCTGTCCGGTGAGTTCCACGGATCGCTCCTCTCCCAGTACAACCACCAACCGTGAGGTGGGCGACAGCACCACTTGGGAACTATCCGCAAGAAGTGCACTGTTGTACTCAGTGGTCGCCACCAATTCCTGCTGCCTTGGTGACAACAGCACGCGCGTGAGGAAGAGCACTCCAACAACAGCTGCCGCAGCAGCAACCCATGCCCAAGAGGAACGCTTCGGCCGATCCAACGCAATGACGCGCGCTTCATCCATCTGTGCGCTCACCTTCTTCCAGGCGCTATCCACATCCACATCGACCCCTTCGGAAGGACCCTCGCTCCATGACCAGACCGAGCGCAGGCGCTCGAGTTCGCGAGCGTGCTCAGGCGCACTAGCGGCCCATTGCTCCACAACCGCCTGTTGCGCAGCATCAGCCTCTCCGGCCACATAGCTGGCCAGCAGACCGCTGTCGATATCGGGTGAATGGTTCACGTTGTTCCGGGTCTATGACAGGTCAAGGTTCAAATACCCCCACTGCGCCTTAGGTCATCGGCCATAGCAAGGAGCGCCACGAACACTGGCATGAGGTCCGCCAGTTCCTCGCGCAATGTCTTCAAGGCCTTGCCCATTTGGTTCTCCACGGTCTTTACCGAAATGCCCAAGTGGTCGGCGATCTCGTGGTATTTCAGGCCTTCATTCCGGCTCAGCTTGAACACCTTTCGTCGCTCTTCCGGCAAGGCTTCAATAGCGGCCTGCACGCGTGCCGAGCGCCATGTGTGTTCATCTTCATCGCGGCCTGTCTCATTAGGGGCGTCATGCATGTCCTCAATCAGCGGGCGCATGCGCACCACTTTCACCTGCTCGTTCAAGCATCGGTTGCGCACAGCTGCGAACAGATACGATTTCAGGCTCGTGCTCACCGCCAACCGTTGCCGTTCGTTCCAGAGCTTCACGAAGAGTTCCTGCACGAGGTCCTCGGACTTGTCGCGGTCCTTCGTATAGGTACCCGCAAAAGCGCATAACGGCCGGTAAAGCGCACGGAACACCTCCTCGAAGGCGGTGCGATCACCGGATGCGATGCGTTGGAAGTCCACGGCTGAAGTTGGCGGCGAAAAGTAGGAGCACCCACGTTAACGGATGGAATGCCCAGGTCTACTCATACAACACCATTACATACCCGTTCGCCTCCTGCACCAGCCCGGTAGCGCGCGTTGCGCTGAGCGTCCAGAAGTAGGTGCCGCTGGGAACGGGTTCGCCGGTGAGGCGATCGCGACCATCCCAGATGATGCGTGGTGCCGAGATCTCATCCAGCTTCTGGCCCCAGCGGTTCCAGATCTTGAACGTTGCCGTGGCGAACCCCGACAAGTCGAGATCAATGACGTCATTGGTGCCATCACCGTTGGGTGTGATCACATTGGGAACGTCCAAGTCGCAGGGTCCCTCGCCCACCACCATGCTATCGGTCGCCTGACAGCCGCCGATACCAACGACTGTCACGCTGTAGGTGCCGGGTTCGGTTACAGTGATCGACGCGGTTTCAGCGCCGGTACTCCAGAGGTAGCTGGCGAGATCGGGTGTTGCACCAATGGTGAGCAGATCGCCTGCACAGATCAACGCATTCGGTGGAAGTCCGGGCTCTGGTAGCAGGAATACTGTGACGAATGTGCTGTCGATGGAGCTCTGACAACCGCTGCTATCGGTGTAGTTGACCGAATACCAACCCATGTCGGCCACAACAGAACTTGGCGCGTACGGGCCTGCGTTGGTCAGCACCCCGTTCGGCGTGGTCCATACCTGTGCAAGGAGATCATCGGGGTCGATGAACAGATCGAGCGTGTCCCCGATGCATAGCATCGTGTCTCCCTGTATCGGCAGCATCGGTGGCAACGGCAGCACCGGCACAGGAACCGATAGCGCATCGCTCGTGCAATCGCCCTCGGTCTGCGTAACATACACGGTAGCGTTGCTGAAAACCGGGCCGACCTCAATACTGTTTCCGGAGCCGATGAGTTGGGTCGCGCCCGCGTCACTGTACCAATGCAACACACCGCTCCCCGTTGCGGTAACGAACGATATATCCCCTGCGCAAACCGTGGTCGCCGAACCTTGAAGGCTATCCGTGAAAGCGATGGCGTTCACGATAGCGACACCAGCCGTATCGGTACACCCATACTGGTCGAATCCCACCACGCTGTGCAGGCCAGGGCCAACGAACACGTTCTCTCCGGTGGCAAGTGAAGGGATCCATAGGTAGGCCACCAGGCCGGGAGTTGCCAGCAACAACGTTGTACTGTCGTTGCAGATCTCGAACGGCCCAGCGGAAACCAGACCAACGCTCAAACTGCTGGCGATCACTTCGATCGATGCCGTGGTGACGATCCCACACAACGTGATGCTGCATTGATAGATACCGGGCTGGGTAACCACTTGTGTGAGGCCATTGCCGAAAAGTGGCGCCAGCCATTGCACTACCGCGAGCGAGCCCGGTGCATTCACGTTCAGTGTTACCGAGCCACCGTTGCACAACACCGGCTGCGGATATGCAGATATGTAAGGCGTGCTGTAGTTCACCACGTCGACCACATTGCTCGCTTGTCCGCAACCGGCCGGGCCTATCATCACCACATAGTAACCGCCGGGCTCGCTCACGTACAACTCGGGAGCGCCAGCGCCGATAGGCCCGGTTGGCCCGTACCACTGGTAGGCACCTACACCGGTAACGACGACCTGAATGGAGTCGCCAGGGCAGATCAACCCGTTCGCCGGAAGCATGGTGATGAACGGCGCTGGGTCAAGATTGATCAGATGAGTATCGGCCGACCCATACGTGCATGCGCCAGTGTCGGTCGGAGTGAGTTCAATGGCGTAGTAACCCGGCTGTGTGATCTGCACCATCGCCGCGGTAGTGTCGCCCACAATACCGGGACCGGTCCACGCCAGAGCACCGGGGTCGGTGGTCACCGCAACGAGGTCGACGGTATCGCCCGCGCACATGAGAATGGTTCCGCTGATGAACACGTTCGTGTAATTCGTCTGGATCGTGTCCACATAGATGCTATCGCGCGCTACGAAAAGGAACAGGTCGCTATCGCACGGAAAATTGCTCAGGTAGTAGTGGTACTCCCATGTGTACCAGCCTTCGCCAGTCACAGTGGCGCTCACCACTCCCGGATTGATGGTAATGGGCAACATGCTCGTGGTCTGGAAGACATAGGTTCCGGTGAAGACCGAATCGAGCGCCGTGATGCCGGGCGGATCGCTTGTCACTTGGACCCCGTTCTCGAAAATGGTGTGGTCGACCGTGCCGTTCACGGTGCCACTGCCACACATGCGTATGGTATCATTTCCGTCGGTGTCGTCCGGGAAATCGAACTCGAGCAAGGCTGTGAGGCTATCGAGAGAGCTAACAGGTTGAAGGATCACTTCCACCTGCACCGCATTCGCACAATTGAAGGCGTTGTATCCGAATACGTAATAGAATCCCGATGCGGTCGCTGTGATCGTCGTATCACCGGGTATCGTTCCTCCAGGGGTCACCCACTCGAAACTGACGATGCTGCTATCGAGGAATCCGACCGTGAGTTCAGGATTTGTGGGCAAACACACCACGATATCCTCACAATCCGTGCACGTAATGTTGACACCTTGGTCGTCAGTGATGTTGATGGAACCTGGGTTAGGCCAGTAGCCGCCCCAAACCGTATCGCTGAACGCATAGCAGCCATCAACCGTGCTGCCTGTTGCCCAAAGTTGTTCCAAGGTGTCCACCGAGTTGCCGGCGCCCGTGCTGCCATCGCTCCAAACAACCTGCGACCATGGGGCGTTGGCGCCATAGGACGGCTCGGTCAACGAGGGGAACGGGAAGCCTACAGCGAACACCCCGCCTCCGCAAGCGAACGCAGTATCGCCGACCATGACATCCGGAGGGATCAGTGGCCCAACAGTGCCGAGCGGCAAGGTTTGCAAGTTGCATGGGCCGGGATCTCGACGGAAGACATCATAGATGCTTCTGCCACGCGGGAACGCTTCCACGATAAAGGCATCGAACAACCCGATGCTGTCCAATGAGTAGAAGTCGCCATAATATGGATCAGAGCAGATCTCAGTGCCTTCGTTGATCCCCGTCATCGGCAGCATCGGAACGGGATCCATGATGCTATCGATACCCGCAACGATCAGTTCCGCGCGATACACACCGGCTGCTACGATGGCTTCATCATCGCCCAGCGAAACAGCATTCAACCCTCCGGGGAAGTGGCGGCCGATCTGTTGCACGAATCCATGCTGCATACTGCCTAAGCCGATCTCCGCTATCCAATCGTTGCGCGGGCCTATGCTGAAGAACAGACCGGCGCCGTGCTCATCCTCCCCTTGTGAAAGGGTGCATTCGAACCAACCGCCGATCGCGATAGCGGTATCGCCGATGCACAGATCCACCGCCCCGACCAAGCTCTCACTACCGAACGTCCATTGATCCTGCACGGCTCCTGCTGCATCCACCTTCAACAAGAAGGCACTGTTCGGATAGTTACTCCCGATCGGCGTGTTCGTATTGCCGAACACGATGGCGCTGCCGCTTTGATAACCTGCCATGTAGAGTGAACTTCCATCCCACTCCAGATCGGCCGCTTGGTTGGTGATCGCTCCGGTGATCCGCCGGTACCAAACCTCGTTCCCTGCAGCATCGAACTTGACGAGGAAGATCGCATCATCCTGCGCGTTCGCGTGCAATTGCTGGAAGGTGATGTCGCCCGTGTAGCGCCCTGTGAAGTAGGCGGCACCCGCATTGTCGCAGGCCACGCTGATGCACTCTTCTTCCAAGCTCGCACTGCCCTGCCTCACCCACTGAAAACTACCGGTATTGCTGAACCGGGCCAGGAACACATCGATACCCGGAGCGTTAAGCAGGTTGTCAAATGCGCTGGTGAGCGGGCTCCCGCCAAAGAGGGCGGTGTGGCTGAAGTCGCCTCCGACAAGAACACTGCCGTTCGGTGCAAGCGCAACGGCACTTGCACGGTCCGCATTGCCAGGGCCACCCATCGCGGTGGCCCATTGCAAGGTTCCAGTAGCATTGTAGAGTGCCACGAAGGCATCGAGCGATCCCGCGTTGCTGGTGAGCGTTGTGCCACCCACCACCATGGTGCCTGCGAACTGTCCCACGACCGCCACGTTCCCATTTCCGTCCACAGTAACGTCCAACGCCCGATCCACACCGGCGCCGCCGATCGCGCGCACCCATACAACAGAGCCGCTACCATCCACGCGCGCAACAAACCCATCCGTTACACCTTGGGTAACGATCACGGTGTCCTGCATATCGAAGAAGCCGCTGAAAGAACCAACGGCGATCACGTCGCCGCCCGGCAGCGGTTCCATGGCTTCAATCCGATCATCGGCGAGACTTCCCCAGCCGCGCATCCAGTACTGTCCATTGGCAAGCAGGCTGGCGACAATGGCCGCAACTACAAGGCTGGAGCGATGGACGATGCAATGCATGGCGACCGAAACTAACCCACAACACGTCGATGTGACAGGTCATCGTCTGAATTGATGACGTAACGGCGCGGTTCACCGTGCCGTTGCGGAGCGGTACGATCTTCGAGCGGCGAGGGCGCCGCTCAAGCGGCCAACGCATAGAACAATGGACCTGAACAAATTCACCCTTCGTAGTCAGCAAGCCGTCGAACAAGCGCAGCGCTATATCATGGCCAATGGCCAGCAAGCGATCGAAAACGGGCACTTGCTCAAGGGTATCCTTGAAGTCGACAAAGACGTTGCGCCCTTCTTGCTGAAGAAGCTGAACGCGAACCTACCTGTGCTGGTGCAAGCACTTGACCGCATTGTTGCAGGCTACCCGAAAGTGCAAGGCGGCGACCAAGGGCAATTGAGCCGAACAGCAGCCACGGCCATGCAGAAAGCGATAGGCTCCTTGAAAGAGTTCGGGGATGAATACGTGAGCGTGGAGCACTTGCTGCTCGGCATCCTCGACGGGACTGACACCACGGCGCAACTGCTCAAGGATAACGGTATAACCCGCAAAGACCTGATCGCCGCGATCAAGCATTTGCGCAAAGGCGAGCGTGTTACAAGCCAGAGCCAAGAGGACAGCTATAACGCGCTGAACAAGTACGCGAAGAACCTGAACCTGCTGGCCCGCGAGAACAAGCTCGACCCGGTGATCGGCCGCGATGAAGAGATCCGGCGAACGCTCCAGATCCTCAGTCGTCGCACCAAGAACAATCCGATCCTCATCGGTGAGCCGGGCGTTGGTAAAACCGCGATCGCGGAAGGCATTGCACAGCGGATCAGCAACGGAGACGTACCCGATGATCTGCGGAGCAAACAGGTGTTCAGCCTCGACATGGGTGCGTTGGTGGCAGGCGCCAAGTACAAGGGCGAATTCGAAGAGCGATTGAAAGCCGTGGTGAAAGAAGTGATCGCTGCCGAAGGCAACATCATCCTCTTCATTGACGAAATACACACACTGGTGGGTGCTGGTGGTGGCGAAGGCGCGATGGACGCGGCCAACATCCTGAAGCCAGCATTGGCACGTGGTGAACTACGGGCCATCGGTGCCACCACACTGAACGAATACCAGAAGTTCTTCGAGAAGGACAAAGCCTTGGAACGCCGTTTCCAAAAGGTGAACGTGGATGAACCCGATCGGGAGGACGCGATCAGCATCCTGCGCGGGCTGAAAGAGAAATATGAGCACCACCACAAGGTGTTGATCAAAGATGCTGCGATCATCAGCGCAGTGGAACTCAGCCAGCGGTATATCACCGACCGTTTCCTGCCCGATAAGGCCATCGACCTCATGGATGAAGCCGCCAGCAAGCTGCGCATGGAAATGAACAGCAAGCCTGAAGCGCTGGATGAGATCGAACGGCGGATCATGCAACTGGAGATCGAACGCGAGGCGATCAAGCGGGAGAACGACGAAGCGCAGCTCACGGACCTCAACAAGGAATTGGCCGACCTGAGCGGACAGCGCGACGGCTTGAAGGCCCGTTGGCAAGCAGAGCGTGCGTT
>CADECG010000111.1 GCA_902825795.1 uncultured Bacteroidota bacterium
ACCGATCCCGGACGAGGACAAGCAGTGAGGCGCCCGAGCAGGTAACAGGCCACTTCTACATTCGCGCCTGCCTTCACCAAGGCTGTCGCCATGTCCGCCGCATCCCGCAACGCCCTCTTCCTTACCAATACGCTCAGCCGAAAGAAGGAAGCCTTTGTTCCGCAGAACCCACCACATGTCGGGTTGTATGTCTGCGGGCCAACGGTGTATAGCGATGTGCACCTCGGCAACGTGCGCAGCTTCACCACGTTCGATGTGCTCTACCGCTGGCTGACGCATATCGGCTTTTCGGTGCGCTACGTGCGCAACATCACCGACGTGGGCCACTTGGTGGATGACGTGGATGCCGGGGAGGACAAGATCGCGAAGCGCGCGCGCCTGGAGCAGTTGGAGCCGATGGAGATCGTCCAGAAATACACCAACGGTTTCCATGATGTGATGCGGCTCTTCAACCTGAAGAACCCGAGCATCGAACCCACGGCAACGGCGCACCTCATCGAGCAGATCAAGATGGTGGAGCGCATCATCGCCAACGGCTACGCGTACGAAGTGAACCGCAGCGTGTACTTCGATGTGCCCAAGTTCGCGGCAACGCACAACTACGGTGAGTTGAGCGGACGGAAGATCGACGAGCTGATGGCCAATACGCGCGATACGGAAGGGCAGGAAGAGAAGCGCTCGCCTTTGGACTTCGCGATCTGGAAGAAGGCCGAGGCCGGGCATTTGATGCACTGGCCCAGCCCGTGGGGCGAGGGCTTCCCCGGATGGCACTTGGAGTGCAGCGTGATGAGCACCAAGTACCTCGGCCAAACATTCGACATCCATGGTGGTGGCATGGACCTGAAATTCCCGCACCACGAATGCGAGATCGCGCAGAGCGTTGCGGCCGATGGCGTGAACCCCGTGCGCTATTGGATGCACGGGAACATGCTCACGGTGAATGGGCGCAAAATGGCCAAGAGCGAGGGCAATGGATTCACCCCTGAAGAGTTGCTCACCGGCAACCACAAATTGCTCGAACGTGGCTATTCGCCGATGACGGTGCGGTTCTTCATGCTGCAATGCCACTACGCCAGCACGCTCGATTTCAGTAACGAGGCCATGCAGGCTTCGGAGAAAGGATTGGAGAAACTGCAGGCAGCGATGGTGACGCTCGACAAGCTGAAACCCGGGACTACGGATAGCATGGACGTCGCTGCGTTCGAGGATGCGTGCTACTCGGCCATGAACGACGACCTCAACACGCCGATCATGATCGCGCAGTTGTTCGATGGCGTGCGCGTCATCAACTCCGTGAACGATGGCAAGGCGGAAATGACCGCCGCATCGATCGAACGATTGAGGCAGGTATACAGCGCCATGTTGGTGGATGTGCTCGGCATTCGTGAAGAAGAGAAGAAGGGCGACGACAGCTTGACAACGGACCTGATGGGGGTGTTGTTGAAGATGCGTGCCGATGCCAAGGCCAGCAAGGATTTCGCTACCAGCGATCGGATCCGTGACACACTGGCCGCGATCGGCGTTACCATCAAGGACACCAAGGAAGGAACCATCTGGGAACATGCGTAACCGTGTAATAGCCGTCGTCCTCGTTGCGCTCTTCCTCGCGCTAGTGCTTCTGCGTTCGTGCGCCCCGGACAGTGGCTCGAACACGCCAACGGTTCCGAAAGTCACGCCTGAGCAACCGGCTCTGCCACCCACTCCGCTGTTCGACCCCGATAGCGCCTATGGCTTTGTGAGGAAGCAAGTGGACTTCGGTCCGCGTGTGCCCGGCACAGCGCAACACAAGGCCTGCGGCGACTGGTTGGTGGCCTACTTGAAGCAACACGCCGATACCGTGATCGAGCAGATCGGCAGCGTTACCGTGTTCAATGGACAACAGTTGCCATTGCGCAACATTATTGCCAGTTGGCGGCCGGAATTGAAAGCACGCGTGCTGCTCATGGCCCATTGGGATACGCGCCCCTTCGCCGATAAAGACAACGAACGCCAAGGAGAACCGATCCTCGGCGCCAATGATGGTGGTAGCGGCGTGGGGATCCTGCTGGAAGTAGCGCGTCATCTGCGCGCGCACCCATCGGAGATCGGGGTGGATGTGTTCTTCACCGATGTGGAGGACTACGGCGAGCCCAGTGGCGCCATGAGCCATCAAAGCAGTGATACGTGGTGCTTAGGAGCGCAGTACTGGACGAAGAACCCGCACGTGAAAAACTACACGGCGCGCTTCGGCATCTTGCTCGACATGTGTGGCGCGCGCGATGCCCGTTTCCCGAAAGAGGGTTGGAGTATGCAGCTAGCACCGCAGATCACCAATCGCGTGTGGAACACCGCCGAAGCATTGGGCTATGGCGACCGTTTCGTTGACGATGTGCGTCAATACGTTGGGGTCGATGATCACGTGAGCGTGAACCAGCGCCTGCGGATCCCCACCATCGATATCATCGAATACAATCAAGGCACCCAAGCCTTCCACCCCAGCTGGCACACCCACGATGACGATATGGATGTGATCGATCCCGCCACGCTGAAGGCCGTTGGCCAAACGGTGCTGGAAGTGGTGTGGAAGGAGCGCTAGATCCTTCGAGTTGCAGCAACTGGCCAGTGATCACTGTTGGATGGCGATCTCTTCGATCCGGATCATGTGGTATTCCTCGAACCGCAATCGTATCCAACCAAGGCGCAACTGCGCAGGTGCGGTGCCAATTGCGAAACCGATGTACAATGACGTGTTCAGGGGCGGTTCCATGCAGCCTTCTTCTTCGCGAACGATATTCGTGAAGATGGTATCACCACTGGTCGCATAGGGGTTCGGTCCATACCCGTATGGTTCGCGCATCAAGGGAATATCGCCGTTAACGAAACTGCTTTGTTGGTGCAGCTGGTCATTGCCAACCGGAAGAACCGCGTGTGGGCTACTTGGTGAAATGGAAAGCACCTCCGCATCACCCGCGAGGCTGCATCCGTTGGTCACGGTTGTCTGGAACTCGACCGTGTATGGCGGTGGTACACCAGGACCTGTGATGACCAACGTATCGGAGGATCCGAAAAGCGTGTCCGTGCGGTAGAAGCCGAGGACCGAGACATCGGGAGCCAAACAGTGTAGATCGGCCCAGTTCCACGATCCGATCATCAAGGTGTGACTGGCATTGATCGTGAACGAGATGTCGTCTGTCCCATCGTTGTCGAGGTCCAATTTCTTCGTGACCATGGAACCCATGGGATCAGGTGGATAGAAGGCGAGCGAAGGATAGCTCATGTTCATATCCGTGCTGTCGCCGATCCTGATGCTGTCCACACTTGAAGCCGTGTCCGTCGTTCCGGTTGGGGATACCGGTGCTTGATCTTTCCGACATCCGGACAAGACGCAAGATCCAATAGCGAACAACAATGTGAGCGAGCGTACCATGGTGCCGGGCAGTAGGAATCAACCAAATGTATGGGGGGGGGGATTTTGCGGAGAACACGGCAGATACATGTCCGACTTTCCTAGGGGGCGTGCTCGCGAGGCTGTACGTTTATGAACGATCACGCCACACTGAAGGCCGTTGGTCAATCGGTGCAGGAGGTAGTCTGAAAGGAGCGATGATCACGCCCTGCAGCCCACTATTCCTGAGCCAGGAACAACCGATGTCGAGCGTTTAGCTTGCGGCCTTTTGCAAGAAGCCTGTCATCATGCCCCAAGATCAAGACCAAGACAAACGCCTTTTCCTGCTCGATGCCTTCGCGCTGATCTACCGCGCGTACTTCAGTTTCATCCGTGCACCGCGGGTCAATAGCAAGGGCTTCAATACGAGCGCCGCGTTCGGGTTCACCACCACATTGCTCGATTTGATCAAGCGCGAGAAGCCGACGCACATCGCCGTGGTGTTCGACACTGCCGCACCTACGGAGCGCCACGAAACGCTGCTCGATTACAAAGCCAACCGTGAGGAGATGCCCGATGATATCCGCACCAATCTTCCGTACATCCGGCGCATCATCGAGAGCATGAACATCCCCATCCTCGAGAGCGATGGCTACGAGGCCGATGATGTGATCGGTACGTTGGCGAAGAAGGCGGAAGCGGAAGGCTACACCACGTTCATGGTAACGCCGGACAAGGACTTCGGGCAGCTCGTCACGGACAAGATCATCATGTACAAGCCGGGTCGCGGCGGCGATCCGCCGGAGAAGTTGGGGCCTGTGGAGATCTGCGCGCGCTGGGGGTTGCAGACCACTGAACAGGTGAAGGACATCCTCGGATTGATGGGCGATGCGGTGGACAACATTCCCGGCATTCCGGGCATCGGCGAGAAGACGGCGATGAAGCTGGTGCAGCAGTTCGGCAGCTTGGAAGGAGTGATCGACAACGCCGATAAGTTGAAAGGGAAACAACAGGAGAACGTGATCGCGTTCGCCGAGCAAGGGCGCATGAGCAAAATGCTCGCGACGATCAACATCAATGCCCCGGTGGAACTTGATCATGACGCGTTGCACCTCGATCCACCGGACAAGGACAAGGTGCTGGAGGTGTTCAGCGAGTTGGAGTTCAAGAACCTGACAAACAAGGTGCTCGGTGTCGATGGCCCCGGTTCGCCGGCGCCGGAAGTCAAGGGCGAAAGGAGCGCGCCGTCGCGCCCCTCAGCACAAGTGGATCTGTTCGGGTCGTCGGTGGATGCCGATGGCAATGTGCAATTGACGGAACTCGCCAACATCGACACTGTTGCACACCGTTACTACCTCGCCGACACGAGCGAAGCCATGTACATGCTGGCCGCGCAATTGAAGAAACAACCACGCTTCTGTTTCGACACGGAGACCACGGGTACGGATGAGCGCACTGCCGAATTGGTTGGGCTTGCGTTCAGTTGGAAGGCGCAAGAAGGGCATTACGTGCCGGTGCCTGCGGATCGCGCAGAAGCCCAGCGCATCGTTGACATCTTCAGGCCGGTCCTGGAGAACGCGAGCATCGGCAAGGTGGCGCAGAACGCCAAGTACGACATCCGCATTCTGGCCAACTATGGAGTGGAGGTGAAGGGGCCGCTCTTCGACACGATGGTGGCGCACTACATGTTGAAGCCGGACCAGCGGCACGGCATGGACTACCTGAGCGAAACCTATTTGGGCTATCGGCCGGTGAGCATCGATGCA
The DNA here is from genome assembly GCA_902825795.1 of uncultured Bacteroidota bacterium. Lineage (GTDB taxonomy): Bacteria > Bacteroidota > Bacteroidia > Flavobacteriales_F > PHOS-HE28 > PHOS-HE28. The sequence continues at coordinate 5,131 of CADECG010000111.1, forward strand.
TTGATCGGTGAGAAGGGTCGCGGCAAAGTGCAGAAGAGCATGCGCGATGCCGATATCAATGCGGTGAAGGAGTACAGCGCCGAGGACGCCGACGTGACCTGGCAGTTGGCCGAAAAGTTCGCGCCGATGCTGGATCAGGATGAAGTGACGGCGCTTTTCGATACCGTGGAAATGCCCTTGGTACACGTGCTCGCCGACATGGAGACCGAGGGCATCCGCATCGACATCCCTGCGCTCAAGGCCTTCAGCGAGGAGCTGGGCGTGGACATCCTGCGCTTGCAGGAGGAGATACACAAGGCATGTGGTGTTGTGTTCAACATCGACAGCCCGAAGCAGCTTGGCGATGTGCTGTTCGAAACGTTGAAGCTCGGCGGCGACAAAGTGAAGAAGACCGCCAAGACCGGTCAGTACCAAACGAGTGAGGACATCCTGCAGGAGCTGAGCAACACGCACCCCTCGATCCCGCTGATACTGGACTATCGCAGCTTGCGCAAGCTCAAGGGGACGTACGTGGACACCTTGCCGGAGGCCGCCGATCCCATCACGCACCGGGTTCACACCAGCTACTTACAGACCGTGGCCGCTACCGGTCGTCTCGCCAGCAACGACCCCAACCTGCAGAACATCCCCATCCGCACGGAGAAAGGCCGCGAGATCCGCAAAGCATTCGTCCCGCGCGACGAACACCACCAGTTGCTCAGTGCCGACTACAGCCAGATCGAGCTACGCATCATTGCCCACATGAGCGGCGACAAGAACATGCAGGAGGCCTTCCGACAAGGGCTCGATATCCACGCGGCCACGGCGGCCAAGGTGTTCAACGTGGACATTGCAACGGTTACGCGCGAACAACGCAGTCGGGCCAAGGCGGTCAACTTCGGTATCGCCTATGGGCAAGGTGCGTTCGGACTTGCGCAGGGTTTGGGCATCCCGCGTGCCGAGGCAAAGGCCATCATCGATGACTATTTCGCGCAATTCCCCGGCGTGCGCGGCTACATGGACGAGATGATCGGCTTCTGCCGGACGAACGGGTACATCAAGACATTGATGGGTCGTCGCCGGTACCTGCCCGATATCACCAGTGGCAATAACACCGTGCGCGCGCAGGCCGAGCGGATCGCGATCAATGCGCCCATGCAAGGAACCGCAGCGGACATCATCAAAGTAGCCATGGTGCGCATTCATGCTGAACTGAGGCGGAAACGCATGCGCAGCAAGCTGTTGCTGCAGGTGCATGACGAATTGGTCTTTGACGCGCACAATGATGAGGCCGATGAGTTGCTGCCACTGGTGAAGGATCTTATGGAGGGTGCCATGCAACTGGACGCACCACTTCTTGTTGACATCCATTTGGGGAAAAACTGGCTGGAGGCGCACTGAGCCGCACCGTCGCCGGGGGGATCTTTGGGCACCACGTCAACGTGTCCTCCATGACCATACAGAACCTGATACGCCTGCTGCCTGTTGCATTGCTTCTCGCCGCTTGCGGAGGTGGGCAACAGCAAGGCGATGAACTGCTGACCGACGGTAGCGACAGCGCTGCCGCGGCCCAAGATGCCATGAAGCAGAAGACCAAGAAGATCTTCTACAGCATCCCCAGCCCTATGGAAACGGCCGAACTGCTGCGCAAGGCCGGCGCGGAGTACGATAAGAATATCCTCAACGACCCGAACAATCGCACCAACTACACCAGCCCCAGCAAGCAAGCGATCAATCTCGGTGTGTACGGTGCCGATCTCAGTTATGCCAGCGTGTTCAATCAAACGCAGGAGAGCATGCTCTTCACGGCAGCCGCGCAAAGCATGGCAAAGCAGCTGGGCATCAATAGCGTGTTCAGCGACAGTACCATGCAGGCCATGGAAGAGGCCAAGGGCGACAGAGAGGCCTTGCTCGATATCGTTACCGACACCTACTGGAACATGGACGGCTACTTGAAGGAAGAAGGCCGCAGCCATTTGAGCGCGCTGATGATCGCGGCCGGGTGGACAGAGGGTCTGTACATCGCCACACAGGTGGCCACTACCAAACCGAACGACCAATTGCGCCAGCGCATCGCTGAACAGAAACTCTCGTTGAAAGACATCATTGCGCTACTGGGCGAGTACCCTCAGGAGCCCACGTTGACCAGCGTGTTGGGCGACATGCAGGCCCTCAGCGCGATCTTCGATGGTATCAGCGTTGGTGGTACCACAACTACCAGCACGGATGCGAGTGGAGTAACGACCATCGGCGGCGGATCGGTCGCGACCATCACCGACGAACAACTGAAGACGCTGAGCGAAAAGGCGGCGTCCGTACGTAACAGCTACATCAACTGAACATGGCCATGACGACCCTACGCTCGATCGCGGCCTGTGCCGCAGTATTTGCCGCCTGCCTGTTGCCCACCAGTGCCGAGGCGCAATGCCGCAGCTTCGCAAAGAACAAGTGCATTCCGCAGTTGGAGCCCTACACCTTCAACGAGACGTTCAACGCCGCGCAACTATCGCCCGGTGAGGAAGCGGAGGTGAACATGACCTTCTACAGCGGACAGGAATACCGGTTGCTCGTGTGTGTGCATCCCTCCTTGGGCGATGTGAACTGGAAACTCGTTGACGCGGGCAACAAGACGGTTTTCGAGAGCCTTGCCGATGAGCCGAAGAACACCTTCGATCTGAAAGTGGAAAGCACCACCCAGTTGAAAGTGCTGGTGTACGTACCCGATAAGAAGAGCGCCAACGACCTTGTGCCGGTGGGCTGCGTGACGATTTTGGTGGGGTACAAGAAGTAGAGGGCGAACGGGAGTGGAATAACCCAACGGGATCGCCCAGTGAGGCTCCTTTCCGAGAGCGTTACTTCCCGATCACCACTTTCCCTTTTGCTTCCAGATCGGTCTGCTCCGGGAATTCGATGGTGTGCCAGTTAGCATCACCGGCCCTCCCGTTCACGCTGAAACGAGCGCGTCCCATTTCAAGACCGTCCGCATCGTATGCCTTGGCAACAAGTGAATCGGACAGGTCGCGGTCGAAGATGAGGTACACGTTCAGCGTGTGGTAGCCTTCGCCACCGTAGGCTTCGGTCTTGCCAACACCCAAGCCTTTTCCCTCCAGCGATGCATCAAGCACGACTGGCATGGCCAGTGTTTCCTCAACACCTTCCTTGGCTCCCTTCAGGAATTCGCTGGCCGCTTGTCCAGCGACCTCGCCACCTTTGTTGATGGTGTTCTTGGCTGCTTCGCCCGCGCGATCGCACGCGACCAAGCACAGTGCCAGCAACAGTGATCCGCACTTGTTCATTGCTCAACGCACCGCGAACCGCACTGCACGGGCCGTACCGTTCCCTTGCACGCGAGCGAAGTAGAGCCCTGCACCAAGCGTGGTCACCGGCAGCGTGATCCGTTGATCACCAACCGCAAGGTTGCCGCTGTGTACATGCGCAACAACACGGCCGAGCGCATCCAACACATCGATCTCCACAGGCCCACCCTTGTCCATGGTGAACAGGAGGTCCGCAGCATCGACCACCGGGTCGGGTACGACGAGCATATCGTGCGAGCTACCGGAAAGTTCGTTGATGCCCACCGGTCCGCTGGTAATGTTGATGTCGTCCAAGTAGATGTTGTTGCCACCATCGCTCTGGAACCAGAACTTGAACCGGAAGTCCGCCACATGGTAGCTGGTCAGGATATTGCTCACTTCCTCCCACTCCCATTGCGATTGGTTGGTTGGAGTGAACTGGCTGTTCTGGTCGGGCACCGTAGGCAGATCAGTAGCACCGCGCAGTTGACGACGCATGTTCCAAGTGGCGCCGCAATCGTTGCTCACGTATAGCCGCAGCAGATCGTCGTTGTCGCTGTTGCGGCGGGCGAACGCATAGCGCCAGCTGATCGTGATGTCGGTGGCAGTGCTCATGTCGTACGTGCCGCTATGGATCTCGTCCACGTTCGTGGCTTGGCTGGTATAGTTCCGCAGGCGGGTGCTCTTGCTACCGCTATAAGCTGCAGCGGTGGTCAGTTCGAATGCTTCGTCCGTGTTGGGGTTGTACACCGTCCACTCGTTCCCAGGTATCGCCACCACATTCTCGAAACCTTCCACCACGGGAACGCTGTTCCCCGTGGCAGGTAGTACGAGGATGTAATCGCCTGCGGTATTGCTAACGGTGCTGTTCCCGTCGCCAGCGGTCAGCGTCACATCGTACATGCCGGGTGTGCTGTACACGACCGTAGGATTGGTGTCCGTCGACACCGTTGGCACAGCGCCGGGGAAAGCCCAATCCCAAGCACTCACGTTGTTGAAGCTCATGTCGGTGAAGACCACAGGGTCGCCCGCACACACCACCTGCACGTTGCTGGTGAACACGGCAGCGCACAGCTCGCCAGGAACATCCACACCAGTGAAGATCAGGTTGGCAGGGGTCCACAGTTGGTTACGCTGTGCGGTATTACTGTTCAGTGCCGCGATCATGCGTGTCTTCTGGCCAGCGGTGAACATCTTGCTGCAGTAGCTGTACTCCATGTAGTTCTCCACGTTGTCCAGAGGTGCGGTGCACGTGTTGCCGTTCAGGTTGCAGCTCGTCCATCCTTCCGTCGGTGGCGTGTCGCTTACGTTGTCGGTCTCGTTGCAGTTGTCATCAAGACCAGGCTCGTTCGTAGGTCCCCACACATGGCGGAGGTTGATCCAGTGACCTACTTCGTGCGTGAGGGTGCGGCTATGGCTGGGCTGGCTGGTGCCAATGCTACCCGTGTAATCATGCAGCAGAACGATGCCATCCAGAGTGGGCTGATTGGCCACGGAGCCGGGCGTGTAGGTGTAACCAGCAGCGCCGTCAGCACTGGCGGCCACCCAAACGTTCAGGTATTTGTTACGCGGCCATTGGATCAAGTCCTTCATATCCTGATCACCGGCGTTGGTGAGTGGGCTGATGGTGCGCGTAATGCCATTGGTGCAATCGCCGTTCGGATCTTTCTGGGCCAGCTTGAAGGTCACGCCAACATCAGCAACGATACCTAGGAACTCAGGGCGCACATCATCCCAATCATCGTTCAGGCGGTTGAAGTCGTCGTTCAACCCGCGCACGGCATCGATCACTTGTTCGTTGCTGATGTTCTCGGGACCGTTGTTGTGGATAATGTGGAATACCACAGGGATCACATAGCTGCCACCGCCCTTGCGCATGTCCGCTTCCGCAGCGAACTGCTCGGTGAATGCTTCGAGCTCCGCTTCAGCAGCGGCGATCTGGGCAAGCTTCACCGGGTCGTTGTCGTTCAACGCAGCGATCCGCTCTTGGTCGTGGGAAGTGCAGTAGATGTGCGGTACATGTTGCGCGATGGAAGCGTTCGCAACAGTTGCTCCAACGAGCAGGGTAACCAGGGTCCGAACGTTCAGCATGTGGTGTTCCCTGAAAGGCAGCCGAAACTAGGCGTATCGGTTACCCGAAAGTTACGCCCTCATTCCGAGCAAGGGTGAACTCTTGGGTTCCAACGCCAGCCTTTCCCGAGGCGCTCAGCGCCGGTGTTCCGACGAGACGCGGATGGAGGCCGATGGGCATAGGGAACCGTACCGCTCAAGTTTGGCGCCTTCCGCCAAAGGGGTGGTAGTCCTTGCCTAAAGCCATCCGATCACGGCGATCCCAGAAGCACGAACACGGTGTTCGTCAAGCGGTCCGGTCGACGGAAGTCGCGGTAGGAACAGCCACCTGAGTGGCTCATCATTCACTTCAGTTCCCGAACATCTCCTTCACCCGGTCGAAGAACCCTTTGTCCTTGGCCGTGGGTTGCGGTTTGATGCCCGGGCTGTCGCGCAGTTTCTCGAGCGCGGCTTTTTCTTCCTTGCTCAAGTGGCTCGGTGTCCACACCATCAGGTGTACGAGGATGTCGCCGTTGCCGTGGCCGTTCACACTGGGCAGGCCCTTGCCGCGTAGGCGCAACGTGTGGTTGCTCTGGGTGCCGGGTTCCACCTTCACCTTGGCCTTGCCTTCGATCAACGGAACTTCAATGGTGCTGCCCAGCGCAGCATCCACCATGCTGATGAATGTCTCGTGGTGCAGGTGCTGACCATCGCGCTTGAGCTCCGCGTGTGCTTCTTCCTCGATCACCACCAATAGGTCGCCAGCAACGCCGCCCATTGGCGCCTCGTTGCCCATGCCGCTGATGTTGAGCTGCATGCCTTCTTCCACACCGGCGGGGATGCGCACGCTCACGGTGGACTCCTCGCGCACCATGCCGTGCTCGTCACTGCCGGCTGCGCGTTTCTTGATCGTTTGGCCCATGCCGCCGCAAGCGGGACAGGTCGTCACCGTTTGCATGTGGCCGAGGAAGGTGCTCTGCACACGCGTGACCTGTCCGTTGCCTTTGCAGGTGGGGCAGGTGCCGTATTCGCTGCCTTTGGCGCGCACCAGCTTTTGCAGCTTCAACTGCTTCTCCACGCCGTGGGCGATCTCCTCGAGGGTGAGCTTCATGCGCACGCGCAGGTTGCTGCCCTTCACCACGCGCTGGCCACCGCCGCGGCCGAAACCTTGGAACCCGCCGCCGCCGCCGAACGCCCCACCGAAAATGTCGCCGAACTGGGAGAAGATGTCCTCCATGTTCATGTTGCCACCTTGGTAACTGCCGCCGCCGAAACCGCCGGGCGCGTTGTGGCCGAACCGATCGTACTTGGCTTTCTTGTCCGGGTCGCTGAGGATCTCGTATGCGTTCGCCGCTTCCTTGAAC
>CADECG010000112.1 GCA_902825795.1 uncultured Bacteroidota bacterium
CACACGCTGCTCGGCGCCATGGACAAGTGCATTACGCCGATGGGCGCGCGCATGCTCCGGCGGTGGTTGCTCTTTCCGTTGCTTGACGCTGCGGCCATCAACGCACGGTTGGACATGGTGCAGGGATTGATCGCGGAGCGGTCGGTCGTTGAAGCATTGGAGATCGAACTCCGGTCCATTGGCGATATGGAACGGCTGGTGGGACGGGCCGCCGTAGGCCGCATCCATCCGCGTGAAGTGTTGCAGTTGCAATGCGCGTTGGTAGCGTCGGAAGCAGCGCGTGTGAAACTCGTGGATGGGCAACCGGGCTGGGTCCAACTGGTGAAAAGGTTGAAGGTGCCAATGGCTTTGGCGGAACGCATTGCAGCCACCCTTGAGCCACAAGCCCCCGTGAACGTGCAGAAAGGCGGCGTGATCAAAGGCGGGATCAATACCGAACTCGATGAGCTGCGGCACGTGGCCACGCACGCCAAGGAGTTATTGCTCGACATACAAGCCCGCGAGAGCGAGCGCACCGGTATCACTTCCCTGAAAGTCGGCTACAACAACGTCTTCGGATACTACCTGGAAGTGCGCAACACGCACAAGGCCAAGGTGCCTGCCGAGTGGACGCGCAAGCAGACCCTTACCGGTGCCGAGCGCTATGTCACGGAGGAATTGAAAGTGCTGGAGGACCGCATCCTGAGCGCCGAGGAACGTACGCTGGCGTTAGAAGCAGGCTTGTTCCAAGCGTTGGTGGAAGCGGTGTGTGCCGAGATGCCGGCCATCCGGTCGGTGTCGCTGGCCATCAGCGAACTCGATGTGTTGATGGCGTTCGCGCGGAACGCCGTTGCATGGGGATATTGCCGTCCGCAGTTCGTTGACGATCGCGTCGTGGCTGTTGAGGCCGGGCGTCATCCGGTGATCGAACAACAGCTTCCACCGGGTGAGGTGTATGTGCCGAACGACATGCAGTTGGATGCCGCGGAACGGCAGCTGCTGATGATCACGGGCCCTAACATGAGCGGTAAGTCGGCTTTGCTGCGGCAAACGGCGCTTACGGTCCTGATGGCGCAGATGGGCAGTTACGTTCCCGCGAAGTCGGCGCGCTTGGGCATTGTGGACCGTGTGTTCACGCGTGTTGGCGCGAGCGATAACCTCAGCACCGGCGAAAGCACGTTCATGGTGGAGATGAACGAGACGGCCAGCATCCTCAATAACCTGAGCACGCGCAGCCTCGTGTTGCTGGACGAGATCGGCCGTGGCACGAGCACATACGACGGGATCAGCATCGCATGGGCCATTGCCGAGCACTTGCATGGACACGACGGTCGGCCGCTAACGCTGTTCGCGACCCACTACCACGAACTGAACGAGATGGCGGCCGTGTTCCCCCGCATCCGCAACGGGCATGTGGCTGTGCGTGAAGCGGAGGGCAAGGTGCTCTTCCTGCGCAAACTGCTGCCGGGCGGCACCGACAGGAGTTTCGGGATACATGTGGCGCAGATGGCCGGCATGCCCAAGAGCGTTGTTGCGCGCGCTGAGAAAGTGCTGAAGCATTTGGAGAAGAGCCATGCAGGTGATCTCGGCGAGGCGGTGCAGCCGAACACCGACGGACCATCGCTCACGGCGCTCCGATCCGATGTAACGGGGCTGGGCAAAGAGCTTCAGCTCAGCATCTTCCAGCTGGACGATCCCGCGCTGGAGCGCATCCGGGACGAGATCAATGCCTTGGACATCGACACGTTGACCCCCGTGGAGGCGCTGTTGAAGCTGAACGAGATCAAGCGGTTGGTCTCGCCGAAAGCCAGGTTGCGCAAGGCCTGAGGGCTGGGCCCAACAGTACTTTCAGCAAGAGTTGGTGGATCGTTCGGTTGCAATGCATCGGCTTCTATATTTGCGGCCGATTCCAAGCGAGAGTAGCTCAGTTGGTAGAGCACGACCTTGCCAAGGTCGGGGTCGCGGGTTCGAGTCCCGTTTCTCGCTCAGCACGATGCCTCCCACAAGGGGGCATCGGTATTTTCGGACCTCCCTGCCCAGGTGGTGAAATGGTATACACGAGGGACTTAAAATCCCTTGGTCCGCAAGGGCCGTGCGGGTTCAAGTCCCGCCCTGGGCACCACTACCTTTCGCCATGTTCCTGAAGCGCCTTTTGCACTACCTCAACCCGGCCACGCTGTTCGGGAAGAGCAACGAGAACGTGAACCTGCGCTTCATGCACGGCATCAACCGCATCAGCATTTTCGTGTTCCTCATCTGCATCGTGGTGATGGTGGTGAGGGCTTGCGGCTAGTCTTCAACTGTTCCAGATCCGCCACGCGGCTTCGGCCTGTGCGTGCAGCATGGGCAAACCGTTGCAGGTGCGTGCGCCACGTTCGTTGCCGAGTTCCAGAAAGAGCGTTCGCTCCGGGTTGTACACCAGATCGATCAGCAGGTGTTTCGGCGTCAGCGCTTCGTACGGTAGGCGCGGGGCCACATCGATCAACGGATGTTGGCCGAGGGGCGTGGTGTTGATGATGAGCGGACACACCTTGAGGACGATCGGATCCACGAGGTCGTATGTGAGATCGCCGCGATCGCGATCGCGGCTTACGATCCTGAACTTGATGCCCAGTGAACGCAGCACGAATGCCACGGCGCGACTGGCACCACCGCTGCCCAACACAAGGGCGCGCGGCCGTTCGCCATCGAGCAGGGGTTCCAGCATTACACGGAAACCTTCCACATCGGTGTTGTGGCCCGTGAGCGCGCCATCGCGGATGCTGATGGTGTTCACCGCGCCGACAGTGCGGGCTGTTTCGTCCAGCCCTTGTAGCAAGGGGAGCACGGACTGTTTGTGCGGGATGGTGACGTTAAGACCGCGCATCTCCGGCTGTTGTGCCAGCAATGCCAGCAGTGCCGAGCAGTCGGGTAGATCGTAGAGATCGTAGCGTGCGTGGATGCCTTCGCGCTGGAACTTCTCGGTGAAGTAGCGCTGGCTTAAGCTGTGCGATACCGGATGACCGATGAGCCCGTAATGATCCACGCGGCCTTCAACGCTCAGGAGTGCGATGTATTGCCATCCCCCTTGCGCGAACGCGCACGGATGAACTCCACGATCATGGGCAGCACGCTTAGGAACACGATGCCGATCACCACGAGTTTGAAGTTGCGCTGCACGATCTCCGAGTTACCGATCAAGTAACCGGCCGTGAGCATGGTGCCGATCCACAATGCCCCGCCGCCGATATCGAACGGCAGGAACTTCTTGCGATAGTCCATGGCGCCGATGCCCGCGACAAAAGGTGTGATGGTGCGCACGATGGGAACGAAGCGCGCGATGATGATCGTCTTCACGCCGTATTTCTCGAAGTAGGAGTGTGTCTTGTCCAGGTGTTTCTGTTGCACCAGGTCGCGCCCGAAGGTCTTCCACTTCACCACGCGCGGACCGAAGAAGCGGCCCACCCAGTAGTTGAGGTTGTCGCCCAGCACCGCTGCGGCGAAGAGCAGGAAGAAGAGGAACCAGATGTTGAGCGCGGGCGCTGCGCCCGCCGCCAAGGAACCGGCAACGAACAGCAGCGAATCGCCGGGCAGGAAGGGCATGACGACCAGGCCGGTCTCCACGAAGATGATGGCGAAGAGCAACGCGTACACCAGGTTGCCATGCGCGGCGATGAACGCATCGATCACCGTCTTGGGGTCGGACAGCAGATCGAGCAGGGGTTGGATGAGGTCCATCATGGGCGGGTCACTCGCACTTCAGTGAGGGGTCCACATCGCGGCCGTACGCCAAGATGCCTCCTTTCAGGTTGATGAGATTGTCGAAGCCGTAACGCGAGGCGAGCGCATTGATCACGGCGCCGCTACGCGCGCCACTGCGGCAGTGGATCACCACTGGCACATCCTTGCGCACTTCAGCGATGCGGTCCACGATATCGCCCATGGGTATGGACTGGCCACCGATGTGGCACAGTTCCAGTTCGTACGGTTCGCGCACGTCGATGAGTTGGAAGGCGGTGCCCTCCTTCTTCATCGCCTCCAGTTCTTTCGGGGTTATCTCTTTCATGGCGCGGCGAAGATCGTTGTTCAGCTGTTGCCGCACTTGTCCCGAGAGATCCTACGTCGCTGACTCCTCAGGATGCCAGACTGAGGCGCTAGACGATAGGAAAATAGACCGAGGCGCACAGGCGTTGCGGTGACGTTCACTGCTACACCGACAACCTGCTCTACGGCTTCACTGATCTTTCGTCTGCCGCAGCTTCTCGCTCATGCTCTCGGGCAGGTGATCGAAGAAGGTATCGCCGCGTAGGCCGAGGCGCAGCGTTTCCAGTGCGATGACTTCCTCCGGCGCGATGTTGCCCAAGTTGACGTTGGGCCCCATCTGCTGGATGAACCACACCTGCTGCGGTTTGCGCGGTGCTTCCCAAATGATGTCCTTCATGGGCACCTTGGCGATGATCTTGTTCACCAAGGCGGTGTGCGCATGGCCGCTGGGACGGTAGATGCCCACCGTGCCGCTCTCGCGCGCTTCGGCGATCACCTTCCAGCTACCGGCCTTCAGTTCGTCCTGCATCATGCGTACCCACCGTGTGGGACTGATCAGTATGCCCTCCTCCTTGCTGCCCACTTCGCTGAGCACCGTGACCTTGCGCGCCAGTTTGTTGATGTACTCACACTTCTCCTTGTGCGGTATGTTGATGCTGCCATCGCTCACCTCGGCGAAGTGCAGGCCGAGATCGTCCACCAACTTCATGTAGTCCTTGAACTGGCCGCGCGCCACGAACGCTTCGAACAATGTGCCGCCGAGGTACACGCGCATATCGGCCTTGTGGTACAAGGCGATCTTCTCCTTCAGCCGCGGCATAACGTAGCTGCTGCCGAAGCCCAGCTTCAACAGGTCGGTGAGGTGGCCGCAACCGTCGATGAAGTCCTCGGCCTGGCGGAAGCTCAAGCCCTTGTCCATCACCATGGTCAACCCTTCCTCGCGCGGTTTCTTGGGGCGCGCAGGGATGTGCGAAAGACTGTAGTTCATTTATCGTAGAGCGCGATGATATGCACCACTTGCGGGATCTTCGCCGCATCGGGATAATGCTCTGTCAATGCGGAGTGTCCTTTCGGGTCGCCCATGAGCGCATCCTCCAGCTCCAGCAAGGCTTGTTGCTCACGGCCGCAGCGCAACAGATAGCTCACCATGCGGAAGCGATAGGCGCTGGTGAGTTTGTGTACCATCTCGCCCTCCTTCAACTTCTTCATGGCCGCATCGGGGCCTTTCAGGTGCAGGAGCATGTCGGCATGATCCAACCAGCCTTCCAGGTGTCCGGCATCCAAAGTGTTCAACTTGGTGTAGGCGGCGAGCGAACGCTCGTATTGCGCGGCGCGGCCCAAGGTGTTGGCCAGGTAGTACCACGCATCGGGATGATCGGGCTGAATGCGTGTGGCGATCTCCAGGTCCTTGATGGCTTCCGCGGTGCGGCCTTGCAGGTCCTTCACCACACCACGGCCGATCCACGCATCGGTCCAGTTGGGATCCAGCGCCAACGATTGATCGTAGTGGATCAATGCCTCGTGGTAGCGTTCCATCTTCTCGAAACACTCTCCGATGTAACTGAACGTCACCGCCTGCGGCCCGTCGAATTCCTGCGTCTCGCGATAGCATTGCACGGCTTCCTCGAAGCGGCCCAGCTGAAGCAGGTTGCGCGCCTTGCTGAAGTACGCGCTAGTGAAGCGCTCATCGATGGCGATGCTCAGGTCCAGCGCCTCGTTGCTGTCCTCGATGCGGTCTGCGATGGCCAAGGCATTGCCCAGGTTGTACCACGCAACGAAGGCGTACGGATACTTGTCGGTGAACTGCCGGAAGTACACGATGCACTGATCGTTGCGCCCCGCCAGATCGTAGCAGTAGGCCAGCTCGTACAGCACAGCATCGTTCTCCGGATTGATGTCGGCCGCGCGCAGGAGGCATTGTATCGCGTCATCGAAGGCCTCCGTGTTCTCGTATTCGAACGCGAGATCGAGGAGGATCTCATCGTGACCTTCCTCGGCCAGCTTCAGCGCCTTCTTGTACTGCTCGATGGACCGGCGGTGATCGCGCAACTGGCTGAAGATCGCCGCCTTGTTCATCGGGATGTCCTCATTGAACGGTTCGATCTTCTCCAACCGATCGAGCACCGCCAAGGCCGGGTTCAACTTGCCCATGCCCATGAGCACCTGTGCTTCGCAGAAGAGCAGATCGTTGCTGCCGGGGTGCTGCTCAACGGCCAGATCGAGCACTTGCTTGGCGCGGCGCCATTCGTTCTGCTCCAGGTAGTGGCTGATGATGATCTCGAACTCCTCCACGTCGAAGAACAGCTTCTCGTTGCGGTGCAACATCGCTTCGTAGCGCTGCACGCATTGAATGGCATGACTGCTGCGCTCGTTGCGTGGGCTCTTGCCGTCGTTCATGTGGGGGCGAAAGTAGGGGAGGTGGCTCTTGCGGACAGGCCAATGTACCGAGGAGGAACGTGTCGGGCGGAGCTACTTTCTGTGTATGTAATGAACCGCCCGCAGTGCAAAGCGCTGTTGCCGGGGGACCTTTCCCACACCGAACTTCGGCCGCTCGATCCGTTTGTACGGGTCGATGATCATCGACCCTCAACCCATTCCACATGACCCTCATCCGTTCCATCTCCGGCATCCGCGGCACCATTGGTGGTGCGCCGGGCGAAGGCCTAACGCCGTTGGACATCGTGCGCTACACGGCTGCCTTCGGTACCCTCATGAAACGCAACACCACCGGCGAACGCCTGCGCATGGTGCTGGGCCGCGACGCGCGCTTGAGCGGCGGCATGGTGCGCGACCTGGTGTGCGGCACGTTGTGCGGTCTCGGTTACGATGTCATCGATCTCGGCTTGGCCACTACGCCAACGGTTGAGTTGGCCGTGCCCGGCGAGAAAGCCGCAGGCGGCATCATCCTTACCGCAAGCCACAACCCCGCGCAATGGAACGCACTGAAGTTGCTGAACGCGAAAGGTGAATTCATCAGCGCGGCGGAAGGGGCCGAAGTGCTTCGCATGGGCGAAGCGGACAACTACACGTTCGCGGAAGTGGAGCAACTGGGCAGCGTGCGCGCCGTGGAAGGATGGACGCGCAAGCACATCGACATGTTGTTGGCGTTGGACCTGGTGGATGTGGCGGCGATCAGGAAGGCGCGCTTCAAAGTGGTGGTGGATGCCGTGAACTCGGTGGGCGGCGTGGTGGTGCCCGAACTGCTGAAGGCGCTCGGTGTGGAAGAAGTGATCGCTATCCATTGTACCCCCGATGGCCGCTTCCCACACAACCCAGAACCGTTGCCGGAGCACTTGCAGGATCTGTGTTCAACCGTAGTGAAGCACGGCGCGCACCTCGGCATTGCAGTGGATCCCGATGTCGACCGGCTCGCGCTGGTCTGCGAGGACGGAAGTCTCTTCGGCGAGGAGTACACGCTGGTGGCCTGTGCCGATCACGTGCTCGCCGCGCGCCCCGGCGATACCGTGAGCAACCTCAGCAGCACACGCGCATTGAACGATGTGGCCGAGCGCCACGGACGCAAGCGCCACGCTAGTGCCGTGGGCGAAGTGAACGTAGTGGAACTGATGCGCACCGTGAACGCGCCGATCGGTGGCGAAGGCAACGGCGGTGTCATCCTCAGCGAACTGCACTATGGCCGCGATGCGCTCGCGGGCATTGCGTTGTTCCTCACCTTATTGGCAAAACGCGGTGGCTCATGCAGCGCGCTGCGCCGCAGCTACCCCGATTATTTCATCAGCAAGAACAAGATCCAATTGGCGCCGGGCATGGATGTGCAAGCCATTGTCGATGGCATGCAACAGCGCTACGCGCAGCAACCCCATAGCACCGTGGATGGACTGCGCATTGAGTTCGGCAACGAGTGGGTACACCTGCGCCGCAGCAATACCGAACCCATCATCCGCATCTACGCCGAGAGCGCGACACCCACTGCCGCCGATGCCTTGGCCAAACGCATCATGGCCGAGTTGGGCGAGATGGCGGGGGTGAAGTCGTGAGGTATCGGGCGGCGCGGCGACCCTATTGCTGAAGCGCACCCGGCGAAAAGCAATGCGCGTGTGTCGCGCAGCCGAGCTACTTAAGGCTAGCTCAGCGCAGTCGAATCCAACCGACTCGCTTCTGCATACGCGGCATCGGCCAGGCTCGCGTCCTCCTCGACAGAGTAGCACCTCAACATACCGCCATACCAGCGCAGGACGTTTGCATCCTTCATTCCTAAGTCAACTAATCGCTCATACATCGGCTTGACCAAAGGGTAAGGAATTAGGAACCGCCAATTGTCGTACTCGATTATCCTCAGTATTTCGGTAGGGTCAGACGTTGCCGATAACGCGGCTAAAAATCGCCTCTTGATCGCCTCAAAATTAATTCGACGAGGTCCTGGTAGACCTCCATCAACTATTGCCTTACCGATCTTAAAGAGCTCACTCATGGACTTATGGCTTAGCTCCACGCATACGCGACTGGGCCACATGCCTAGCATGTCGGACTACTAGGGAGAACAAAGTTCAGTCAATCTATATCGTCGGACGAAGGCATCATAGTCAGTAAGCAACCGAGACATCCGAATTCTCGTGGTCGCAGAAACCAGATCCAAACCGATCAGCTTCCTTTTCTGATCCAAGCACAAACTGTACGCGTACACTCCATTGAACAATGCATTGCGCGAATTCACGTGTAAGGAATCCGTGATCACCACATCGGCAACATCCGAATCGAAGTCATGGTTGCAGGTTAGCCTTGTAGCAGGCAGAAACAGTTGTGCATTCTGAAAATAGGTGAGGTTCACGACAAGGCAATCAATACTCTCAACTGAATCGATGCGCAGCGACTCGATCACCCAACTTGTCATGAACACCTCCTCGTCGATCTTTGAAGAGTCCTTACCACCGCACGAAGCATTGCACAAGGGCAACGCAACCAGGGCGATTGCAAATGGCATCCCAGCAGTTCGTCGTGGAAAAGAGCCGCGCGCGTTCGATGTACTTCTTGTTGGGGCGAAACACCCGTCTCGAACGTTCTTGTGCATCGCAGGTTGATCGTGAAACTACGCAACTGCATTTCTCAACGAGTCCGTTCTTTACGCTGATGACCCCACCAGCATCGCCGAAGCCCGGTCTGCGCACGCGCATTTCCCCAACACCCAGCGGCTATCTGCACGTCGGCAACGGCATCAATTTCAGCGCCACATGGCAGCTTGCGCAAGCGCACAACGGCCATGTGCTGTTGCGTATCGACGATCTGGATGAGGAGCGCACGCGGCCGGAGTACATCGACGACATCTTCCGCACGTTGCAATGGCTCGGTATCGAATGGCACGAAGGTCCCACCGGTCCGGACGACTTCCACCGGCATTGGAGCCAGCATGCGCGGTTGCACGATCAGTGGGTCATGCTGGAACGGTTGCGCACGGCCGCACCGCTCTACGCCTGCGATTGCTCCCGCAAGATGATCGCCGATGCTGCGCCCGATGGGCGCTATCCCGGCACGTGCAAGGGGTTGGGCAAGGTGCTCGATAACGATGCCCACGCTTGGCGGCTGGACGTGTCGCAGGCGGAAGAGGTGGTGTTCGAGGAACTCGGGCAGGGGCAGAGGGCCGTGTACCTCCGTGCGCTCATAGGCGATCCCGTTTTGCGCCAGCGAGCCGCTGGCAACGTGCCCGTGCGTCCTTCCTACCAGATCGCGTCCTTGGCCGATGATGTACACTTCCGCATCGACACCATCGTGCGTGGCGAGGACCTGTTGCCATCCACGACGTTGCAAGTGCGCTTGGCCGGTTTGCTCGGGCTCACCGCCTTCACTGGCGCGGCTTTTCTGCACCACCCGCTGAGCACCGATGCCAACGGCCAAAAGCTGAGCAAGAGCGCCGGTGCGACCGCACTGAAAACGTGGCGCGAAAGCGGGCGCTCGCCCGAAGCCATACACACTGCGGCCCGCGCCTTGCTAACGGCCCGCGGCCTGCTGCCCATTGCAGGCTGACACCATCGGCTAACTTGCCGCCCCTTCAATACGAAACGCCCCCATGCGGACCCGTCGCGCCCTCATTACTTCCCTCGCTTTCCTCGCCTTCTTCTGCGCTTTCGCCCAAACAGCCCCTGAGCTGAAGGTGAAAGCCAAAATGAACTTCGACCTCGGCGGCGACGGCGAACGCACGCCCCTGAGCATGTGCAAGAGTGGTCCGCGCGGTGTGGTGGTGTTCCGCGGTTACGACGCCTCCAAAGGCCCCGAGAAGTTCATCGACATTCCACCGAAGCTGGAGCAGTACGAGCGCGACAAGATGACCCTGTTGCGCACGCTGGACCCGAACATGAAGGGCAGCAAATGGAAGATCGCGCTGGAAGCCGTGGAGCCCATGGGCGGCAAGCTGATGATGATCGGCACCAGCACCGACACATTGGATGGCGCCGTACAGGTATTGGTGGCGCAGTTGGATGCCGACCTCACGAAAGTGAACGGACCCTTCACACAGATCTGCCGCTTCGAGCACATGCGCAAACCGCCGAAGAAGTTCCGCACGACAGAGAACGGTATTCCGCACGGCATGAAGACCGCACTGAGCCCCGATAGCACCAAATTGCTCGCGTGGACCAGCGAACTGGTGGGCGAGGAAGTACACGCCAAGCACGTGTTCATCGCCTTGGACAAGGACATGCAGTTGTTGTGGTACGAGTTGGTGAAGAGCCCCACCGAAGCCACGCGCACCGATGTGCTCGCCGCCGCCATAGACAACGACGGTCGCGCCACGGCTGTGGTGAAGAGCACCTTCGGCGAGATCAAATACCGCAACGGCGAGAACAGCTACACCAGCAAGGTGGTGCAGATCACCGAGGATGGCGTGAAGGAACTGGACTGGGCACCCGGCGCTGGCCAGTACGCGGTTGACGCCATGATGATCTCGCGCGCTGATGGCAGCATCGCCTGCGCGGGCGTCTACGGCGAGAGCGAGAACAAGAAGAAGCACCTGACGCCGGGCATCTACTTGGCAACGTTCACCGCAGGCATGGATGCGGCACCGAAGGGAACGAGCCACGAGTTCGCCATCGAGGGCAATGCCACCGACCTGCACATCGACGCCTTTGTGGCGAAGAGCGAAGGTTACTACGTGGTGGCCGAGCACTTCTGGTTGAAGTGGCCGCCCATGCCGAGCACCGCCACGGAGAAGAGCTACGAGAGCATCGACCCTATCCGCATGCACAACAACGTGTACGCGTTGAACCTTGGTGGTGACGGAGGGCTGATCTGGCAAACGCGTTTCGACCGCCACCTCAAGGGCGAGGATGAAGACGCCGGACATGTGTTGGCCGGGCAGTACGAGGATCAGTTGTTCATCCTCATGCTCGATCACGAGGTGAACCTGGACCTGCGCAAGAAGAACCAAGCGATGGAACCGCGCGATCTGCGGAGCGCCATCACCACCTTCACCACCTTCGACGACGCCGGGAAGTTCAAGACCAAGACCGTGCGCACCGGCGAATACTTCGATGCGATCATGGGCACCAAGCTCTACCGCATCAACAACAGCGAGTACGTTGCCTTCG
>CADECG010000113.1 GCA_902825795.1 uncultured Bacteroidota bacterium
CCGTGATCGGTGTATCACCGATATACCGGCCGTCGTCGTAGACCTCGATGCGTTGCAGCTTTCCGTCCTTGTCGTACCGGTAGCGCTTACCGCTCCAGAGCTGGCCGTTCTTGAAATCACCTACCTGGCTTACGCGCTTGTTCATGTTGTACAGCGTGTTAAAGCCGTTCTCGTTGAACCGCGATGCCGGATTCACGCTCTCACTCGCCGTTGCGATCGGGGCTGCCTTCGCAGGTTCCTGCTTCGGAAGGTCGGTGGCCGGCTTATTCACTTGGCGCAGGAACTTGTTGTTCGCGGCGCTCACAACACCATCGTTGAAGGTGGCGGTTTGCTGGAGATCCCCGTTGGCATAGTAGCGCTTCAACGTTCCGTCCTCCTTGCCGTTTTCGATGTTCACCTCCACGGCAAGCTGTCCGTTCTCGTGGTAGTACTTCTGCTCGCCATCGCGCACACCATAGTCGTTGAACACGAAATCCTGCTGGGGTTCGCCGTTCGGGTGGAAGCGTTTGAAGTTGCCCGTGTTGCGGTCCAGGTCCCAGTTGCCTTCCTCTTCCAATTGGCCGTTCTGGTACCATGTCCTGTATTCGCCCTTGGGACGGCCCATGTCATACGTGATCTCGCTCATCAACTTGCCATTCGGCCAGTAGCGGTGCCACATGCCAGAGCGCTTGTTGGCCGCGTAACGACCCTCTTCGATCAACTGCCCATCGGCATAACCGGGCTTGTTGGCGAGAGGTGCTACAATGCGCCAATACCCCTGCTTCTTGCCTTCAGCATCCAATTGATTCAGCGTATCCATGGCCTGCTCGTTCTTGGCGACCAGTTGGTCAGCCGCAGCCATGCGCGCACAAACGAACAGCGCGCAGATCA
Organism: uncultured Bacteroidota bacterium; assembly: GCA_902825795.1. Classification (GTDB taxonomy): domain Bacteria; phylum Bacteroidota; class Bacteroidia; order Flavobacteriales_F; family PHOS-HE28; genus PHOS-HE28. Next base: position 871 of record CADECG010000113.1, read on the forward strand.
AGAGTGAAAGTCGGACAGCAGAGTATGCAACGGTCATCGCGCGGGCGGTATTGAGCCCGTCGTTACGGATGATCGCAGGCGGGGGTTACCCACCGCTCCACTTCCCCCTACTTCTTCAGATTCTTCATCATCTCATCCACCATCGCCCGTAGGTCGAAGTCGGGCTTCCAGCCCCAGTCAGCGCGGGCGGCGCTGTCGTCAATACTCCGCGGCCAGCTATCGGCGATCGCCTGCCGCTGATCGGGGGCATAACTCATCTTGAAACCGGGGATGTGCCGCGCGACTTCCGCAGCGATCTGTTGCGGGTTGAAGCTGAAGCCTGCCAAGTTGTATCCCGTTCGCTCCTTCACCTTCTCCGTCGGCGCCTCCATCAAGTCGATAGTGGCGCGGATGGCGTCGGGCATGTACATCATGGGCAGCGTGGTGTCCGGCCCAAGGAAGCTGGTGTAGGCACCGGTCTTGATCGCCTCATGGAAGATGTGCACGGCATAATCGGTGGTGCCGCCACCGGGCGCGCTCTTCCAGCCGATGAGGCCCGGGTATCGGATACTGCGCACATCCACCCCGTAGCGACGGTGGTAGTAAGCGCACCATTGCTCGCCAGCCTGCTTGCTGATGCCGTACACCGTACTCGGTTCCGAGATGGTGTGCTGCGGAGTACCGTCCTTGGGTGTGGTGGGGCCGAACACGGCAATGCTGCTGGGCCAGTAGACCTTCTTGAGCTTCCCCTCGCGTGCCAATTCCAGGATGATGAACAGGCTTTCCATGTTCAGTTTCCAAGCGAAGGCAGGGTCCTTCTCGGCGGTGGCGCTGAGCAATGCGGCCAGCAGGTACACTTCGTTGATCCCATGCTTGTCGATCACCCGTTCGATCCCGCGGCGGTCCATGGCATCCACCATGGCAAAGGGGCCGCTCTGGACGGACTGTGGTTCCTTGATATCGCTGGCCACCACGTTGTCGTTGCCGAAACGCTCGCGCAAACCTTCCACCAGTTCGGTACCGATCTGGCCACTGCTGCCGATAACGAGGATCTTCTTTGTCATAGTTACTGCGTGAGGCGGCCAAAGCTAAACGGGCACTCCGCCCGGCCTTGGCCCTGTCCTACTTTCGCAGCGCATGTCCGCAGCCCGGGATCATAACCTCCGCAACCTGCTCGCTCCGGAGCAACTCCGCGCGAGGCTGGAACGCGAAAGCGGGGAGCGGATCACCCTTTCTTTCTACCGGTACGTGCTGTTGCACGAGGTGGTGGCATTGCGCAATGAACTGTACACGGAATGGGAGGCGCTCAGCGTGCTCGGGCGTGTCTATCTCGCCGGCGAGGGCATCAACGCCCAGATCAGCTTGCCGACAAGCAACGTCGAACGTTTCCGCAAGTTGGTGGATGACCGCCCTGAGTTCCGTGGCGTGCCCTTCAAGATCGCAGTGGACGGGACGGCTGCGTCATTCCTGAAACTGACGATCAAGGCCAAGAAAAAACTCGTCGCGGATGGGTTGACCGATGGTGCCTTCGACGTAACGAACGTTGGCGAGCACCTCACCGCTTCAGCGTTCAACGACCGTATGGCAGCCGGCGCAACGGTCGTGGACATGCGCAACAACTACGAGAGCGTGATCGGTCATTTCGAGGGTGCCTTATTGCCCAAGGCCGACAAGTTCCACGGGGCGCTTAAGGAAGTGGTGGAGCGGCTGGCCGGCCAGCAGGCTGAACCCGTACTCCTCTATTGTACCGGTGGGATCCGTTGCGAGAAAGCCAGCGCTTACTTGAAGCACCACGGATTCTCGAACGTGGGCCAGCTGCACGGGGGCATCATCGACTATGCGCACCAAGTGAAGCGCGAAGGGCTAGACAACCGGTTCAAGGGCCGCAACTTCGTTTTCGATGGTCGCATGGCCGAGCGCATAAGCGAGGATGTAGTGAGCACCTGCATGCAATGCGGGGTTGTGAGCGATCGCATTGCCAACTGCTTGGAGGAAAGCTGCAACCTGTTGTTGGTGCAGTGTGAGGCGTGCGCGACCAAGTACAACGATTGTTGTTCGCCGAGTTGTCGGGAGATCCACCAGTTGCCCGGTGCCGTGCAGCATGCATGGCGTAAGGGCCGCGTAACCCGCAGCACCCTTACCAAAGCCATCAGCGACCCGGATGAACTGCGCCAACGCATCCGCGAAGAGGAGGAACTGCTAGCGCTCAACGGCACACTCCACCCTGAACTGACGAGCATCACCTCTCGACCGATCTCAGCCCCATAGCATCGCGCAAAATGAACAACGGTGAATGGTCATCAGCGAGTGGTGAATGGGAAAGCCGGTCAGTTCCCATTCACCATTGACCATTCGCCATTCACCCGCATTCACCCATGCCCTTCTACCACGCCCTCGGCAACATCCCGCACAAGCGGCACACCATCCACAAGAGCCCGGAAGGAGCGTTCTACTACGAGCAGCTTTTCGGCACGGTCGGCTTCGATGGCATGAGCTCCTTGCTCTACCACGTGCATCGCCCCACGCAGGTGAAGGAGATCGTCGGCGCGAAGGACGTCACGCCCAAGATCGCGATCGAGAAGAACATGCGCTCCTTGCGCTTGCACGGCTTCAACGTGGCGCCGGTGGCCGATCACCTGGAAAGCCGCAAACCGATCCTCGTCAACAGTGACCTGCAGATCATCCTCTCCGCTCCCACTGCGAAGAAGGTGGACTACTTCTACAAGAACGCCGACTGCGATGAGATGATCTTCATCCACAAAGGCACCGGCAAACTGCGCACCTTCCTGGGTAGCATCGACTTCGCGTACGGCGACTACCTCGTGATCCCGCGTGGCATGATCTACCAGCTGGAGTTCGACAGCGCGGACAACCGCCACTTTATCGTGGAGAGCCACCACCCGCTGTACACACCGAAGCGCTACCGCAACTGGTTCGGTCAATTGTTGGAGCACAGTCCGTTCTGCGAGCGCGACATCCGTCGTCCGCAAAACCTGGAAACGCACGATGAGAAGGGCGACTTCCGCATGCTGATCAAGAAGCAGGGCCTACTGCACGAGATGATCTACGCCACGCATCCGTTCGACGTGGTAGGCTGGGACGGCTACAACTACCCGTACGCCTTCAGCATCCACGACTTCGAGCCGATCACCGGCCGCGTACACCAGCCGCCGCCCGTACACCAGACCTTCGAGACCAAGGCCTTCGTGGTGTGCAGCTTCTGCCCGCGCCTGTACGACTATCACCCGCTGAGCATCCCCGCACCGTACAACCACAGCAACATCGACAGCGATGAGGTGCTGTACTACGTGGACGGCGATTTCATGAGCCGCAACGACGTGGCCGCCGGGCACATCAGCCTGCATCCGGCAGGCATCCCGCACGGGCCGCATCCCGGTGCCATGGAACGCAGCATCGGCAAGACGAAGACCGATGAGCTTGCCGTGATGGTGGACACCTTCAAGCCGCTGCAGATCACCGAAGAGGCATTGAAGATCGACGACGGGAAGTACTACAAGTCGTGGTTGGAGTGAGCTGATTCGATAGCCATGAGAAAGGTCGGAACCCACTATGCATTGGGAATCGCTCTTGGGCTGCTCGTCTTCCTGATCAGTTATCTCTTGATGCTCATACCGGGAATCGGTTACGGCATCCTCACGGTTCTTTACGTACTGATCGTCTTTGCACAAGGGGCGTTCTATGGGTTCACCTCGGTCCACGGAAGATCGTGGTCCACTATAAGCTTCGTGGTGAACTTCATTCTGTGGGTGACGGAGTTGGTCCAATTGGAGCATCTTCTCGAAGGCTCCTCAGCCCATAGGCTCATTTACCACAACGACAGCTTCTACTGGCTGAGATTCGTTCTTGGTGGAGTCTTGTGGGCAACGAATAAGCTTGTCCTCGACCTCATCATTGATCGGATCACCGGCAAAGGCAAATCGCATGCTGGCACAGTGGAGGCATGACGCAGCTCGTTTGGGCGTTCCGGCGCTCAAATGCAGCGCCGTCGGGCTTTCCCCTCCAAGTCCTCGCCTAAGAAGGCTCCGGGCTTTCCGGTCCAATCCCTAACGCGAAGCACCCACAAACCCTCGCCGCACCAACCTGCGGACCATGTTGCCGGCGCTGGCAATAAGATCGCACACCCGGAACTCACGAAACCACCTAGCCCGATCACTTTGCCGACGCCGGCAAAGTGATCGGGCTTTCAACTTTTCTATGCATGACCCTCAAGACATGTATAGAAAGTCCAATTTCTCCATACACATCCGCTGGACTGAGTTTGGGCGTGCCCTGGCCTCGTGAGGCGGGCTACTCGCTCCGATCAGTCGTCAACCGGCTTGTCGCACAGGCATCCTGAACGAGGCCTTTTCGCCAGAGTTGAAAAAGCGGTCAACTCTTTTTAAGTTTGTGACCGATTAGTTAAAAAGCTATGGGCACTTTTTAAGTAATCGCACAACTTCCTCACCATGAAGTCCTTCCGTGCTGGCCGAGCCACCCCCACGCCTGCGGGCTACAAGGCCTTCCTGCCGGAGCCGATCAATCGGCCTTTCCGGCTGGACGACATGGAGTTACAAGGACTTCTGGAGCAGGCTACGCTGAAACTGGGGGAACTGAACGCCTTCGGGGAGCTGGTCCCGAACATCGGGCACTTCATCCGGATGCACGTGTACAAGGAGGCCACGGTGAGCAGCAAAATCGAGGGCACCCAGACCAATATGGAGGAGGCGCTCTTGGATGAGCGTGCCATTTCCCCAGAACGCCGGGACGACCGCCGCGAGGTGAACAACTACGTGAAGGCGATGGAGCACTGCTTGTCGAGCATGGACAAGCTGCCTTTGTCCTCGCGAATGTTGCGCGAGGCGCATGGGACCTTGCTCCAAGGTGTGCGCGGCGAGCACAAGATGCCAGGCGAGTTCCGCCGCAGCCAGAATTGGATCGGCGGAGCGAGCCTGGCCGATGCCGCTTTCATCCCTCCGACCTGGGAAGAAGTGGGCCCGTTGATGAGCGACCTGGAGAACGTGTTCCACAACGATCGCACCGGCCTGCCACATGTGCTCAAGGCCGCGTTGGCGCACTACCAGTTCGAGACCATCCACCCCTTCCTCGATGGCAACGGCCGGATCGGTCGCTTGATGATCACGCTCTACTTCGTACACGCCGGTGTGCTCAAGCAGCCCGTGCTCTATCTGTCCGACTTCTTTGAGCGCAACCGCAGCGCCTACTACGACAACCTCACGCGCGTGCGGAGCCAGAACGACATCCGGCAATGGTTCCGCTTCTTCTTGGTGGGTGTGATCGAAACGGCGAACAAAGCCACCAACGGCTTGCGCGAGATCCTGCGCTTGAAGCAGGAGTGCCTCGAAGTACGGATCCCTCGCATCGGCCGCCAGACACAGGCCGCCCCGAAATTGTTGAACCACCTGTTCCAGCAACCTATCGTATGGGCCGAGGAAGTGATGAAGGCCACCGGCCAGAGCTCACCCTCCGCCTACAAGATCATGAGCGACTTCGAGCGCATCGGAATCCTGCGCGAGATCACCGGCAACAAATGGGGACGCATCTATCGGTTCGAGGAGTACTTCAAGGTGTTCGAGTCATGAGCGTGCGAATGTTTGGGCGTGCCCCCTCGCAAAGCCTCGGGGTCGGGCTATCCGCAGTAGTCCTCGCTGCGCTGCGGGCTACTTGCTCCTATCCCTCACGCGACTTTCCAATCGGCTCAATTCATTCCGCACAACACGCAGGGAATAGATCGACCTGCATCCTGGGCCTCTCATCGCGAGATGTCGTTTGTATGCTCTAGCAGCTTGTCCAAATCTCTTGAGCGTCAAGTAACACCCAGCAAGTCGATATTGACTATCCGCTACCATGCCGCGAGCTAAGGCAACGCCTTCTCCGCATGCATCGAAGGCGATGCGATTAACGCCTCGTCGAATCAAGCGCTGATAGATAGTGAGGGCCTCATTTGTTCGGCCCAGCATTTCGAGCGCGCCCGCGTGGTTCCACAAAACCAATGGACATGATGGTGCCATCTCCAGCGCCTGATTGGAGAATCCAAGTGCTTTTGAATACTCTCGCTGCTCGTAGTATGTGAGGGACAACCGAATCAGCAGCCAATGGTCGTCCGGGTCGTGGCGCAGTTCCTCTGTTATCAGCTTGCGCGCCTTGACCCAATTCTCACGAGCGACTTCAAGTTCGATTCTCTTGCCCGCGGATGCTCGCTTGGTGCTCATGAGGCCAAACTACCAACTGCTTGCTTTCCAGCCTGCTCATGGATTACACAAGAATCTTCCGGATGGTGCTGGCGTGAGGGATGGTACCGGAAAGCCCGGAGGCTGGTAATCCAGCCGAGGACTTGAAGCCCCGGGTCGTTGCCCGGGGTAAAGTCCAGGCCCAACCCGAGGCATCCTAGTATATCTTCGTCCTATGTCCAGCGCCGACCTTCTGGTTAAGTTCAACGGCCTGCCCGAGGACTTGCGCAAGCAGGTAGTCGATTTCATTGATGCGCTCTTGAAGCGTGCCCCGAAGCCAGAACACCCAAAGAAGCGCCCCATCGGGCTAATGAAGGGCAAGATCAGGATGGCCGATGATTTCGATGAGCCTCTGGAGGACATGCGCCCTTACATGGAATGATCATCCTGTTGGACACCCACTACCTGATCTGGTCGCTTTCTGCGGACCGCAGGCTTTCCGGCCGGGCGCTGGAACTGGTGTCGGACCCGGAACAGAGCGTGGTGGTGAGTATCGTTTCGCTTTGGGAGATCGCGATCAAAAGCAACTTGGGGAAACTGGATGTGGAGGGAGGGATCGACGGGGTCTTGGCTAAACTCCCCGAAATGGGTTTCGATGTACTCGGCTTAAGCCAAGAGCATGTAGCCGCTGTTGCCAAACTTCCTCTCCATCACAGAGACCCCTTCGACCGTATGCTGATCGCCCAAGCAAAGCATGAGGGCATGCACCTCCTGACGGTCGATCCGCACTTCGGCGCGTACGATGTGCAGTTGATCAGCGTGTAGGACGGTATTCGCGTGAGGGACATGAGCGGAAAGCCCGCAAGCGAGGAGGAACGACGAGTGCGGACTTGGAGCGTTGGCCCGACCCGAGGCATTTGCGAGGGGCACGCCCTGAGCTTCATCAGCCGCACGCCCAAGAAATCACCGAACTTTGGTGCACGAAAAAGTACGGGCGCGTCATGACGCGCCCCAACAAGATTCACGCACATGGCCATCGAAAGCGCAACCCCGGACCTGAAGAAGATCGTTGACGGAGCCGCCGACTTCCTGCCGCTCCTCGGCACCGACTACATCGAACTGTACGTCGGCAACGCCAAGCAGAGCGCGCACTTCTACAAGACGGCCTTCGGCTTCCAGAGCCTGGCCTACGCGGGTTTGGAGACCGGCGTGAAGGACCGCAGCAGCTTCGTGCTGGTGCAGGACAAGATCCGCCTGGTGCTGACCACGCCGCTGACGAAGGAGAACCCGATCAACGACCACCTGCGCGAGCACGGCGATGGCGTGAAGGTGATCGCGCTGTGGGTGGACGATGCGCGCAAAGCGTGGGAAGAGACCACGAAGCGCGGCGCGGTGAGCTATTTCGAGCCGATGACGGAGAAGGACGCCGATGGCGAAGTGGTGAAGAGCGGCATCAAACTTTACGGTGACACGGTACACATCTTCGTGGAGCGCAAGAACTACCACGGCACCTTCCTACCGGGCTACAAGCCGTGGAAGAGCGCCTACAACCCACCGACCGCCGGCCTGAAATACGTGGACCACATGGTGGCGAACGTAGGCTGGAACCAGATGAACAAGTGGGTGAAGTTCTACGAGGAGGTGATGGGCTTCGCGAACGTGCTGAGCTTCGACGACAAGGACATCAGCACCGAATACAGCGCGCTGATGAGCAAGGTGATGAGCAACGGCAACGGCCGCATCAAGTTCCCGATCAACGAGCCCGCCGAAGGCAAGAAGAAGAGCCAGGTGGAGGAGTACCTCGACTTCTACAACGGCGAAGGCGTGCAGCACATCGCCATCGCCACGGACGACATCGTGAAGAGCGTGCGCGCGCTGATGGCGCGTGGCGTGGATTTCCTGAAAGTGCCTTCCTCGTATTACAACGGCCTGCTGGACCGCGTGGGTCCCATCGATGAGGACCTCGGCCCGCTCAGCGAGCTCGGCATCCTGGTGGACCGCGACGACGAGGGCTATCTGCTACAGCTCTTCACCAAGCCGGTGGAGGACCGCCCGACGATGTTCTTCGAGATCATCCAGCGCAAGGGCGCGAAGAGCTTCGGCAAGGGCAACTTCAAAGCGCTGTTCGAAGCGATCGAGCGGGAGCAGGAGGCGAGGGGGACGCTCTGATCGTAGCAGTCACTGAAATTGAGAAGGGCGCCTTTGCGGGCGCTCTTCCTATTCACACCTTGCCTTCACGCTCCTTTCTGGCCAGCACGGCATATTCCTCCCGTATGCGATCCAGCTCGTCATCGTCCATTTCCTCGAGGTCCAAGAGCGCGTTGTTCGCTGTGCCGATGGCCCGGATGATCTCATCCAGCTTGATCTGCAGCGCTTCCGTATCGCGGTTCTGCGTGTTCTGGATAAGGAACACCATGAGGAAGGTGATGATGGTGGTGCCTGTGTTGATCACCAGCTGCCAGGTGTCACTGAAGCCGAAGAGCGGGCCGGTGCACGCCCAGACCACGATCACCAGTACCGCGATGATGAAGGTGGCCGGTCTTCCAGTGTAGGTGGAGGTCTTCTTCGCGAAGCGTGTGAAGGGGGAATTGATGGGCATGGGTCTGACGTTTGGCGTGATCGCCCAAATGTCAACCCTCTGTGGTCAGGTGCGCTATTCCAGCACCGCAACCTTCCGCGTCCAGCGTTTGCCGTCTCTTCGCACGTCCACCAAGTAACACCCGACCGCCAGCGTGTTCAACCGGCACGGGCCGCTCATTCCGGAGCGCGACAATGCGACTTGCCCGCGCACATCGAATACTCGAACCTCGGTCGTTGTGTTGTTACCCGTCAGTTCGAGTACAGGTACACCGCCGTCATACATCACCAGCAGCGGGTCACTTGCTTCTTCCTCCTCCACGCCCACGCCGATCGTGCAGCCGCTCACCACGGCATCGAAGTCCTGCAAGGTCATGCTCTGCACGGCTGGGGCCGTGATCCAGCCGTTCACCATGCCATTGTTGTAGTTGAGGGCGTACACGCCGCACACGCTCACCATGAAGTCACCGGGCATTTCCAAATTGGGAGGGTACTGGCTGTTCCATATGGTGTTGCCCGTGAAGTCGGTCTCGTTCAATCCGAAAACCATCGTGTCGCCCACCGCGATGCCGTTCACATAGATGCGGCACAGTGCACCATTGTCGCCCCAAACGGTAAGGGTATCGTTGGGAAGCGCTGTGCGACCGAACGTCTGTACCACTTTCACCGTGATGCCATAGTGGTAGTCAGCGAGCTTCACCACCAAGGCCGTGGCATCAGGATTCACGAACCACCCCGGCGATAGCGTTTCGCAGTAGCTGTTGTTGCCGAAGCAGGAACAGGCCTGCACGGATGACGGCGAAAGGATGGCAGCAAGCAGAGCTATGGGTAGAGCCTTCTTCATGACAGCGTATTTCCACGAAGATGCGATCACTACACCGCACGCTGCCCGGGGTCGGGCAGAACGTTCGTCGGAGGTCTGTTGGTTGCGCTATGCTTTGGCACGCGGCTTCACAATGCGGCCCAAACCATAGTTGATGCGCAAGCTGAAGCTCTCGAAGTCATCCCATTCATCATCGGTGAAAGGACTAAGGCCGTCTTGGGAATAGCTGACCTGCGGAAGTCTCGTGTAGTCGACCGAGATTGAAACAGGGATCTTACCCTTGGTGAGTTCCCGCACAGGAACGTTCAATCCAAAGCCATAGGTGACCGCGCTCAGGACATCCTTGTTGTACTGCGGAAGTTCGTAGTCGTAAACATCTTGCTTGAACCACCCGACCCGCAGAAACACGATCTGCAACAGCTCCAGCTCTGCACCCAAGCGGACAGCCGAGCGATAGCGGGAGTTCACATCATCATCATACTGCACATGAGCGGTCAGTGCTGCCGTTCGAAGACTATCCACAAGCACACCACGGTGAAAACCAAGCGTCGTCGAGCCCCCTAAGCGGCCAGTGACCGGTATCCGTTCGTCGAGCTTCCAAGACCCGTAGGGCGCCTCCCCTTCTTCCACCAAGCGTGAACTCGTGAGATTCCGCAACGCACCTGCGAAACGGAACGAAGGGCGCCATACACCGGAGCTTTTGCCTTTAACGACTTCCGTAATGCTGAACGATGCGACCGGGGCTTCGACGTCCAACGGAAACCCAACGTGCATCCAAGTGCCGGATAGTCCTGCCGAAAGACCGCCGACTATCCGACCAGCACCGGCAACCGTGTAGTGCTGGATGCAACCTTCACTACCCGGTCCCCAAGTACCATAAGTGTTGCCCACTGGGTCCACGATCCCGAAACCGCTTTCCGCCCAATTCCAAGCGAAGCGATCATACTGAACAGCAACCGCGAAACGATCGCTCAATCAGTAAGCCATAGCCAAATCGGCATAGTGCGGGTCGTTCCAGAAGTAGTAGAGAGAAACGCCATGCTCG
>CADECG010000114.1 GCA_902825795.1 uncultured Bacteroidota bacterium
CGTGGCCGTTCCGTTCGCATCGCTTGTGAGCACCCGGCCGGCAGCTTGGTTGCCGTCCACCATCCGGATGTTGCCAACGACGTGCAGGCGATCGAGCGGGTCGAGCGTGTTGATCCCCACATTGCCCCCGCTCCGGATCGTCATGCGCTGCACTTCGTTGTCCGTTTCGAAGTTGATGCGGCTGGGTACGTGCGTTACCAATGGCGCTCCTTCAGCCACAACGCGGATACCGGCAGCTGGTAGGAAGCTGGCCGTGCCATAGCCCACCGTGGCCCAACGCCCCATGCTCTCGCCGGCCACCACCGCCGTGGGCGCGGCCAGTGTTCCATTGGACTTCGCTGAAACAAAAGCCGCACTAGAGGCGGGGTTGTTGTGCGAGGCTTGGAAGATGATGTTGTCGTCCAATGTGTTCGCGCTTGCCACCCACAATTTGGGCAACCCGATGGATGGAACGTTGGCAACGGCACTGCCGCCCGTCCCTATCTCCACGCGGCCTGCAGTGTTCAACCGGATCATCTCCGTGTTGTTCGCACGCAGCACCAGATGCTGGTTGTCCGCAGTACCGAGAAAGTGGATGGCCGGGCTCGTTCCTGAATTGCCCAGCAGGCCCCAATCATCGCTTGCTGCCGGAGCTTGCCATGTGGCCGTTCCGTTGGCATCGCTCGTGAGCACACGTCCAATGGCCTGGTTGCCATCCACCATGCGGATACTGCCCACAACGTGCAATCGGTCAGAAGGCGTGGTGGTGCCGATGCCGACGTTGGTGTTGGCGGTGGCAGCATTCACCCCGCTGATGGAGCCAAGTACCATGGAGTTGCTCCCACCGACCTCAGCGAATGCGCCAATGGCGGAGGCATTCGAGAGTGCACCTGTTGATGGTCGGGCTGCGAAGCCCATCATCACATTGTTCGCCCCAGTAGAGTTGGTGGTGCCAGCGGTGCGGCCGATGAAGACATTGTCCGCGCCGCTCGTGGTCGTCTGTCCTGCGAAAGCCCCGATCATCACGTTGAAGTCCGCGCTAACAACTCCGCCGGTATTCATGCCAACCATCACGTTACCACTGCCTGTTGTGGTGGCACCACCCGCTTGGTCGCCTACCATCACGTTGCGCACACCGGCCACGTTCTGCCCCGCCTGGGCCCCCACGAGCACATTCTGAAAACCGGTCGTGACGTTCTGGCCAGCCAGATGCCCAACCATCACATTCGAATGACCAGTGCTGACCGTCGAACCTGCTTGATTCCCAACCATGACATTGGCACTACCGGTGGTGTTGAAAGTTCCAGCCCCATGCCCGACCATGGTGTTGAAATTGCTCGTGGACGCTGCGGCCCCAGCGCTTGCCCCGATGAACGTGTTCTGTATGCCAGTGCTCGTCAACCCGGCATTGCGGCCGTAGCTCACGGGTTGTACGGCGGTAACACCGAGCGAGCCAGCCCATGTATTGTTCGCTCGGAAGCGCAATGGTTGTGCATCCATGGTACCGATGAAGTTAGTGGCCGGGTTGGTGCCCGCATTGCCGGTGAGCCCCCACCCGGCGGCTGTGCCTAGGGGCACCCAGACGGTTCCGTTGAAATAGAAGAAATTGTTGGCCGTGGTGTTGAACACCAACAGGCTCGTGGCGGGCGCCACGATGGCGTTCATTTCCGCTACCGTCATGCGTGGGATGAGCAATCCGCGCTTGGTCCCGGCAAGAGCACTCACATCAATATCCAGCAAAGCGCTGGCATTGGGCGAAGCGCCATTCACGTTGATGCCGATATTCTGGGCCCTTGCTGCACCGGCCAGACTTAGGGCGAGTACGAGGCAAAATTGTTCGGAAATGCGCATGCCACCTGGTTTGGATCAGCGATGGCGCAAATCTGGCCTGACAGCCAGCGGGTCAACAATGGACCGATCGCGGTGTCACTTGTACCGATCGCGGACGCTCGTCCTGTACTCCACAGGGGAGACCCCTTCGAGCTTCTTGAACCACCGTGTGAAATAGGCAGGGTCCTTCACGCCGATGGCGTAGCCGGACTCCTTTACACTGAGCGTGCCGTGCAAGAGCAGGCGCTTGGCTTCAAGCAGCCGCCGCGCATCGATCAGCGAACTAGCGGTGGAGCCCAATCGCGTGCGCACGACGTCGTTCAAGTGGCCCGGCGTCACCCGCAACTTGTCCGCATACTCGCGCACCTGTTCGATCTCCAGATAATGCGCCTCCACAAGCGTCCTGAAACGCTGTATCAGGTCGGTTTGCACGGCGTCGCGCGCATTCTCATCGGGCATCCGCTCGCGCCACCAACGTGCGCACTTGGCCAGCATAATGCCCAGAAAGCTCTCCTGCACATGTATCTGTGCATCGTCGCCATCCCCGTGCTCGCCCTCGAGCATAGCTGCAAGCTCGCTGAGGATACCGAGCTTGTATGTGTCCAAGGGCAGGCCCAGCGCCTGGTCCATCCCGCGGAACACCTCCTGAGCATCCTGCCGTCGCATGGGGTCGCTCAATGTGCTCGGCGCGAACATCACAACGAAGCCTTCCATGTCACCGCTCCGCACCAAGTGATGCACTTGCCCGCCGCGTACCACATGTGCACTGGGCGTAACCACGTCCTGTGGCGTCAGGTCGATCATGTGCGTGCCCGAGCCGCTGGCGAACACGAACAGTTCGTGGTAGTCGTGGCGGTGCACACTATTGCGCACCTCGCCATCGGCTATGGCGATGCGCTCGAACGAGATCGGGCGGCCGTGCTCGTGCTCCAGCGTGTGGGTCGGAATGAGGTTGTCCATGCGATCAGGCCGAAGGTCGCGGTACTGGTCGCACTGCACAAGTTCCTGAGGAAAGTCTCAGAATACAGAATAGGTGGCGGCCGTTCACTTATTGAGTTTCACCACGTGCTTTCTGGCGCGCATGTTCAGCAGTTCCACACCGAAGCTGAAGGCCATGGCCACGTACGCGTAGCCTTTCGGGATCTCGCTGTGGTGGATCGGATGCAAGCCTTCAAAGAAGAGCATGAAGCCCACCATTACCAGGAACGACAGGGCCAGCATCTTCAACGCCGGGTGTTTCTCGATGAACCCGCTGATGGCATTGGCGAAGAAGAACATGACGATCATGGCGATGACCACGGCGATGATCATCACTTCAACATGGTCGGCCAACCCAATGGCCGTTACGATGCTGTCGAAGGAGAACACCGCATCAACGAGGAGGATCTGTACGATCAGTGCGGTAAAGGCCTTCTTGGCATCGGCCGGCTTGGCGTGCTGTTCCCCGCCTTCCAGTTTGTGGTGGATCTCTTTCACAGCTTTGTACAATAGGAACAATCCGCCGAAGAACATGATGAGGTTGCGGATGTTGAAGGGGTAGTCCATGATCCTGAACAATTCGTTCTCGCCGTTCTTCACCAACCAACCGAGCCCGAGCAACAGACCGGAGCGCAGCAGGATACCGCCGACCATCCAGATGCGGCGCGCGCGCAAGCGCTTCTCTGCCGGTATGCGCCCCAGAATGATGGAAACGAAAATGACGTTGTCGATACCGAGCACGATCTCCAGCGTGGTGAGCGTGAGCAGGCTGATGAGCGCGTCGAGGGTAAGGAGGTGGTCCATGGCGGCGAAGATCGCGCTGGCAACCGGAACCGACCAGTGGCGTCTTAAAGACATGATGGCCAAGCGGATCACCTTCATGGCCGTTGCTTTCTTTTCCGTGCAACCAACGGCTGCGCAGATCGTGAATGGCGATTTCGAAGCTCAACTGCAGGATTGGGGCAGTACCTGCCCAATGAGCATTGGGGTCAGCTCCGACGTTCCGCCTGGTGGTGGCTTGTACAGCGCTGAGTTGCCCATGCTTACGCCAACCGAAAGCTGCTACGTGCTGAATTTGGCGCCACCGTTGCTGTACCAGGAATTACCGACCGTGGTGAACGGCGACGAGATCTTTTTGTCCTATTGGCACAGCGCAGAACCCTTCGATCCGAATGAAGCGAGCTTGATGACCAGCTTGCACTTTTTCGGATGGTTCGATCAGCAGGGCAGCTTCATCGCGCTATCGAACCAAGGCGGGGGGGTGAACTCCGGGGCATGGGGTTCGCGCAGCGATACTTACACCGTGGTTGGTTTGCCCGTCGGGGAAACGCTGTGGTTGGCACTGGGCGGACATGCCATTGCGAACAGTTTAGGGGGTACTGTCCGTTTTGACAATGTCCAGCTTCAGGTCAATTCATCGGTCGGCGTGGGTGCTACCTTCCCGGATGGTCTGGTGATCAAGCCGATACTTGCGGGTAATGAACTGACCGTATTGACCGACAGTCCCATCATTAGGTCGGAATTGATCGACCCAATGGGAAAAGTGATACCGATGAAAGCGCGACGGGACGGACCCACGTCCCTTGTTGCGGATCTGAACGGATCACCCAACGGGATCTACATCTTGATGGTCCATACCGAACGGGGTGTGGTATCATTCCGGTTCCCGAAGTTCTGACCTGTACCGCAACACAACAATGGTGACATCGCCGCCGGACGCAACCCTTTTCTGACGGTACCGTCTTGGGTGCAGACCTTCAGATCTGGACATGCGCTCACCAGCTTCTACGCTCGACAATACAGGCCGCAACCGCCTCATCAGCTTGGCCCTGCGGCTCTCCCTCCTCCTCGGTGTCGCGCTTCTTTCGCTGGGGCTGACGCTCTGATCCCCGGCACCGCACCTACCGGTGCTTCGGCCTTTCTAACCGTTCCTGTTTCCCGGTGCTGACCATATGCTATTGGCGCAATTCGTGGCGTTCCATGGTACAAATACCAACGCCATGACAACTGCGCTGATCCTCCTCCTGGCCGTAGTGCTTTTTTCCCTGCTCCTTTCCGATCTCGGCTGGAGCAATGTGCTCAGCTCGAGCCGTAACGATGTCGTCTTCGCCGATCGCAACAGACGCTACGGTGCTTACCGGATCCGGCAGGAGCATCACAAGGTGATGATCGTTTCGTTCCTCTCGGCTACCGGGGTGGTGGCAGCCGGGTTCGGCATACCCATGCTGCTTGCGGCTGGCAACTTCATTGCCCCCCTGCCTCCTATGCCTCCAGAACTGGGGGGCGTGACCATTGAATTGCCTCCATCTGACAATGATGAACCGAAAAGCGCGACGAAACAGGAAGAAAAACCAACGGTGAAGGACCCTGCCAAGGAGCCGGAGATCGTTGTGGCCATCGACAGCCTACCGGCCCAACCCGAGTTGAAAGTGGACAGCTCGCTCACCGCCAGCAGGCCTTTACCGGACAAGGGGGGTGTTGCGAGCGGGCCAGGCGGAAACCCGCCGAGCGGTGGTGGTGGTGGCGGGCAGGCGAACGGCGGCGGTGGTGGCGGTGGCGATACCCACCTCAAACACATCTGGCAATTGGACGTGCACCCTGAATTCCCCGGCGGGCAGAAGGGCTTGACAAAATTCCTTGCACGCGAAGTGCACTATCCGCAGATAAGCGAAGAACTCGGCCACGAAGGCATCGTGTGGTTGGAGTTCGTGGTGGATGTGGACGGCAGCGTTACCCGTGTTCGCGTGGTGAATGGTGTTAAGAAAGAACTGGATGCGGAAGCCTTGCGCGCCGTGCGAAGCATGCCGCACTGGAAGCCGGGCATGATCGGCGATCAACCGGTACCCGTGCTGCATCAGCAGAAGATCGTCTTCGAGATCGGCAAGTAGTGGGTGGTGCAACTGGTCAGGTGGTGAGCGCGGTCCGTAGGGCCGCGCTTACTGCTTGGGCCTGGCCCCACACCATGGTGTGCGTGCCATCGGCGATCACGTGATCGGCAGTGAGATTTCCGATAGGCATCAGGGCGTCGTGACCACCGTGTATGCGTGCCGTAGGGCCGTTCCATGGTGAACCCTTCCAATGCAATACGGCATCGGCGCCGCGTCTGATCTGTTCAGGCCCCTCCTTCCATGCCATGTCCATCAGGAAGCGGTCCGTGGCTTCGTCACGGCTCCCGAGCACACGTTTCACCGGCAAACTCAGGCGCATCGTCGTTCCATTGATGAGGGCAGCAGCGCCGGTACGCGCGCCCAGCCGCACGAACCACGGCCACTCGCGCGGATGTGTCCATGTGCTGATGAGGACCACCTTCACCGGGTTCGTTAGCACGGCCAACTCCTGCGCTACCATGCCGCCCATGCTTACGCCCGCCAACACATGCGGCTGCGTGACATCCACCATCGGAAGAAGATCTTTCGCGATATCCGCCAATGAACAACCCTTCTTGAACCTCGGCCAGTCCAGTTTCACGACATCAAAGCCGTGGAGGTCTATGCGGTCGAAAAGGTGATGATCGCACGCAATACCGGGCAAGAGGTAGATGCGCATGGTCCGATCACACCGAACGAACGAACGCCACTGCGCTCTCCATCAGGTCGAACATCACTACATCGTCCTCGATGAAGGCCACCTGCTTGCGGAAGCGTGCGTGCAGATCCTCCAACTCCGGCGAGCTGCGCAGCGGGCGACGGAAGTCCAGTGCTTGAGCCGCATTCAACAGTTCGATGGCCAGAATGCGCTCCACATCGTGCAGCACATCCCAACACTTGATCGCGCCAGCTGCGCCCATGCTCACATGGTCCTCCTGTCCGTTGCTACTATCGATGGTGTCCACACTGTTGGGCATGCAGCGCATCTTGTTCGCGCTCACCAACGAGGCCGCCGTGTACTGCGGGATCATGAAGCCGCTGTTGAGGCCGGGCTTCGCCACCAGGAAGGCGGGCAAACCACGCTGACCACTGATGAGTTTGTACGTGCGTCGCTCGCTGATGCTGCCGAGTTCGGCGAGGGCAATGGCGAGGAAGTCCAGCACCAACGCCAACGGCTGTCCGTGGAAGTTGCCCGCGCTCACGATCATGTTCTCCTCCGGGAATACCGTTGGATTGTCCGTCACGGCGGCCAGTTCACGTTCTGCCACTTGCGTCGCATAGTCGATTGCATCGCGACTCGCACCGTGTACCTGGGGGATGCAACGGAAACTGTACGGATCCTGCACATGCGCCTTCGGTCGCGTCGCGAGCGCGCTACCGGCCAACAACGATCGCATATGCGCAGCCACCTTGATCTGGCCGGGGTGATGCCGCACCTCATGCACGGCACTGTGGAAGGGCTCCATCCGCCCATCGAACGCATCGAGTGAAAGAGCAGCGATCGCATCCGCGCGCTCGGCCAAGCGCTGGGCCTTGGCCAAGATCAGCGCCAAGTGTGCGCTCATGAACTGGGTACCGTTCAGCAGCGCCAGTCCTTCTTTCGGGCCGAGCACCAACGGCTCCCAACCCATGATGCCTATGGCCGTAGCAGCCGCCATGCGTTTGCCGCCGCTCACTACTTCGCCCAAGCCGAGCAACGGCAACGCCAGATGCGCCAACGGCGCGAGATCACCTGAAGCTCCCAGCGAACCACGCTCGTACACCACGGGCAACACATCCATGTTGTGCATGTCGATGTAGCGCTGCACGGTGGCAGGCGCAACGCCGCTATGACCGATGGCCATGTTCTGCACCTTCAACACCAACATCGCACGCGTACGATCGGCGCAGATAGGCGCACCGCTGCCGCACGCGTGGCTCATCACCAAGTTGCGTTGCAGCGTAGCCAAGTCCTTCTTGTCGATGCGTGTATCAGCCAACGCACCGAAGCCGGTGTTCACGCCATAGATCGCGTCGTCGCTGCTGGCGATCTTCTCCAGCAACCAACGATGGCTCTTCTCAACGGCCGCCTTCGCGTCCGGTGCCAAGGCGATGTGCTTGCGCTCGCGCACGACGGCATCCAGTTCCGCGATGGTGATGCCTTTGGTGGTGATGTGGTGGACGTCCATTCTGCTTTTAGATCACTGTACTCGTCAGGGTCCTTTCATCCAATCCGCTCTTTGGTTGAGCGATGGTGTCATGTCGACTTCGATCGCCTTGCGCCCATCAATTACCCATGCACGGTTGCCGATATCGTTGCTGTACAAGATCACTGTGTCACCATACAGCGCCCAGTCAACATGCCAAGTCATGTGCACGGATGCCCGAGTGTCTATCTCAAACAGCTCAGAGCCCTGGGCATCGAACAAGTGGACAACAACTATATCGTTGCTTGGCAACTGGACATTTGAGGTAGTCACCGTGGTTCGAAGGCCATACTTGCCCGTAGGTGACACACTTACCGGGCCTACGTAATCTCCCCTACAGGCGATCAACGTTGCAGCCAAAGAGACCATTAGGAAAAGCAGCTTAGAATACATGACAGGTCAAGTCATCAGCAAGGCCACAAGATTCTCCTGTTTCACGGCCTTCTGCTCACCGGTCTTCATGTCCTTCACAGTGATGATGCCTTGCTTCATCTCGTTATCGCCGACGATGGCGACGAAGGGAATGCCCTTGTCGTCGGCGTACTTGAACTGCTTGGCCATCTTCACTTGATCGGGGTAGAGTTCGGCGCTGATGCCCGCCTCCCTGACCTGTCGCAACAACTTCAGGCAATGCATCGCTTCGGCCTCACCGAAGTTGGCGAAGAGCACGCGTGTGCTGGCACCGAGTTCCGCAGGGAATTTGTTCGTCTCCAGCAACACATCGTAGATCCTGTCCGCGCCGAAACTGATGCCTACGCCGCTCATGCCTTTCAAGCCGAAGACGCCGGTGAGATCATCGTATCGACCGCCGCCGCAGATGCTGCCGGGCATAGTGCCTTCTGAGGATTTCACTTCGAAGATGGCACCCGTATAGTAGTCGAGGCCACGCGCGAGTGTCGGGTCGAATTCGAGGCGGGCTGACTTCATGTTGGCCACGGCGTCGAAGGTGAACGCGAGATCCTTCAATCCTTGTTGGGCCAATGCGGAAGTTGCCAACCAATGCTCCAATTGCGGACGTTGTTCCTTCCACGAACCGCTCAGCGAGAACAACGGTGCGATGCGCGCGATGGCGTCGTCGGTGATCCCCTTGCTGCGCATCTCCTCCTCCACTTTCTCCCGACCGATCTTATCGAGCTTGTCGATGGCGGTTACCATGTCCACGACTTTCTCCGGCTGACCGCTGATCTCGGCAATGCCGCTGAGCACCTTGCGATCGTTGATCTTGATAACGACGGCCAAACCGAGATCGGTGAACACATCGTCGAACAACTGCACCAGTTCCACCTCGTTCAGCAAACTCTTGCTGCCGATCATGTCCGCGTCGCACTGATAGAACTCGCGGTACCGTCCCTTCTGCGGGCGATCAGCGCGCCACACCGGTTGGATCTGGTAGCGCTTGAAAGGGAAAGCGATCTCGTTCTGGTGCTGCACCACGTATCGTGCGAAGGGCACGGTGAGATCATAGCGCAGTGCCTTCTCACTGAGTTGCGTCGCAAGCTTCCCTGGATGTACCTCCTCTCCCGCTTTCAATTTCGACTTCACCTCCTCGCTCACTTCCTTCCATGCATCGCCGCTGTTGAGGATCTTGAAGATCAATCGGTCACCTTCCTCACCATACTTGCCCGTGAGCGTTTCCAGGTTCTCCATGGCCGGGGTTTCCAGTGGCAGGAAGCCATACTTCTGGAAAACCTTCTCGATGGTGCCGAAGATGTACTTGCGCCGCAGCATCTCCTGCGGACTGAAATCACGGGTGCCTTTCGGCGTACTGGGTTTCTGTGCCATGCGAACGGCCGCGAAAGTAGCGGCGGCTGTTCCACTCGTCGGTGAGCATCTTCGCACTATGGCAGCACCCGACTTCTCCCCAACGCCCAGCAGCATCCTCACCATCCGCTTCCAGGATTGCGACCCGGCCAACCACCTGAACAACGGCCGCTACGTCGATTCCTTCCTGAACGCGCGGGAGGACCACTTGCTGGAGCACTACGGGCTGGACATTTACCGCGTTGCGCGCGAGACAGGTCTCAGTTGGGTGGTGAGCACGAACCAGATGGCCTACCTGCGCCCGGCCTTCCTTATGGAGAAGGTGCTGATCGAAACGCAACTGATCGGCTACGGCCCCAAACACGTGCATGTGGAACTGCGCATGTGGAACGAAGCGAAGACCGCATTGAAGAGTTTCTGCTGGATGGGCTTCGTGCATTTCGACATCCGCCAGAACAAGGTAAGCGAGCACAGCGCGGAATACGAAGCGCTGTTCAAGCGCGTACACCTTCCCGTGCCCGAAACCAGCTTCGATGCCCGACTGGCCGTGCTGAAGCGCAGTTGAATCCTTCGTGCGTTATTCCTTCACAAAGCGCGCAACGCCTTGCACGTTGCCGCTGAGGATGCGCGCGGCATAGGCGCCTTGCGGCAACGCACCGATGTCGATGGTGCTGCGCTCGCCCGTCAGCACATCCGTATGCACCACGCGCCCTGCTGCGTCGATCAACTCCACTTGCGAGTTGGCGGAAGCACCCGGTGCAACCACTTCCAATGCGGCGCCACTGACGATGACGCGGAAGGGCCACGCATCGGCTTCTTCAACAGCGGTGGTGAACATGGGGCTGCGGAAGCTGAAAGCCTCCAGGAACACGCCGCTATCGAACACCATGTCGCCCACATCGGTCACCACCACTTTGAAGTGGTACTGCTGGCCCGGTTGCACTACGGCAAAAACAGTGAGGTTAGCCGTGAACCCGTCATAGCTCATGAACTGCCCGGCGGGGTTCTCGTTATCGTAGTAGTAGCTCGGGTTCAGGTTGGGGTTCACGTTGTTGATGGATACCACCGTTCCACCGGGGATGGCCGCCACATTGGTAGGATTCGGAAAGCCGGGCCCACTCAGGTAGATCGCGAAGGCATCGTTGAAGGCTGAGCCCACGTATTCCAAGTACTCCTCGCTACCGAAGGAGAAGTTGAACAGCAGTGTGTCGCCCATCGGCAAACAATCGAACTCGAGCACGCAAGCATCATAGGTCACTGTACCGAACCCGAGTGCAGCGTCGATATCGGCATCGCCTGGGGTGTTGTTCCCGATGGAAGCAAAGTCCAAGCTGGCACCAGCTACCTGATCGGCCCCACCGCTAGTGATCAGCAGACCTTCGGTGATCGACAACTCGCTGGTACCGATGAAGTGGCCCATGGCATTGCCGGCACAATTCACCGTTACGTTGCTCACCGTTACGCCGATGCCCTCCAGCAACGTGGCGATAGAGCCGTTGGTGAGGCTGTCCGTGACCGTGAGTTGCGCACCTGCACTGATCGTCGACAGTCCGAGAACGGAAAGAGTAATGAGCTTCTTCATGCGTGTGGGTTTCTGATGGCGAATGTAGTTGTCCACCGTGGGCAACATCCCACCCATGGCAAACCGTTCGCACAGTGTTTCCGGTCATTGGCAAGCCCCAACGCAACGGGCCGCCCTCTCGTGGAGTGGGCGGCCCGCCGACCAGAACGGTCCCGACACGTCAAGTCGGAACTGCTTCACCTTACCGAGGCCTCCTGTCCCTAAGAGCCTCGCATCAATACTACGTGGGTGCTGGCGCGGATGGTGTACAACGCCTCGCGAGAATGTGCTGAGGATCTACATGTCAGGGCGGT
>CADECG010000115.1 GCA_902825795.1 uncultured Bacteroidota bacterium
TCTCGTAGCCCTGGCGCTGGTGGAAGCTCTCCTCCTTGCAGATGCGCACCATGGCACGCGCGTACGGACCGTAGCTCGTGCGGCATAGCATTACCTGGTTCATGATGGCAGCACCGTCCACCAACCAACCCACCGCACCGATATCGGCCCACGTAAGCGTGGGATAGTTGAAGATGCTGCTGTACTTGGCTTTGCCGCTGAGCAAGTCATCGATGGTCTGTTCGCGACTGGTACCTAATGTTTCCGCAGCACTGTATAGGTAGAGGCCGTGACCGGCCTCGTCCTGCACCTTGGCCAGCAGAATGGCCTTGCGCCGCAGGCTGGGGGCGCGGGTGATCCAATTCCCTTCAGGCAACATGCCCACCACCTCACTGTGCGCGTGTTGGCTGATCTGGCGGATGAGGTTTTTGCGGTACTTCTCAGGCATCCAGTCCTTCGGCTCGATCTTCAGTTCGGCGTCGATCTTGGCTTGGAAGCGTTCCTCGAGAATGGTCAGGTCCGTCATGCGAGCGCGGCTTGTTTCGGTGTGCGGCGAAGATAGCGGCCTTGCTGATGGTCGTCATTGAAAGCAATGGCAGTCAAGGCGTGGCGTCGGCTACTTTCGTCGCCCCGAAAATGGTTCAGCGCATGGCCCGATTCCACACCCTGCAAGTAGCGAACGTATCGAAGGAAACCAGCGATTGTATTGTGGTGGACTTCAAGGTGCCCGAGGCGCTTCGCACGGATTTCTCGTTCACACATGGCCAGTACCTCACGTTGAAGTTGCACGTGAATGGCGAAGAACTGCGCCGTAGCTATAGCATCTGCAGCAGTCCGCTGGACAAGGACCACATCAGCATAGCGGTGAAGAAAGTGGATAAGGGCCGGGCAAGCACACAGTTGGTGGAGAGCCTGAAACCGGGCGCCCCGCTTGAAGTGATGACGCCCATGGGGAACTTCTTCACCCACTTGGACGCTGCGCAGGAACGGCACTATGTCGCTTTTGCTGCGGGAAGTGGGATCACGCCGATCCTCAGCATACTGGTTACGGCCTTGCGCACTGAACCGAGAAGTCGGTTCACATTGTTCTATGGGAATTCCGAAACGGACCGCATCATCTTCCGCGAAAAGCTGAAGGAATTCGAAAACCACTGGCCTGACAGGCTCGATGTGCACCACATCCTCAGCAAGGGCGTTGATGAGGACGCGCTGTTCAATGGCCGTATCACGACGACTAAGGCCAAGGAACTTCTCGGGCGGTTCATTACCGATGCGATCCACAAGGAGTTCTTCATCTGCGGACCAGAGCAGATGATGGTGAACGTGAGCGAGGCGTTGGAGAACATGGGCGTTGCGAAGGCGCACATTCATGTCGAGCTCTTCAGTACACCGGTCGCGGCGGAAACGAAGAAGGACGCCCCGCCCGCAAGCGTTGGCGAGTTCACCGGGACTGCTACCGTGAAGGTGATCATGGACGGACGCGAACACATCCTGCAAGTGCCCGCGAACGGAGATGCCGTGCTGGATGTTGCGCTCGATGCAGGGTTGGACGTGCCGTTCGCGTGTAAGGGGGCTGTGTGTTGCACGTGTAAGGCACGTGTGCTTGAAGGACAGGTGGAGATGGACATGAATTATTCCCTTACCGACGGCGAGGTGGCCGATGGTTACGTGCTCACGTGCCAGACCCATCCGCGCAGCGCGAACGTTACCATAGATTACGACCAGCACTAAAAGACGAAGGCGCCCGCCTTGCGGCGAACGCCTCGTATATCTCCGGCCTGGTTCGTTGTTTTTGTAGGCGCGGGAGAAGCTGTTCAGAAGGAAGCCTGCGCGTAGCCAGAGAGCTTGGTCTTGATGTGGTCGAGGTAGTGTTCGCTGTGGTAGAACCCGCCCATCTCGGCATTGTAGCGCACCACCGCAGCGGGAAAGTCCAAGTAGAATCCTTCCTCTTTGTCGGCGTACGTGCCTTCGGGTTCCATGCTGATGGTACATTCATAAGCCGGGTACTCCACCATACCCTCCGGCAGGGCGGTATCTACCAACAGCATTTCGTTCTGGAACCCCGGTTTCATGATCAGAAGGGTGTAGGCGTGGTCAATATCCAGTTCAGCGATGAAGGACCCGTCCCGTCCAACAGGCACATCGCCTATGAGTTCATTGTCCTTGTATAGCCGGATGGATACATCCTGTGCCTTTTCGCCGTTGGCCATCACCTTGCCGTGAACGGGTAGGTACCAGCCTTCGGCTTGGTCCCTGCGGTCAACGAGCTTGCCGCCGATGATCTGCGCTGAAGCACAGTTGACCATGGTCAATGCGGCGAGCGGGGCAAGGATTCGGAGGAGGTGGTTCTTCATTTGGCTTGGATTGATGGGTTCCGTAGTGGCGATGTTTACGTGAACAGCGGGTGAAGGGTTACCCGCATTACGCGCGCTCCTCAAATGGGAGCGCATTGTCTTTCGGGACTTCGGAGGGAATTCGGAAATGGATGGTGCATCCTTTGTCCGGTGCACTTTCGGCCCATGCTTCGCCACCGTGTTTTTTCACGATGCGTTGCACAATGCTCAGTCCAATGCCGCTTCCTTCGAACTTGTCGGCACGGTGAAGGCGCTTGAAGGCGCCGAATACATCGATACCGCTGGACATGTCGAAACCGACACCGTTATCAGCTACCCACAGATGGTGGGCCTCCATTTCGCGCTCGTATCCGATCAGAATGCGTTGATCTTCCCGGTCTCTGGAGAATTTCAAGGCATTCCCGATAAGGTTCACGAACAGGACCTTCAGCATGGCTTTGTCTACCGGGGCATTTAACCCTTCGGGAATATCGATCGTGATCGATCCGCGTTTTTCCTCCGGCACATTGCTCTGAACGACTTCCTGCACGATCGTTCTGAGATCCTGAGGTACCCGGTTGATATGGGATTTGTTCGTCAGGGCGAAGCGGAGCAGATCGTCCACCAGATCGAGCATGCGCGTGGTTCCAGCTTCAATGCGCGAGGCCAGATCGGTCTGCTCGCCAGTGCCATCAAGCATTTTTGTCATGGCCTTGATGTTCTTCAACGGGCTGCGCAGGTCATGGGCAACAGTATAGCTGAAGGAGGCCAGATCATCTATCGCTTCACGGAGCTGGCGGGTGCGTATGGCCACACGTTTGTCCAGGTCATCGTTCAGTTTGCGCAATCGCAATTCCTCCTGCTTGCGGTCGGTTATATCCTTGAAAACCACCTGAACTCGGTCAAGGCCCTGAGGCCCGAACCCGATCCGTGATGCGGTCATCAAACAATCCGCAACGGTGCCGAGCGAGGTGCGCACGCTGACATCCAGGCTCGTCGTTCCAAGCCCGCTCAACAGTTGCCCCAATTGAGTGATCCCAAGTGGGGTGCTTTCCATGATCGAGCCAAGTTCCAAACCCGTAAGTGCGGTCACTTCTTTGCCCAAGAGGCGACCGCAGGCGGCGTTCGCTTGTTGAATGACCCCGTGTTCATCCACGATCATCATGGGATCCCCGGCCTCCTCGAAATTCGCCCGGTATAAGGCGCTTGTACGATCACGTTCCTTTCGCGCCATGGCCAGTTCGGCTGCTTGCTCGATCTTGATGCGCAGGTCCGCCGGGTCGTAAGGTTTGGTGGTATACCCGAAGATCTTTCCCTTGTTAACGGCGTCGATAACAGCCTGCACATCGGCATAGGCCGTCATCAGCATTCGCACCACCTGTGGGTGGCGGTCCTTTACGATCGCTAGAAAATCGGCGCCTTCCATACCGGGCATACGCTGGTCGCTGATCACCACATGGACCTCTTGCGCTGCAAGGAGTTCAAGCCCTTCTGCACCGCTGGTGGCGGTCAGTACGTTGAATTCCCGACGGAAATTGCTCTTGAAACCGGTCAGGTTACCGGGCTCATCGTCCACATAAAGGACCGTGATGCGTTCGCTTGGGCTCATCATGCGCGCAATGCGATATCTTCCTGTTGTTGGGTCACCGGTATCGTGATCCGGAATTCGGAACCACCACCAGGCACGCTCTCCACGGCAATGCTGCCGTTGTGCTTCTGCACAATGCTATATGTTATCGAAAGGCCCAAACCTGTCCCTTCTCCTACGCCTTTCGTTGTGAAGAACGGCTCGAAGATCCTTGCCTTGGTCGCTTCTTCCATACCACAGCCATTATCCTGTACGGCGATCGTGATCATTCCGCTCTCGTGCCAACTGCGGATGCTTACAACACCCTCGCCGCCCTCGCCGTGCTTGGCGCGGATCGCCTGTGCCGCGTTGGTGAGCAGGTTCATAACAGCCTGATTCAACTTCCCGGGATGACATTCAGCCATAGGAAGGTCGGCCAGTGCGGTGTTGAAAACCGCGTGCCCTCGAACTTGGGGGCTGAGAAGACCGATCGTGGAACGTATTCCCTCATTGATGTCGGCTTTCTTCACCGAGTCTTCATCCAGTCGGCTGAAGTTGCGCAGGCCCTGCACGATCTCCGCTGTGCGGCGCGCTCCTTCGTCAATGCTGGCGATCATGCCATCCAGTTCCGCGATCGACTCGTCCAGACCCAGTTGGTCGCATTTGTCGTGGATCGACTTCATATCGGCCTCGGCACCTTTTGTTGAGCGGAAATCACCTACCACCTCCACCATGTCCTTCAAGTTGCGGCGAAGGGGAGGGATGTTGCTGATGATGAAGTTGATCGGGTTGTTGATCTCGTGGGCTATGCCAGCGGTGAGCTGACCAAGTCCAGCCATTTTTTCGGCATTCACAAGTTGAACTTGGGTCCGCTTGATCTCCTCATTGGCTTCCACCAGTTCGTGGGTGCGCTCGGTCACCTTCTGTTCGAGTATTGCGTTTTGATCGCGGATGATCCGCTCGTTTTCCATTAACGCCGCCAAGGCCTCCGCTTGCGAGCGCTCCTTGTCGCGCCTGAGCACGTTGATCCTGTCAGCGAGACCGAAGGAGAGGAGGACGCCTTCGATGGCCGATCCCAAGGGCATGGTGTAGATAGTGAGAGCGTTGTATGGAAGAACTCCGGCATCCTTCAATACGAAGACCATTGTGCCGGTGAGGAAAACACTCCATGCGATAAGGAAATAACCGGCTTGGCGTGAGCGTCGACGCCAAACCACCAATGCCATGGCGAACATGAATGGCGCAAACAATCCTGCCGATAGCTGTGCAAGGCCGTAGCCGACCATTGGTTGTCCTCCCAAGTACAGGGCAAGACAAACCACGAACAAGCCATAGAACCATGGAATGATTCGGTCCAACTTGGGTGCTACTTCGTGCGTTCGAATGAACGAGCGCATGAATTCGCTGGCTGCGATGGCCGTAGCGATCGTGAAGATGATAGACGCTTTACCGGCAAACCACTCAGCGCCTGGCCAGAATGAGTGCTGGCCGATGCCAAGGAAAGTAAGTTGTGTAAGACTCACCAATGCTATGTACAGGACATAGATCAGATAGCTCTTGTCGCGCGCAGAAAAGAAAATGAAGAGGTTGTAAATGGCCATAACGAGCATGATACCGATGTAGCCACCGATCAATTTCGTCTGGCCGGACCGGGCTTCCACTAGTTGGTCCCGACTGGAAAGTCTGATCGGAACCTGCAACTGCTTGGTGCTGCTGAAACGCATGTAAACTGTACAACCTTGGCCATTGGCCACTTTTATCGGAAAGACGTAGTTCGGATCGCTTAGGGGACGAGCACCCACCGCCGACATCTGGCCGGAGCTGTACGTATTCAGTAAATGATCCCCCGAGAACGCGTAGAATTCGATTGATTCGGTCTCGGGATTCGAAACCTCGATCAGTACCTCGTCCGAACCCGTTCTGTTGAAAACCCCAAAGCGAACCCAGAACGCCGATCCGGTCAAACCCAGATTCGGAACATCGGCATTCGAAGGGACGAAAGAATGTGACTGGAGCACATCCTGCACCTGCATGATACCGGAAGAATCCTCAAGAAGTTGTAGGTGCCTGCCGATCGGCATTGGAGCCGCACTTCCATCAACTAAAACCGGAGATTGTGCGTTAGCGGAGATGATCAGAGCACTGATCAATGAACCTGAAATGGAGAGGACGGGCTTTTTCATCGCGCGCTTCTACGCGAACGATGACCTCCGGGTTCCTATGCCGACCGAGCCATGCGATCGCCATGTATGCGGCCATAGAGGGACATATGCACCGCAGGCTCAGGCAGTTGCAATAAGTAGCGTACACGGCACTGCCTGCCTCCGATAGTTTCGGTGCGTTCCTGCAAGGGCCGCAGCCTGAGACTAACTAAAGCCTCCCTATGTTCTTTCGGGGAAGTGTATAGAGAAATGGTATCCGGCACAACCATGGCAATGGCCTTGATGGAAGGGATGGGGTACGTAAATGTGCCTTTGTCTCCCAATGAATCCAACGGAACAAAGCCGGCTTTTACGGCCTGACGCAGGGTATAGTGTGCCACAAGGCATACAAGGGATTCCATGCCGAATTGATTCGCAATGGAAACAGCGGACAAGGCAAGAAGTTGCGGTAGCCCGCGCCCAATGAACTCCTTGGCCACCCAGAGGCCACAAACCTCCGCCATGCCATTGCCGGAAAGACCCTCGAGAACGCGCTCAACAGAAGGGTCCAGCTTCCGGAGCGCTTCTTCCATTGGCAGTATCCGCCCTGGTCGGCCTACCTCCAAGCGTATACCACCCACCATCCCATGGTCCTTGGATAGAACGACGATAACGTAAGTGTCTGGATCGCTGCACCACAGTGGGTTGTTCGTGGTGACGTTCGTAATGCCGAAATCCCGGAGCACGTTGCCATGTCCGCGCATGAATTCGGCGCATGTGTTGGGCTCGTCGTTTGCTCTGAACGCTCGAATAGTGATCTGCTCCATGCTGCTGGGTTCAAGAGATCAAAGAGGGCTCATTTGGTGTCCTTTCCCGCCGTCCCATATCCGTGGCTTGCTCCAAGTCAACTCGCCATCGTCCACTGGTGAGGTGAAGGCCCAATAGGATCCTTCGGCAAACGTCTGCAGCCACGGCACCACCGAGAACCACGTTCGACGATAGTTGTGGCCATGTTACAAGGGTGAGCCCCACCTGGGTAAGGGAGGCTCTCATGCGATCGCTCAACCGGTCGAACCCGACCATTGCCAACAGGAACGGCAACTTCTCCTCATTCGTCTTGGCCTTTGCCGCGTCGTTCGGATCCAAATGTTCGATCAACCCATGTAAGATCGGCCGATCGGGTTCAAGGTCGAAGCGCTCCACATCGATCATACCACGATCGCTAGTGTCCATCACGACCGGGATACCGAGAGCCTTGGCCCTTTGGCGGCAGAAGATCTTTACGTCGACACTGTCGCATTCATCGATCAGGATGTCGAGTTTTCCATCGTCCGTGCAGAAGCTGTCAATGTTGTCGCGTGTGATGCCCTCCGGATACACCTTAACATTCAAGAAGGGGTCTATCTCCATGATCTCCCGCGCCACGTTCACCACCTTTTTCACACCCAACTGGTGTACTCCACTTCGTATGCGGTTGAGATTGCTTAGATCCAACGTATCAAAGTCGGCCAGCCTGATCTCGCCGAAGCTGCGCTCCATGGCCATGGTAAGGGCTATGCTCTGACCTACGCTCAGCCCAATAACACCGATCCGCTTGAAAGCCAGAGCTGTTTGTTCTTCACGCGTGATCTTGTTCCGATTGCGGTCGGTACGGACCAATGCGAAATCATGCTCATCGAGCAGGTGCACCAATCGTCCGCTCCATGGGTAATGCACCCAAACCCCGTATTCGTCCATTGGTGTCGCACCGATATGCGCTACGGCCGCTTGTTCCATTGCCTCCGGGCTGAATTTGACCGATGGGTTCAGCGAACGGACCAGTTCCTTCAATTGACCGGTCATGGTATCGTGAACCACGGCCCTTGGGTCGGCAAGTACCCCTGCGATCCGCTCGCGATCTGCCGACAGCGAAAGGCGGAAAAAGGAGGGCTGCCACTGGCCGTTATCGGCCAACGACGAGCCTTTCAAGGCACTTGTGGTTCTGGTCATTCGGTATTCCGGAGGGCGACCGGGAGTTCCGTTTCGGCGCGAAAGCTAAAAACGTATTTCGAGTTATGAACATTTTTTCAACAAACTGTGACGAGCAGCGTAACCTCATCAACGGATCGTCCGTACTGGGTCGGCAAGAAAGAACCCATGGGAACACCAGTCAACCTACAAGCCCAATTCCCAATTCCGTGCGTACTCTATGTAGACGACGAGCAAAGCAACCTGCAGGCGTTCATGGCTGCGTTCCGAAAGGATTTCAAGGTACTTCTGGCCAGTTCGCTAACGGAAGCGCTTGAACTACTCGCGAAACACGATGTACATGTGGTGGTTGCTGATCAGCGGATGCCCGGAACCATCGGTACAGAGCTCTTGGCTTGTGTCCGGGATCGGTTTCCGCGTGTGCGCCGTATGCTCATGACGGGGTACAGCGACATCCAAGCGGTGATCGATGCGATCAACAATGGCGGCGTCATGCGCTACATCAGTAAGCCCTGGGAGCCGGAGCAAGTGCTCTTGGCCGTCCGCAGCGCATTCAACGATATCCGTAACGAGCGCGACAAAGAAGAGAACGTTGAGAGGCTAAAGGAGTCCAATTCCCAATTGGAATTCGCATTGCGACAAGCCCTATTGTCGTAAGCTTTCTCGTCCCATGGTGTGCAGTCCGGCCCGGTAAGTGCCCGTGACTTGGCTCGTTGGTCATATTTGCCGACCAACCCGTACACATGACCTCGACCTTCTGCCACGCCCGCATTGCCCTTAGCTCTCTATCCCTGATCGCTGGACAGCTTGCTTTTTCCCAATGCGACCGCTGGCAGCAAAGGGTGAAGTACACCATGGAGGTATCACTCGATACCCGCACACACGCGTTCGAGGGAACCTCAAGGGTCGTCTACACCAATAGCAGTCCTGACACTCTGCGTGAAGTCTTTTTTCATCTCTATTTCAATGCGTTCCAGCCGAACAGCGAAATGGACATGCGGTCAAGGACCATTGCAGATCCGGATCCGCGTGTGCAGGACCGTATACTGAAACTGAAGCCCGAAGAACAAGGAAGACTGACCGTGAGTTCACTGCTGCACGAAGGGATCCCGGCGCGGCTCGAACACAGGGGCACAGTATTAAAGGTACTCCTGCCTACACCGATCCTTCCGCGCAGTTCCGCCACTTTCGACCTCGACTTCGCCGGGCAAGTGCCGAAGCAAATACGCCGCAGCGGTCGGGACAATGCCGAGGGCATCAGCTACAGCATGACGCAGTGGTATCCTAAGCTGGCTGAGTATGACCATCATGGTTGGCACGCGACACCGTACGTGGGCCGCGAATTCCATGGCGTTTGGGGCGATTTCGATGTGAAGCTCACTCTGGACAGCAGTTTAACAGTAGCAGCTACCGGCGTATTGCAGAACCCTGCTGAGATCGGCCATGGTTATGCGGTGAAAGAAAACTCAGTGCCTGCAGTCAACGGTCAGCTCATTTGGCATTTCGTGGCCGAGAACGTTCACGACTTCGCTTGGAGCGCGGACCCTGATTACGTGCACGAGCAATTGCAGATGCCGGATGGACCATTGTTGCACGTATTCTTTCAGCCTTCCAGTGCCGAGAGCGTCAACAATTGGCACCAACTAGCCGCTTACATGGCAAAGAGCTTTGCTTTCATGAGCGAGCATTTCGGCAAGTACCCTTGGCCGCAATACAGCTTCGCGCAAGGCGGCGATGGTGGCATGGAGTACCCCATGCTTACGCTCATTACGGGAAAGCGGGGAATCGGTAGTCTGGTGGGTGTCAGCGTACACGAAAGCGTCCATAGCTGGTTCTACGGCGCTTTGGCCAGCAACGAAGGCAAGTATGCTTGGATGGATGAAGGCTTCACCGAATATGCGAGCAGCGAGGCCATGCGCCATCTTTTCGGTGGGGTGGGCGATCCACACCTCGATGGCTACAAGGGCTACTTCGATCTGGTGAAGAGCGGGAACGACGAGCCATTGAGCGTTCACGCCGATCACTTCCTCACCAACCATGCTTACGGTACAAGCGCCTACACCAAAGGCGAAATGTTCCTGCACCAGCTCAGCACGGTGATCGGGGACAAGACCGTGCATGCAGGAATGCTGGATCTCTGGAACGCATGCGCTTTCAAGCACCCGGAACCGATCGACGTGAAGCGAGTGATGGAGAAGCGTAGCGGGATCGAACTTGATTGGTACTTCGATGAATGGATCAACACTACGCGCACACTGGACTATACTGTTTCTGGGATCGAGCGAACGAAGGACTCGGTGCGTGTTACACTAAAGCGCTTGGGTGACCAACTGATGCCAGTGGATGTTGAAGTGCTCTTTGACGATAGCACTAGGGCGATGGTACATGTGCCGTTGTCGCTGATGTTGGGTGAAAAGGCCAACGGATCGGAGGCCTATTCCTTCACAACCGTAGCGCCTTGGATATGGACACATCTTACGTACAGCTTCAACGTTGCGGTACCCAAGAAGAGGAGAGTGTTGAGCGTAGCGATCGACCCGACCAAGCGGATGGCGGACATTGCCCGTGAGAACGACCGTTTGGAACTTCCGGAAGGGGAGAACGCCGTTAACAGAGAGTAGCTCTCTTGCGTGTTCGGTCGTCGTTGCCGGTACATTCGCCCGCAAGCACTCGGCCATGGATACGGAAGGCATGAAGGAGATCATCAAGCGCGAAGTAGAAGCTGTGGTCTTCCGCAGCGTCCACGAAACCGATGCGCTCCTCGACCAGAACATTTTGGACAGCGTTGGGGCGGTGGATCTGGCGGTTGCTTTGGAAGGCGCCTTCGGTATCAGTATCCCGTTCGTGGACATCAATAAGCAGCACTTCCAAAGCGTGCTCACTTTGCTCGCATACGTTCAAAAGAAGAAGGCTTGAGCGATTCACCGGCACCGGTCCGGTCGGATCCCCAAGTGAATTGGGATCATCCTTTGGCATTGCTGCTTGCTTGTGCTCTGTTGTGGATGGTTTCTCCGTTGATCCAGACGGACAAGGCGGAAAGCACAGGGCAGGCCACTCGACTTTCGTTGCCGTTGTCAGGGTACCTGGACAACTACAAGACCGAGCCCTACTTCTCTTCCCTGCTTGCCCGCGCGTTCGCCGATGGTTCGAGCATCGTGCTCTTCGGCTCATCGGAACTTGCGACCGAGGACCATCCGGCCAAACCGGTGAACTTCTTCAACAAAAGGGCGAAGCAACCGTTGATCGCCATTGGGCACGATGGGAACCAATGCCTGGCGATCCACAGCCAGCTGATCTCTGCTGGCGGCGATCTGTCGAAGGCCAAGCTGGCCATTTTGCTCTCTCCGAGCTGGTTCGGTGGTACGCCCGGAAGAAGGGGCACTGAACTCTCCTGTTTCTTGGAGTACAATCCCTCGCCTTCTTTGTACAGGCTTATGGCTCGCGCAGCGAACGATGACACGCTCGTTCGGTCGGCGCAGCAG
>CADECG010000116.1 GCA_902825795.1 uncultured Bacteroidota bacterium
CGATGGTAAGAAGCGAAGCCGCGTGGAATACATGAACATGGTCCGCAACGGCTTGGCCACGTGGTACTTCCCCGACGGTACCAAAGAGCAGGAAGGCAACTACCTGAACGGAGAGGAGAACGGGGTGTGGAAAGGCTGGCACCCCAACGGCAAATTGCGCTACGAGCGCACCTTCGACACCGGGGAGATCATCGGGGTGGACAAGTTCTACAACGTGGACGGCACGCTCGATCACGAGGAGACCTACACCGACGGGTACAGCGTGGGCAGCAAGGAATACCACATCAACGGCAAGCTGTCCATTGAGCGCGAGAAACGCTTGGGACAGTTGCACGGCACCGCCCGCAGCTACAGCATGAGCGGCGACCTGCAGTTGGTGCGCTACTACCTCAACGACCGCATGATCGGGTACAGCTACAACGGCGCCGATGGCAAGTTGGTGGACACCATCCCCTTGGGCGAAGGGATCCTGAAGCTGGAACCGAAATACGCGAACGGCGCACCCAGCCGCGAGATGACCTACCGCAACGGCGAGATCGATGGTCCGTACCGCGAGTTCTATCCGGATGGCAAGGTGATGGAGGAAGCGGTGTTCGAAGGCGGGCAGATGCACGGCGTGGACAAGGAATTCTGGCCAACGGGCAAACCGGCCACCGTCACCAACTGGCACTACCACATCCGCCACGGCGAACAACTGGTGTATTGGGACAACGGTCAATTGCAGGACAAGTGCCAGTGGGTGTACGGCGATCGCCACGGCGAACGCACGTTGTATGATCGCACGGGTAAGCCCACATTGATCCTCACCTACCGCGACGACACGGTGATCGCCATGCGCAAACCATGAGACAAGTCAAACACCTGTTGAAGCTACTGGGGTCCTTCGGCCGTTCGGCGCTGCGTCATCGCGAGACCATTCAGATGGTCGAAGCGATCCAAGCGAGCATTGTGCGGTCGCAGTTCACCCCTTACTCGCGCGAAGGAACTGGTCGCGCTGCACTGCGGTCAGTGGCTTTACCCGCACGAACATGGATCGCTTCGTCGCAAAGCCTCCTCGCGATGACGCGCGGCCACAAGGCATTCGTGATACTCGCGCTATGCTCCGTGTGCAGCAATTCATTCGCCCAGGACCCCACGCTCCTGCTGGAACAATACCGCAAGGATTGGAAGGACCAGGCCGGTGTGATGATCAAGTACCACACCACCATCCGCATCGAGAACACCAAGGAAGGTGTAACGGCCACCAAGACCGTGGAGCACGAGCGCATTGCGCTGAAAGCACCCGCCGGACAAAGCGACCGCGAGGAAGTGGGCTACAGCAAACTGATCCCGCTGGAAGGCATCAACGCGTGGACCATGGTGCCCAAGGAAACGAGCTACAAGAAGATCAACGTGGAGGAATTCAGCCACCGCGACGAAGTGGGCAGCCAGATCTTCTTCGACGATAGCCGCAACGTGCAGTTCCTCTACCCTGCCGTGGCCACGGGCGCCATCACGCACTTGGATTACACGTTGAAGTACCCCGACGCGCGCATGGTCACCGGCCACTACTTCGCCAGCGGCTACCCGGTGGAGGAAAGCACCTTCACGGTGATCAGCGACAAGGATGTGGAAGTGGTGGCCAGCATGTTCCACATGCCCGTGGACGCGGTGAAGCATGAGCAAGTGGTGGAGCGCGGCAAGAACGTGCAGCGTTGGACGATGTCGAACGTCCCCGCGTTGCAGATCGAGGACCAGGCACCGGGCATCCGCTACTACATACCGCACATGCAGCTGATGGTACGCAAGCCCGGCGAGAAAGCGGGCACCGACCTGGAGCGCATGTACGCGTGGAACCGCGAGCACGTGCGCGATGCGATCCTGCTCGATGACGACACCATGCTCGTGCGTATTGCCCGCGAGCAGACGGCAGGGCTGGACAACGACCGTGCGAAAGCCGCCGCGCTCTACACCTGGGTGCAGGACCACATCAAGTACGTGGCCGTGGAGGACGGCATGAACGGCCTCATCCCCGCCATGCCCGCAGCCGTGTGCAACGCGCGCTACGGCGATTGCAAAGGCATGGCCAACCTGCTGCGCGCACTGATGCACAACGCCGGCTTGAAGGCACACCTCACCTGGGTGGGCTCGCGCCAATTGCCATACAGCTACGACGATCTGCCGGCGCCCATGACCGACGACCACATGATCACCGCGTGGGAAATGAGCCCCGGCGAATTCATGATCCTCGATCCCACCAGCAGCGAAACGCCCTTCGGCATGCCGAGCGGTTTCATCCAAGGCAAACAAGCGCTGATCGGCATCGACGCCGAGCGGTTCAAGGTGGTGGATGTGCCGGTGATGCCGGCCGACATGAACCGCATGATCGACACGGTGCATGCACGGTTGGACGGCAACACGCTCAAGGGCAGTGGCACCACCACCTTCACGGGCTACCAGCGCGCCACCATGAGCGACATCTTCAAACGCGTGGAGAAGAAGAAGTGGAAGGACGTGATGCGCAACATGTACATGAAGGGCAACAACCGCTACATCGTGGATACGGTCACGGTGGCGGGCCTCGATGATCGCACCGGTCCGTTGGTGGTATCGTACACCTTCAGTCTGCCGGGGTACTCCACCACGCTCGGTGGCGAGCAGTATGTACACCGCATGCTGGTGAACTCGTTCGACGATCGGTACTACCGCAAGGAGCGCAAGCTGCCCGTGGAAGAAGAGTATTGCTGGACGGCCGACGAAGTGGTGTTCATTGAACTGCCCGTCGGCACCACCACCGGTTTCGTACCCGAACCCGCAACGCACAAAGGCGGCAGCTTCAGCTATGCCATGCGCACCACGGCCGTGCCCGGCGCGAAGGACGCACCCACCACCGTGAAGCTGGAGAACGGCTTCCGCATGGAGAAACTGATGATGCAACCCGAGGACCTGGCCGGCTGGCGCACCATGCTCGACCAATTGGACCGTGATATGAACCGGACGATCGTCCTCAAGTGAACACCTTACTGATGAACCACCGCACTCTTCTTGTTGCCGCACTGCTCTGTGCCGCACCCTCCATCGCACAGCACGCGCTCATCACCGATCACGGCTTCGGCGCCACGCCTGAAGTAACGGCCGAAGTGAAAGCCATGCCGGACAACATCGTCCTGCTGCGCCGCACGCTGGTGATGGACCTGGAGGAAGAGGGCGAGGACATGGTGGAGTATTTCCTGTTGCACAACAGCGTGTTCCTGCGCGATGCAGGTGCCATCGAAGCCGAGAACAAAGTGCATGCGAACCTCAACGGCGTCATCGACGTGGTGAAAGTCGAGGCCCGCAGCATCGCACCCGATGGCACCGTGCACAAGCTGGCGGAAGAGGATTTCAAACGCGCCGAGGACGAGGACGGCACCGGCAGCTACCTCTACTTCGCGTTCGAAGGACTGGTGCCCGGCAGCGTGGTGGATTACTTCTACGTGTTCAAGCGCAGCCCCAACATGAAGGGCGATGGCGAAGCGTTGCAAGTGGGTGCGCCCATCATCAAGGAAGATGTGCACCTGTTGAACCCTGCACGGCTCGTGTACAAAGCGAAGGGCTACAGTGGCGTGCCGGAACCGACCATCGACACCACCGAAACGGAGATCCAGCACATGCGCTGGGACCTGAAGAACGTGCCCGGACTGGAGAATGAGCCCAGTGCGAACATGGGCGCCGCCACCATGCGCATCGCCTACAAACTGGACCGCGTGCCCGATCGCGGCATCAAGGACTACAGCAGCTACCTCAACGCCACCAAGCTCTACCACAACCTCGTCCACCAGAACCTGGAGCCGAAGCCCAAGAAAGAAGTGGCCGCACTGGTGAAGAAAATGGCGTTGCCGAAGGGCGGCAGTGAAGAGGAGAAAGTGCGACTGGCCGAGGACTACCTCAAGAACAACTACCAACTGGTGGAAAGCAGCGCACCCGAACTGATGCTGCTGGAAAGCGTGCTGAAGAACAAGGCCTGCGGCGATGTGGGCGCCATGGCGCTCACCACCGCTGTGCTGCGCGAACTGGGCGTGGATTACCAAGTAGTGGTGACCAGCGACCGTATGCGCACACCGTTCGACAAGGACTTCGAGAGCTACCAGTTCCTGCAGGAGATGGCGCTGTTCCTGCCCAGCCTCAACAAGTACATGCACCCCACCTCACAGGGCCTGCGTTTGGGCTACATGCCCGGCGAGTGCATGGACAACCACGGTCTCTTCATCCGCAACTTCGCGGTGGGCGAAACGCTTACGGGCGTGGGCAGTGTGAAGTACATCGACCCGCTGCCGGACAATGCCACGGTGCACGATCACATCATCACCGCCACGCTGAGCCCCGAGGCCGACAAGTGCGACCTCGCCTTCGAGAATTACCAGACCGGTTACTACGCCAGCATCCAGTGCTTCTATCACCTGCTCGATGATGACAAGAAGAAGGAAGTACAACAGGAACTGGTGAGCTACCTGCTGGAGAACGGCACGGTGAACGAGCTGGAAGCGATCAACGGCGAGAGCAAGCTCTTCGGTGTGGAACCCTTCATCATCAAGGGCAAAGTGGAGACGCGCAAATTCAGTGCGAGCGCCGGTGAGAAGATGCTCTTCAAAGTGGGCGAACTGATCGGACCCCAAGTGGAGATGTACGCCGAGAAACCGCGCAAGCTGCCCGTGGACGACGACTACAACCGCCAGTTCAACCGCACGATCGACATCGTGATCCCCGCCGGATGGACGGTGCAGAACCTCGCCGACTTCACCATCGACAAGCACCTGGACCTGGACGGCAAACGCCAACTCAACTTCACGTGCGCGGCCACTCTGGAAGGCAACGTCCTGAAACTGAAGATCGAGGAGTACTACCGTGTGAGCCGCATACCGCTGGAGCACTTCGAAGGCTACCGCACCGTGGTGAACGCCGCCGCCGACTTCAACAAGCTGGCCGTGGTGTTGGTGAAGGGGTGAGGGAAGGCCACAGGCTTCAGGCCGCAGGCTGTGCAGTGCGGGCCTTTGGCTAGTGTGCTTTCGCCATTGGCCGTTGGCTGTTGGCTGCTCAGTGCGTGCCGTTGGGCATTCGCTGAATTGTCATCCCGAGAAGTCTTCGACGAGGGATCTCTCCTCCACCGGTGCCATGCTGCCCGAGAGATCCTTCCTCCTCGATGACTCGTCGTCTGGATGACAGATCCTGTTCCCCACTCGTGGCTCGCAGCTCGAAGCCCAACAATATCCAATGTTCAATATCCAATAACCAACGTCCAACGGCGTGCACTCAATAGCTCGAAGCTCGTGGCTCGCAGCTCGAAGCCGGGATCCGCCCCTACAACACCCCCACCCTCTTCAACACCTCCACGCTGATCGCGCGGCGCGCGGGGCCGAACGTATCCGAAAGCGTATCGGGCGTATGCACGCGGTTCGCGAAGTAGAACGGTCCGGTGCTGTCGGCTTTTACCACCCAACCCACGAACCATCCGGTGCTGCCATCGGGGGCGTTCATGGCCCAACCTGTCTTGCCGTGAAGGCGATAGCCGAGCGTGTCTTCCTGCAACGTGATGTCCTTCACGATATCCATGGTGCGCTGGCTGAAGGGCAACGTGTTCTCCTGCAACCGCTGCACCAACTGCACCTGCTGTCGCGGCGATATGCGCAGGTTGCCGCGCACCCAGCACCGATCGAAACCACCGCTCGTATCCGCATTGCCGTAGCCCACGGTATCGAGCCAATGCTTCAGCACCCCCGCTCCGGCTGCGCGCGCCACATCGCGGTGGTACCAGTACACGCTCACCTCCACCGACTCGCGTAACGACAGGTCGCGGTTCGCCGCTGCACGGCCGTAGTCCATGCTATCCCAGTGCAGCACATGATCGGCATCCTTCAGCACGCCGCTCTCCAAACCGTACAAACTGCTGAAGATCTTGAACGTGCTGGCCGGTGACGACGGCACATCGGCCTGGCTGCGGTCGATGTACAACCAGTGATCGCGCCCTGCATCGTACAGCACGAACGAGCCTTGCAGCCCAAGACTATCGTAGAGCCCGCGCAGGTCGTCGCGCAGTTCAACGGTGGGCTGTGGTACAACGGGCTCGGCCGGTGGCGTGCCGGTGCAGGCGCACACGAGCAGCGCTAGGATGAGGTGGGGACGCATGCTTCTTAGTCCCGGCTTGTCGGGAGCGCAAAGGTGTGGACGGGAGGGATCGGATGATCAGGCGATCAGAAGATCAGATGACCAGATGAGCAGACGACGTTGGTCGCACTAGCGCGGCTGCAACATTCGGCCTACGCTCGGCTTGGTTGGCGTGCTTGAATTATTGCGGGGAATGCCATGCAAAACAGGCACTGCGGGCGAACCATTCATGGGCACTCCGGACGCCTTACCTTCGACGTGAGGTTGTTGTTGCACGTATTGAGTTCGACCACCAAGGCAGCACTGTGATGAAGGCCATCTCCATCTTCTTGTTCGCATTCCTGTGGTCGTTGCCGTGCGTGAACTATGCGCAGGATTGGGAGCCCTTGGGGCCGGATGATCGGAATTGGCCATCGGTTGGGAAGGCCTATTTTCCTAGGCTCGCAATTGACGGGAATGACCATCCCGTTCTTGTATGCAAGGATTTTGGAGAAGGAGGCGACTACGGCGTAAGGCGCTGGGACGGGACAAAATGGATCACACTCGGTCCAAATGGGTTCTTTCCGGATGGGTCGCTGTTATCGGATCTGGTGTTGGATCAAAACGGTAACCCGGTATTGGCAGGCAGCGATCCAAGCAACAACGATCACATAATGGTAAGGCGTTGGAGCGGTATGACATGGGTTCCTGTAGGAACGGATGGATTCTCGTCCGGAGAGATAACAGCGGTGAGGCTTGCAAAGGATGTCAACGGAACATTGGTGGTCGCCTACATCGATGCATCGAATGATAGGCGCGCAACAGTTAAACGTTGGACGGGCACAGCATGGGAGGCTATCGGTGCTGATGGTTTTTCGAACCCGGATGCGTATGGACTTTCCCTGGCCATGGATGATAGCGGCAACCCCGCTGTGGCGTATCACGATTTTCCCGGTGCGCATCATACCAAAATGCAGCGTTGGACCGGCACCGATTGGGAGATGACACCACTCATCGATTTCACTACCGGACCCATTATTGAGATGGACCTCGACTTCGATGCAAATGGGGATCCGTTGATGGCGATCGTGCATGGTTCACTTGGGAACCGGACAACGGTCATCCGATGGAATGGAACCGTATGGGAAACGATCGGGCCGGCCGGCTTTTCGGTCGGGAATGTTTCAGATCTGGGCTTGGTCGTGGATGCGAACGGTGCTCCGGTAGTGTCATACTATGACTATGATGTTGGAAGAGCACTTGTACAACGCTGGAATGGTTCTGATTGGTCGACCGAGTGTTCTATTGATACTACTGTCGGGCCAGATTATCCGAGCATGGCCATTGACGGCAGTGGGAGTTTTGTTGTGGCCTGTCAGGCACGGGGGTACGGCTGGCGCGCGATGGTGCAACGATGGGACGGTTCGGTTTGGCAGACCTTCGGCGAAGCTGGCTTTTCCTCGTCCGGGGCTTACTATCCTAGCGTGGCCATGGATCCGAGCGGGGAGCTGGTTGTTGCTTATTCGGATCTGACCCTTGAGGATCGAACGACCGTTCAACGTTGGAACGGCGAAGCATGGGAGGTGATGGGTAGCGCTGGCTTCTCTGCAGGCGGATGCGGGCCTCACGACATTGCCCTTGACTCTTCGAGCTACCCGGTGGTTGCGTATAAGGACCATGCGAACGGCGGACGCGTTACGGTCATGCGATGGAACGGGTCATCATGGGAACCGGTCGGTCCGGCTGGCTTCTCCATTCTATCTGCGGCAGGGGTGCAATTGGCTGTTGCACCTAATTCGTATCCGGTGGTCGCCTACCGTTTTGCAACCGGTGTCGAGGATTTTTGCCTTGTGCGGGTGGTCGCGTGGAACGGCTCATCGTGGAATGAGTTGGGCCCGGTACCTAGCCATACTGCGGATTCAGAGATCAGCCTTGCATTGGATCCACTAGGGCACCCGATCGTTGGATTTCATAACGCGCCCACTAGTGCTCCAATGATCTGGCAGTGGGATGGAACAGCCTGGAATGTTATGGACCAGATCCCCCCGGGACAATCATCGACTTTCCAGTATCTCGTCATGGACGCGCACGGCAAGCCGATCGTGGCTGCGGGTGGTACCCTAAGTCGATGGACCGGTGCCGCGTGGGAAACGATGGGCGCCAATGGGGACGTTGCCATGAACGAAGTCTGTCTTGCGGTCGAAAGCGACAATGATCTTTTGGTCGCAGCGCTTGACAATGGGCGCGCCACGGTTCGACGCTGGAACGGAGTGTTCTGGCAAGTCTTGGGGAGCGAACGGTTCACGACGTCATTCTCTGATTTTATGGGTTCGCGATGGCTTCAAACGAATGGACATGGCCGGGTGGTCGTTGCCTATACGAATGGAGGCATGTACGCGAGATCCATTGAGTACATAGAGCAAAATGTCGCTGTCGCGGATGGAGTGCTCAGCCTTGGC
This sequence comes from uncultured Bacteroidota bacterium, assembly GCA_902825795.1. GTDB lineage: Bacteria > Bacteroidota > Bacteroidia > Flavobacteriales_F > PHOS-HE28 > PHOS-HE28. Next base: position 8,559 of record CADECG010000116.1, read on the forward strand.
CCGAATCCCAACACGGGCGAAGAATTGTGGATCAGCCTAGGTGGATTGCCAGCTACGACCGAGGTGGTGGAAACGGAACTGCACGACCCGACCGGCAGGCTGATCAGCTCGCAATTGTTGTCCGCACAGAACGGTCAGGTGAACACGAAGATGCCTCTCCCACCTAGAGCGGCAGCTGGCGTGTACGTCGTGTCGGTAACGCTGGATGGTGCACGATGGTCAGCCAGACTTGCTATTGCCAAGCCTTGACGGACGCGAACCGCATTGGCCGGACGCCTCACCCCTTCCGCTCCGACAGTGTGAACCGGATGGTGGTGCCTTGCCCATCATCGCGTGTTTCGAACGCCTGCACATGGAAGGCCCGGTGCGAGGCCTCGTTCCAGAGCACACCGATATCCAACACATCGCGCTTCATCCACCACGATTGGGCGTTGGCCGCCGCCACATCGCTGCGGTGCGCACCGCATCGGGGCCTCAGAAGCTCCCCACCTTCAACCGCACCATCCAGTTGAAACCGCGCAAGGCATCGGTCGGTAGTGCGGTGAGGTGGATGTCGCTGGTGTAGCGGTAATCCATGCCCACATCCACGCGCACGTGTTCGGCCACGTTCAATTCAGCATGCACGCCCGGCTGCACCACGAAGAAGCCTTGGCTCAACAGGCCCACATCCGCCTGCGGATCGTCCTCCCCGATGGGCGAGTTGATGTTGCAACCGCCGTAGCCGATGAGCAGCGGTATGCTCACGTGAACAGGAGCCCGGTGGTTGAGGAGCACTTCCGCGAACGCGCCACCGTAGCCGAAGTGCAATGTGCTGGGCCTGGCCACCACACCATTCGCTTCCAGATGCTTGTCGAAACGCTCCGCATGGATCCGGCTCATGAGTCCATAACCGCCACCACCGATCGCCACCCGATGCCCGAGCATCCACCCACCTTGGCCACCGACCAGCAGGCCACCGGTGTTCAGCACTTGGGTGTAGCCGGCGCCAACGCTGAAATAGCCGCCCTTGTTGGCGGTGCATGCGTTGGTGACGAGCGTACGGATGGTCTCTGCAGTGTCCTGTGCAACAATGATGGTAGCGGCGAACACCGTCGCCAGAAGGAAGTGGCTGCGCATGCGTTTGTTGATGTTGGAACGAAACTATATGGCACGCCAAGCCACTTCATAGCAGCGGTGATGGAACGTTCGTGCGCTATCCTTGGAAACACGCCCGCAGCGCGCGAGGTGCACGCCGCTCACCTACTTCACCATCGGCACATGCACCGGTCCGCCGGGTGGCAGCAACACCACCGTGTGCACACCCGATGCCAGTGCACCCACATCCAAGCGCAGCACCCCTTCATCGGCGATGGAGGCGATGCCGCTCAGTGCGCAGCGACCCGCAGCATCGAGTATGCGGTACGGCACAGCCCCATCCATGAGCGCGCCAGCGGCAATGAACACCTCATCAACCGCCGGCACCGGCCAGGCCCTTGGCGCGGTGCTCCGCTCTGGACCAACAACGGTGGTGCTCAAGCAGGCATCCACAACGGTGAGGTTTGCCGGACCGGTCGTCCAACCGATGGGATAGGATACCAGCGAGCCGGTGGTCGGGGTGACCGCGAATGCCGTGCGTTGCGTGGTGACCAACGAATCGCTCCACGCGAGGGACTGGGTACCGCACGCGTAGTGGTGGTTCGCATCGAGGCGGGCCAGGTAGATGGACCCACCGTTGCCGGGCTCCACACCGCGCACCAAATGCTCGCCGCTCGCGTCATCGCGCAGAAGGTCCACCGGCCACGCTTCGGAGGGCAACGCATCCGAGCCGATGGCCGAAAGCAGCGCTCCGTTCGCGTCCATCCGCGCCACCACCATTTGCAGTGAGTCGCGGTAAAAGAGCACGGTGAAGGTGCCATCCGTCTCCTCCACGGCGGTCTTGGGCGACATCTGCGTTTCGCCCAGCACACGGCTCCACACCACCTGCCCCGTGTTGTCGAGCCGGATGAAGTACGGGTGGAACGGACCGGCGCCACTGTTGAACCGGATCTGTCCGGTGAGCAACAGACCATCGTCCTGCAGCAGCAGCGTGTGGTTCTGGTAGTGGTAGTTGCCCAAGGAATACGTGTACGACCATTCCACCTGCAACGCGGCATCCCAACGTTGCACGCTGAGCGAAGGATAGGTTGACTGGCTGGAATAGGGCCGTTGCACCGACACCGTGTAGAGCCCGTTGCCGGCTGTGCGCAATAAGCCGCGACCAAGGTCGCTCCACAGGTCGCCAGCTGCCCATGTGTACAACTGCACGCACGCACCCACGCTATCCACCTCGAGCATGACGTTGGCCCATCCCTGGTTCGCGGGCCCATCCTGCCGGTGCCCGAGGTTGAAGTAGTGGCCGTCCTTTTCCACCAGCGCGGTAACGTGGTCGTTGAGGAAGATGCCGAAATTGTCCGGGTAGTGCTGCACCCATTGCACATCACCGGCTGCATCGAGCTTCGCATAGGTCTGCTTGTCGGTGCCGCCCGCCACGTTGAGGTAACTGAACAGGAGGCCGCCATCGGCGGTGGTGGCGAGCACGGGTGAGTACTGGCCCACCGAACCGCTATCGCAATGGACCAAGGAGGCGTTCTGCACTGTGCCGATGGCATCCACCTCGGCCCGGTAGAACCACGACGAGTCAGCGCTGCTGAGCGTTCCGGCCACGCGGTAGAGGTCGGTGCCGATGCGATCGAACAGCAGGTGGCGGTGGAACAGCGCGGGCGGAACATCCAACTGGTGGATGAACGGCGATTGCGCAATGGCGGCTGCACCGAGCAGTGCCATGATCA
>CADECG010000117.1 GCA_902825795.1 uncultured Bacteroidota bacterium
TGGCGATGAAGCGCGTGGCCTTGTCGGCGCTGTCGCTGTAGATGACGCCGCCGAACTGCATCTCGCCCTTCTTGCTCTTCACCACCTTGCGCTGGTTGGCCACGACGCCCACGGCCCAGCCGTCGATGCGGGCGTAGGCGGTGATGATGCTCTGGCCGTAGCCTTCCTTGTACTCGGTGTACTCGCTGCCGTCCACGAGCCGCGCGATGACCTCGCGCATGTCGTAGGGCTTGGCGCGGTCGGTGGGGAGGATGCCGTAGATCTCCTTCGGGTCGGCCTTCGGGGCTGCGGCTTTCTCGCGACTGAAGCCCGCATCCTTCGGCTTGCCCAGCTTGTCCACGATGGTGCGGATCTTTTTCAGGCAGTCCGCATCGTCCTTGCATTTGTAGTCGGTCACCCCGCTGATCTCGCTGTGGGTGGTGGCGCCGCCGAGCGTTTCGTTGTCAATATCCTCACCGATGGCGGCTTTCACCAGGTAGCTGCCGGCGAGGAAGATGCTGCCGGTCTTCTCCACGATCAGGGCCTCGTCGCTCATGATGGGCAGGTAGGCGCCGCCCGCCACGCAGCTGCCCATGATGGCGGCGATCTGCGTGATGCCCATGGAGCTCATCACGGCGTTGTTGCGGAAGATCCTTCCGAAGTGCTCCTTGTCGGGGAAGATCTCGTCCTGCATGGGCAGGTACACGCCCGCGCTATCCACGAGGTAGATGATGGGCAGGCGGTTCTCGATGGCGATCTCCTGCGCGCGCAGGTTCTTCTTGCCCGTCATGGGGAACCAGGCTCCCGCCTTCACGGTGGCGTCGTTGGCCACCACGATGCACTGGCGCTTGCTCACGTAACCGATCACCACCACCACACCGGCGCTGGGAGCCCCGCCGTGTTCCTTGTACATGCCGTCGGCCGCGAAGGCGCCGATCTCGATGCGCGGGCTCTTGGGGTCGAGCAGGCCGTCGATGCGCTCGCGGGCGGTCATCTTGCCGGCCTCCTTGTGCTTGGCAATTCGCTTTTCCCCTCCACCGAGATGTATCTGGTGAAGTCTCTTGCTCAGCTCCGAGAGCTTGAGCTTATTGAAGTCCTCATTCCGATTGAACTCAATGTCCTGCTTCTCGGCCATGGTGGCGAAAGTAGACCGCAGAGGCGGCTCGCAGGCTCGCCGTTTTCTTCCACAGATGACACAGATGTCACAGATGAATGCAGCTCGCGGGGCTCGCCTTGATTCTCCGCAGATGGCGCAGATGACACAGATGAATGCAGCTCGCGGGGCTCGCCTTGATTTTCCGCAGATGACGCAGATGTCGCAGATGAATGCGGCTCGCAGGCTCGCCGGGTTTTTCCGCAGATGTCGCAGATGGCACAGATGAATACGGCTCGCTGGCTCGCCTGTCTTTCTTTCCGCAGATGACGCAGATGACACAGATGAATGCGGCTCGCGGGCTCACCTTCTTTCTCTTCCACAGATGACGCAGATGTCGCCGATGAAATGCCCGGGCCGATCTGCATTCGTATTTATCTGTGTCATCTGTGACATCTGTGGATAAACTTGCTCTATGGACGACCGCGACCCACAGACGCATGCCATCATCGGCGCGGCGATGGAGGTGCAAACTGAGTTGGGTGCCGGGTTCTTGGAGAGCGTGTATCAGGAGGCCCTGGCGCGGGAGTTCCATGAACGGGGCATTCCGTTCGCAGCGGAAGTCGAACTACCGATCAATTACAAGGGCGAACGTCTGAATACGTTGTTCCGTGCGGATTTCATCTGCTACGGTGAGGTCGTCGTGGAACTGAAGGCGCTGAAAACGCTCAGCGGCGTTGAGGAGTCGCAGCTGCTGAACTACCTGAAAGCGACCGGTCATGAGCGCGGCTTGCTGCTCAATTTCGGGAGTCCACGGCTGGAGGTGAAGCGTATGGTGTTCACTCCACGGTAGGTCCTATCCGCAGTGGGCTCGCAGGCTCGCCTTGTTTTCCGCAGATGACGCAGATGTCGCAGATGAATGCGGCTCGCAGGCTCGGCAGGTATTTTCCACAGATGTCGCAGATGTCACAGATAAATGCGCCACGCTGCGTATTGGGTTTTCATCTGTGTCATCTGTGCCATCTGTGGACAGTCTCAACTTGTCCCCTGTGGATGATCCGTCACTTCTTCTTCGCCGCGCTGACGAAGGGCATGGTGGCAGCTTGCTTCATCCATGCCGCCAGCTGGTGTTCGTCAAGATCCTTTGCGGCTTTCAGCTCGACACCACGCGTGGCCTTGCCCATCGCGACGGGCGTCACCGGCGGTTCCGGCTTCAGGTCCGTGCCGCGGATGAACATCAGTTTCACATGGCCCACGAAGGCACCGGATGCGAAGCACCAGCCGCCGTCCACGCCGTAGTACGCCATGCCCCACTTCACCGAACGCTGGAGGCCCGGCAAGGTCTTCGCCGCTAGTGCATCGATGCGCTCGGCAATGCCGCGCTGCGGCTGTGGCAAGCTGGCGATGTAATCGAACACGGGCTTGTCACCTTCCGCGGCCTTCGCGGGGCTGGCTTTGCCGTTCATGGCGGCCTTAAGCTTCGTGGTGGTCTTGGAAGGGGCGTTCTTCTTGGCTTTGGCCTTCGGGTCAGCGGGCTTCTGTTTCCTCTTGTCCTCGTTCTTCGAGGCTTTCGGGGCGATCTTCTTGGCCATTGGGGGTGTATGTGCGGATCCGCTGATCGATCTTGGCGAAGGTCGTACGCGCATTCCAACTATCCGGTCTTCTGGTCCTTTTCAGCGGCTCACGACGAAGCGCAGGGTATGGAGGTGATCGCCGATGGTGGCCTGGGCAACGAAGACGCCGTTGGGTAGGGGACTTCCAACGTTGACGTCCCGGCCGTGCGCATCGATGATCCGGAGACCGCGAACAGGCTTGAGCGACACGATGGTCAACAGCCCGGAGCTATGATCCACCCGGAACGGAAGCTGGGCATCGTGCTGTAAAACCCCTGTGCTGAACCACATATAGATGGTGACCGGCCACGTGGTGATACCGCATGGGCCGTTCTCGCAGGCCCACTGGAACGTGTTGCCTCCGGCATTCAGCCCTACCACGCTGGTCGTGCTTTGCCAAGGTTCCGTGATGGAGGCTGTTCCGGCCACCACGGTCCATGTGCACGATTGAGGGTAGTATGGAGAATTGGCGATGAGCATGGCGTTGAAGGGCGGGCCGAACAACGTGGTGTCGCCCATTGCGTAGGCGGGAAGTGCGCCGGGATCGTAAGCCACAACAAGGACCGTATCGGTGGTGGTGGTCATCCCGTCGGTCAGCGTCCACACCAGTTCGATATCGCCGAAAGTCAAGCCGGTCACCTGCGTGGTCGCAAGCGTGGCATCGGCAAAGACGCCCGTGCCTGCGAACACTGACCAAGATCCTGATTGGCCGACGCCGGGAAGGTTGCCTTGCAGGAAGGTGGTATCGCCGCAGATGTACTGGTCCGTACCGGCATCGGCGACCTGAGCCGAGAGATCCAACGTAGCAAGCGGGAACGACGCGAAGGCGATGAAGTAACCTGCTTTCATGGGTCCCGGTGGTTTTCCGAAAGATGACCTACTCGAGTGATCGTGGTCCGACGATGATCAACGAGGATCCAACGGATCATTGTTGAACCCACCACGTTCGGGTGTGCTGGGTAACGTCCGCCGTACGTCAGTGCATTCCGTTCAACACAATGAACATACGCGCCAACCCAATGAGCGGTGGTGCGATCGTCCAGAACAGCTTCGCGCTTGTTCGTTCCGCATGGTACCACACGAGCAACACACCAATGCCGAAGAGGATGCCACCCCAAAGGCTCAGGTGCAAAGCGGTACAGGCCAAGATCGTTCCGGCGATGATGCTGATGCATCCCATGAAGTAGGTGGAGCGCTCACTTATGGACAATGCTGCTGATCCATACGAACCTGCAGTTCGGGTCACTTCGTAGTCGACCACAAGGGGTCTCAATGATCGGCTGCGCAAGGAAGATCGCGGCAGCCACTCGATCGTCTGATCTTCTGATCATCTGATCGTCCGATCAGCCCTCAGATCTTCTTCACCCGCACAGCGTTCATGCCTTTCTGGCCACGCTCGATCTCGAACTGCACTTTGTCGTTCTCGCCCACTTCATCCAGTAAGCCGCTGATGTGTACGAAGAAGCGCTCTTGCGTAATGTCCTCTTTGATGAAGCCGAAGCCTTTCGACGTGTCGAAGAAGTCCACGCGGCCCAGGCGCTCTGCCGCAACGGGCACATCAATGCGTTTCGGTACGCCGATCTCGATCTCCGAAGCATCGATGGGTTTGCGCACCTTGTTCGGGTCGGGCGGGGTGCTGGTGATCTGGCCGTTCTCGTCCAGGTAGGCCATCATGTTCTCCAGTCCGCCGCCGCTGGAGTTCGCCTTGCGCGCTTCTTTGCGGCGCTTCTTTTCCTCTTGGTTCTGTAACCGCTTCTTTTCTTTCTCGCGCTTCTCGAATGTTGCCATGTATGGTGTGGTCGGTGATCTTACGTTCTGGCCCCGAAGGTAGGATCTTGTTCCGGGTGGGCGAACGGAGTAGCCGCGACCTTCGCAGAAGGAGGTGGATCAGATAATGAGAGGAACGCGGTTGAACCGCCAAGGCGCAACGAACGCCACGAGGTTCGCCACGTTCTGTTCGACCGGTATTGTGCACTAACGGTAGGCCACCACGTTGGCGCCGTTCACCAGGTACACGGCGTTATCGAAGCCGTCCACCTCGTACAGCGGGGTCTTGTCCTTGCCGAGCGCGATGGTCTCGCCGAGCGAGCCGTCGTTCTTGTTCACGCGCATCAGCACGAACTCGCGTTTGCCCGCATCGCTAAGGATGTACTGCACCGCGCTGGTACTGGCCGTGGCTTTGAAGCGGGCATTGGCGCGTTGCAGGAACTGCTTGGTGTAGTCCATCGCCATCACCGATGCGTCGCCGTAGATGTTCGCGACCTGTCCGGTGACCTCCTTGCCTGCGGCCGATCCCGCGTCGGTGACCTGGATGCTCTGGCTCACCGCCCCGAAGGCTGCGCTGGTGTAGCCGAATGCTGCTGTGTAGTACGCGGCGCGCACGGCGTTAGCGTAAAGCAACGCGCGGGTCAGTCCGCTTTCACGCGGGGCGGGGAAGTACTTCTTGTACTTCAAGCTGCCGTCCGTTCCGAAGAGCGCGATGTTCTGATCGCTGCTCACCACAATACCATCGGCGATCACGTCCACGTGCGTGGCGTGCTCCTTACCCTCGAACTCCAGCGGCGCGCTGCTCAACGCAGTGGCTGCGCCACCGCCCATGGGCATACGGTACAGCAGATGGTCTTTGTTGTTGAAGAGATGAACTTCGTTTTCTCCGACGGCCACGGTACCGGCGCCGCCCTTGAACGGTTTACCGAGACGCGATACACCTGTAGCCAGATCAACAACATCAGCTTCCTCCGCGCTGGCGATGAGCAATGCGCCGGGCATGCGGGTAACACTTTGAATGGCGCCATCGAGCTTCACCTTCTTGTCCCAACGTTCGGTGCCGGTGGCGTCCACCAACATCGCCACGGCATCCTTGCCGCCCGATGTGAGCAGTGTTCCTCCATCCACTTCAACCGCGCCGTTCAGCGGACCGCTCACCGAAATGCCTTTGCCGTTCTTGCCCCATATGCCCTCACCGGTGGAGTAGTTGAGCATCTCCACACTGTTCCTGTCGCCAGCGCCCACGAGCAAGCCTTGCTGCAATGGCACTATGGCGCCGAGCTGCTGTTGGAACTGCAAGGGCTTGGCCCACGCATAACTACCGTCGCTGATCTTGAAGGCGTTGATGAAGGTGCTGTAGGTGGTGGTGACGGTCTTCTTGCCTTGCGCATCGGTCTTCTCCGACTGTTTGGTTTGTTGCAGGCCCATGAAGCAGGGGTCCGGCGAATGCGGCGTGGTGACGAACACACCTTGCGTTTGTGCCATCGGGCCACCGAGGTTGGCGCCGCCTTTGTCCAACGCACCCATGAGGCTGGCCATGCTGGCGAACTTGGGGTCGGGGCTTTGTTTCCAAAGTTCGGCACCGGTGTTCGCATCGAGTTTGTAGGCGAAGAAGAGGGTGCTCAGCAGAATGGCGTCCTTGCCAGCGCTGGAGCACGACGTGAGTTTGCTGAAGGCATCGTCCTTCGTCCAACGCACCTTGCCCGAAGCCATGTCGACACACGCCATCACGGCCTTCTTGTCGGCGCTCTGGCCCACGAGCACAATGGCGTTGTTCGCATAGAGGAAGTACTTGCTGGCAATGCGACCGATACCGCTGGCCGTGCTGCTGAAGAGCACCGTGCCGCCATAGGGTTCAAGGATCACCAATTGGTCTTCAGCAGCAGCAGGCACCAGCGAAACGAAGGGTGTGTTCGCGATCTCCTCGTAACCGCTTTCCGGCGCATTCGCTAGTTCCTTCACTGTCCAGCCGACGGTGCCTGTTGCCGGGTCGATGCCCTTCAATCCTTCACTCGTACACACCAGCAGGTTGCCGGTGCTAGTGGTGCGCATCCAATTGATGCTGCCGCCAGCGCTGGTTTGCCAAGCCGGTGCAGCTTGGCCGTTGCTGTCAAAGGATGTGGCAAGAAGAGCGATCGATAGTGCCAATTGGAAGGGGAGAATTCTCGTCATGGGAGTGAGGTTGGGTGCGGCGTTCGGCAATGACCATGCCGGTAGAAGGGATACTGCGCAAGCCAAGGTATGCGTGCTAGCAAAAGCAATGTCGCTCAATGCATGCGACCGCCGGCGACCAGTTCCCGGATCCCGGACGCCAGCGCTTCTGGCTGTTCCTCATGAAGGAAATGCCCGGCATCGGGGAAGGTGCGCACCAAGGCATGGGGCAGAGCCTGCTTCCATCGCTCCAACAGGTCGGGTGGGAAGAACCTGTCCGTCAGACCCCATGCGATCAACGTGGGGATGTTCTTCAACTGGGACACGCGTTCCCATTGTGCGTTCCAGAACGGCCCGGCGTTGGCGATCTCTTGCACACACGCGAACGTTGCGGCACGCGATGCAGCATCTGGTAGCGCATTCTTGTAGTGCGCGTGAACGGATTTCGTGAGCCGGGACTTGTCGCCATAGGCTGATGGCCGACTGAACCGCTTGTCCGGCATCAGGTCCCACATCCAGGTGTTGTACAGGACGATGCCTTTGACGTTCGTTGGATGTTCCAATGCATGCTGCAAACCGATACCACCGCCGAAGTCGGTGACCACAAGGGTGATGTCCGTAAGGCCCAAGTGATCGATGAAGCGCTGCAAACGGTGAGCATGTGCTACTGCGGTGTAGTCCGCTTGCGGAGGTTTATCGCTCAGACCGAACCCCAAGTGATCGATAGCCACGCAACGGTGATTTCCACGCAACGCCTTCACCAGATGCCGGAACCCGAAGCTCCAATCGGGTGTGCCGTGTACGAAGAACACTACTGGCCCTTGGCCTTCATCCACATAGTGCATGCGGCCATCGCCGTGGTCGAAACAGCGGCTGGTGAACGGATATTCCGATCTGTCCAGCCAGGATGGTGCGTTGATCATGCTGCGAAAGTCCCATCGCGATTCACGACGACCACTTGACCTTCGTCAAGAACGTTCAGGCTTTCTGCATCGAGAGGATGCTGCGCGCTTCGGGCCCACAGTTGCACACCAGGTCGATGACGCTAAGGCGTCCCGTGAAGCCATGTCGATCGGCGAAAACCTGAGGGTAGGAGGGAACCACTTCGACTTCCGGAGGGATAGCGAGTTTGGGTTGGAAAGAGGAGCGGAGGTCAAGTCGTGAGTCGTGAGTCGTGAGTCGCGAGTACACAAGCGGCACCTCAGGCTCACGACTCACGACTCGCGACTCACGACTCTCGATATACTCCTCTGATACTTCGACTTCCGTCTTCAACCCCAACCATTTCATGGCGAGCCGCATGGACGCGAGGTCAAGGTCCACCAGCCGATCGTATTTCTTCATCACCACCGCTTCGATCTCGTCGATGTAGTGGATGAACCACGGCGTTTGCCCGTAGGCGCTGCGGATGGCGTGTACGTGCTGGTGCGGCCATGACTCGCTATATGAAAGGCCGACGGAGCGCATCGGCATCTTCTCGCCACTGCGTCGCGCGATCTGCACCACTAGGTCCTGCTTGCCATTCGGGCCAATGATGCTGGTGCGAGTGCGGTAGCTCTGTCGCTCGTAGTGCTCGCCAATGTCGATCATGACCTTCGGATACCGCGCCAATAACCGATAGTGCTCTACGCTGCCGAAGTAGAAGGCGGTCAGAATGGGAATAGGATCCATTGCGCGCAAGGTCGCACATGCTGCAATGCCCGGAAAAAGAGATGGGCCGCTACCCCCCGGAGCAACCCATCAACTAACGCGGTTGGGAGGTCAATGACCGTCCCCGTCGCGATCAGCATCGGTTTTCTTGTCCAACTTTTCGGCTTGGCGCTCGAACCAGTTGTCGATATCGTCGACCACTTTGTTCGTTGCGTCTTTCACTTCGAGCCAGGAATCGCGTGTGGCGACACCCACATTGCTGGTGGCCACTTCAATGCGGGTCAGTTGACCCTTCAGTTCTTTGTGCGCGTCTTCCAGTTCCTTGCGCTCGGCGGGAGTCAGCTTGTCGTCGCGCAGGCGTTCCTCGAAGTTGATGATCTTGGCTTCCGTTCGCAGCTTGATGCGCTCCAGATCAGCGGTCAGTTCCGCCTTGTCCTTCTCGATGTCGGCGCGCAGATCCTCGTTCAGTTCCTCAATGCCGCTATCGACCTTTTCCTTGGTGTTCTCCGCTTGTTCAGCGGGACCGCAACCAGCGAAGCGCATTCCGCTCAGCATGAAAGCAGGCCAACCGATCCGTGCTGCTATGTTCTTTCGGCTCATCATGGTGTTGGGTTTTGTGGGCATTGGCCAAAGAAGGTACCGGCCCAGCCAGGATCGATCGGAAACGAAAGCCCAGTGAGCGAAGCAGCTATCTTGAAGCCGAAATACCGGGAGTGTATTGCTGTGGAACATCTTCCGCAGATCGTGGAGGCGGCTGCCCTCGAAGTCCCGATCCTTAGAAAGGCTGTGGATCTACATTCGGACCGACCTTGGAAACATGAAATACTCATTCGTGCCCGCTGCCGCGTTGCTCTTCCTTTCTGCTTGTGGACCGGCTACGCAACCCGCTGAAGTGTCTGCGGAAGTCGAAGTTGTCGTACCACCCACGATCGCTGTTGAATGGCCCGGCTACTACACCGACACGCTGCCTTGTGCCGACTGTCCGGGCATTGAAACCACGTTGTGGATCCGCAGCGATAGCACGTTCATCCTTCAGCAGCGGTACATCGATCGCGATACGATACCAACGGGCACGATCGGTCAATGGCATGTGGTGAATGGCCTGATGACCGTGGGCTACACCGGCGACAAGCCCGAGTTCTATCGTTACACCGCTGAAGGCTTGTTGATGGTGGATGAGATGGGAGAGGCCTTCGCCTCGAAAGCCGACTATTCACTTGACAAACTCGCTGACGAGATCGGCGATGCGATCCCGCGTATGCGCATCAAAGGCACCTTCACGTACATGGCCGATGCACAGAGCTTCCAGCCGTGCGGCTCACGTTTCACTTGGCCCTGTGTGGGCGGAATGGACCTTGGCGAGGAAGAGGGCGAGCCGTTGATCCCCTTCAACAACGTTGACCTGCAGCAAGCTTACCGTAAGGGCGTGAAGAACGGGGGCGATCCGTGGATCATCGAAGCCATCTGCACCATCGGCATGGGTCCCGCAATGGAAGGGGAGGGCATGGAGGACTACTTCTTCATTGAGCAGCTGCCACGCTCGGTGGAGCGCTGCCCGTGATCGCGGATCACAGACGCACGGTGCAACCCATTCCGATCCCTGCGCTCCATAGGTGGCCGGTCACCGGGGTATCGGTGATCCGCAATAGACCATAGCGGAACATCGGTTCCAAGCGGAATTCCAGTCGCTCTTTCAGCCGGTATGAGACACCGGTGGATATGGTAGCGAACAGATCGAAGCGGAGGAACTGATCGGTATCGTCATAGTTCGTGGCTTCCTTGTCCCCATCGGCATAGGTGAAAACGCTGCGGCTGTTCGCGGCGATCAAGTATGCGGGCGCCATGCCGACTGCCGTGGTAGAACGGAAGCGGCCTTTACCCAAGTTCATCCTCAATCGCAACGGAACTTCCACATAATAGAAGTCGTCGATAAGGCGGATCGATGCTGGTGGTATATCGTTGGTGCTGTAGATGAAGCCCCGTCGTGGATCGATCATATCACCGTAGCTGAGGTCATCCCCGTCAATTTTGCTTTGATAGCCCAAGCGTGTGCATCCGAGACCGGCTTCAATTACCCAACGATCGGAAAGCGCGTATCCCAGAAACAGGCTCCCCGAAAAAGCGGCGCGTGTCGTCTCTCTGGAATTCCTGCTATCCACGATTGCCGATGACGTCTCGCTATCGTCCGTGGTACTCAATGTCCTGTAAGCCTGTCCGTATCCGAACTCCACACCAAGATGCAATCTCTTCGCTGTGGGCTGAACCACCTGCCCATGCGCCGCAGCGACGAACAGAATAGAGATCAAGAATGTGGGTCTGAGCATCGCGCAGGCTTCAATTCAAATGCAGAGCACCATGCCCCGGAAAACGCGAGTGGAACTTTGCTATTGCCTACTTCCTACTCGGGAAAGACCTACGGCGCGTTTGTGTGCGCGTGAACACCTCAATTAAGCAGCGCCACGTTTCAACGTCATCAGAATTGCACGCACGCAGGCTAGAAAGCCGAGCAATGAAAGCCCGAGCGATGCTGTCAATGAGAACTCATCGGGAAGGAGGAAGAAGCACAGGACGATCAGTGCAGAAATGGACAGCATGGAGACCGATGTGATCCCACGAAGGCCGATCGCACAAGCAATGAGCACCGTCAAGAACGAGGTTGGTCCAAACACGTATGGAATAGAGATCAAGTGAAGTCCCGCAGTACTTGGATCACCCCAAGGAAAGAAATCATGAACCCTTGAGGTCATTGAGATGATCGCCACCATGCAAGCCATGTGTATCATGAGCAGAACGATCACAGCTATTGGTTTTGCCGAAACCTTCATAGGCTATCTCTATTTCCCAATACAGAACCGACCGAAGATGCTGCCCAGCAGATCGTCGGGCGTGATCTTACCGGTGATCTCACCAAGGTGATGTTGCGCGCGGCGCAGGTCGGTGGCCAACAGTTCTCCGCTCACGCCCTTGGCCATGGCCAGTCGCGCATCGTGCAAGGCTTGGCGCGCGTGGCCCAACGCTTCGACATGTCGCACATTGGTCACCACAATACCGCCATCGCCTTCCCGCAAGGCTTCAACGTGTTCCGTGAAGG